>SBHI01000186.1 GCA_006226225.1 Alphaproteobacteria bacterium
CTGGCGCAAGGCACGCCGATGATGCTGGGCGGGGATGAATTCGGCAACAGCCAGAACGGCAATAACAATGCCTATTGTCAGGATAATGAAACCGGCTGGCTGAACCATGAATCCCGCACCGCCAAAGACGACATCATGCAGGAATTTGTCGAGAACCTAAGCGACATCCGCAAAAGCCACCCCGTTTTGAATGCCGATTATTTTATGCACGGCAATCATTTCGACAAAGACGGCAACAGCGATTTGAAATGGGTGAAGCCTGACGGCAGACAGATGAATGATCCGGACTGGCATCATGCCAAAAGTTTTGGCGTGATGCTGAATGAAAACGCATCCCCGTCCAAACGCGCAAAAAAACGCGGCGATAAATTACTGCTGCTGTTCAATGCGCAGACGCAGGATGAAAAATTCACCCTGCCCAAGCTGCCGCATGGCGAAAAATGGCAGCGCATTCTGGATACGGCGGAGCCGTCGCTGAAAGAAGGCGCTGATCTGAAGATTCACGACACGCATCTAATGAAAGACCGTTCACTGGCTGTCTTCAAGAAAATCAAATCCCCTTAAAGCCTCCCCTCATCCTGCATCCATATCAAGGCTTGAAAACAAGCCACCCCCATATTACACTATAATAAATTAACTTTTTTTAATTAAAGTGACGGAAAGAGGATAAAAAATGGCAAAGCATCAGGACATGGCGAAGGCGCTCCATATGCTGAAGACGCTCGGCCATCCTGTGCGGCTGAGTATATTGTGCAATCTGATTGAAAACGGCGAAATGAATGCAGGCGATATCGTCGAGCAGGAAAGCAGTCTTTCCAGCCAATCGCAGACCTCGCAATATCTGCGCAAATTGCGCGATGAAGGGCTGATTGAAGCACGCAAGGACGGCCAGCATGTTTATTACCGTCTGAAATCGGATGATGTGCGCACGCTGATCAGTGTGCTGCATCAGCTGTATTGCGGCGAAGATTCCTGCACGCCATAATCTCTTCACACACCGAAATGAAAGTGCGCCTTAACATCAGAGCGACAGAATAAAAGGAAAAACGGATTAGTTATCCGTACTGTTTGCGCCATTCTTCGGGACTGCGCAAAAATGTTTTGATCGCGTCCAGATCGCCGGGCGGGAAGAGTTTCTGTTCCTCAATCACTTGCAGAATATCCGCCCAAGTCGTCAGATAATGGATCGTCAAATGCGCCTTGCCCAGAATATCTTCACTATGCGGAAAAATATCGTAATAAAACGGGCAGAAAATATGATTGATATGCGTTCCTGCCTCGCGGAGTGCATCGGCAAAAGCGATTTTACTGCCGCCATCAGTGGCCATATCTTCCACCAGCAGCACGGTCGGTGACTCACCTTCCGGCAGATGACCTTCGATCTGCGCCATACGCCCGAAACCTTTAGGTTGTTTGCGCACATAGATCATCGGCTTTTCCATGGCCTCGGCCAGCCATGCGGCATAGGGAATACCTGCGGTTTCACCGCCCGCGATATAATCAATGCCGTTCAACACGTCCAAAGACTGCTGTAAATGCAGATTGCCCAGACGCATCACCAGCGCCCTTTCGACCGGATAGGAAATCAGACGACGGCAATCAACATAGACGGGGCTTTTTTCACCGGATGTCAAAGTGAAGGGCTCCTGCCCGTTGGCGGCAAACATCACACAGCCTGTCGTCAACAGGGCTTCGGCCACGCTTCTGGCAGTATCTTTATCTGCGGGTTGTTTGACGATTTGCGAAGGAACGGCTTTGTTTTGCGTCATCTTTGTTTTACCACCGTGTGAAATAATTCTGTGCCTTGACGCGGAACATCCACCATCTGACGATAAAAGCGATCAGAGTCAGCACAATGAAAATCAAAAGCGCCCCGCAAAGAGCCGAGAAAAACCAGAATTCATCATAGATTGTGTTTTGGTAGGTGGTTTTGATCCACAAAAAAAACATGCCGCTTAAAAAGATAATCAGCCCGACCATCGTCAGGTTATAAACCGCCAGAGCATTCTTTTCAGGGAAATCCGGTTGGTAGACGAAATACAGGATTAGCTCCAACGTCGCCAGAATGAACAAACCGCCAACAATATAGTCCACTTCCGCCTCACTTTTTCTTATAAAACATCGCTACGCTATAATAACAGAATAACAGAAAATATCTAAAAAAAAGGTGAAGACAGATGCAGGGGGTTTATATGCGGGAATGTTCTTAATTCAACTGCGACGCAATGAAGCTTTCCGTCAGAACGGAATCAACCAGCCGTCCGAACATTACTTTGTCGCTTTCATCAAAAGGATTCAGCGCAATCGCAATACGTCCGTTCGCCTGACGAATGACACGCCCTTTGTGTTTCAGACTTGCCATACCGGCTTCGCCGCAGAAACGCAGCGTAATGTCCAGATCCGTATATTTTGTGGACGGGATATTGGCGTTTTCCGCTTTTAGCAGCAAGCCGCCCTCGCTCCAGTTTTCAACATCATAATATGTCTCGCCGACAGTCACAGTCATGCCAGCGCCGCTCATACGTGTGTAGCGGCGGCGGTTTGCATCAATAACATCTTCAGGAATAAAAAACGAAAGTGTCTTTTTTAACGCTTCCATGGACATTTCTCCATTTCTCGCAAATGGTGGGACAGAGGATATCTCCTTTATTATAAAAGGCAATCACCCTCTTGGATTCATTTTATTTTTTTTATCCACAGATGTCAACACGTCAAAGATGGCCTAAAAATGGCGAAGGAAATCGGCCAATACTTTCTCATAAGTGTCTTTTTTGAAGTCGATTGCCAGTGCGGGAACGGTCTCGGCAAGCGTCCATTGATAGCTGCTGAATTCCTGTTCCTCATGGGCCGTCAGATCAATCTCGCTGTCCTCGCCCGTAAAATCGAGCAAGAACCATTTCTGTCTCTGCCCCTTATAACGTCCGTTAAACAGACGTTTACGCCAATCCTCGGGGAAATCATAATACAGCCATTCATCCATCTGTGCGATAATATCCGCATTGCGGATACCCGTTTCTTCATACAGTTCCCGGAAAACGGTTGCCTCGGGCTCTTCCCCTTCATCAATTCCGCCCTGCGGCATTTGAAAATGGCCGGGATTATCCAGCCTTTCCCCCATGAAAATCCGGTTATCACGGTTGCGGATCATAAGGCCGATACCGGAGCGGTATAGCGGATCAGTCATTCTTTTTCTTTCCGTTTGGTGCCTTACCCTGTACCAGTTTTTCAACCGGAACCAGCGTGATATTGCGCTCTTGCAAAGTTTTTTCCCAGTCACGCAAAACTTCTACCGTGACGGGATAAGGCTGCGCCAGTGCAATGACAGCCCCCTCTGTTGCACGGGCGGCCTCTTCCGCGACACGCAGCTGACGCATAATATGCGCCCGCGTGGCAGTCTCGTCCAGTACAATATCAATCCCCATATAAGGCAGTTTATAGCGGCCGGCCGTTTTAGCGGCGATTGTCGTTTTGGACTCTGTTTCACGCAGATCACGCGGCGTTGTGCCGTCAATCAGATACAGATTTCGGGCGCGCAGCATACGGATCAGCGGATCAACATATTCCTCCGTCTCCATAAAGCGTTTTCCCATCCAGGGCATCACACCGCTAATTCCTTCGGCCTTTTGCAGGCTGCCTTCCAACACCGCCTGATTACGCGGATGGCTGTTGCGGGTCAGCAAAGCGGCGGGGCCGGGATCATCATCGGGGAAACTGTAAGGTTCCATCGGAATTTCCAGCAGCACGCTGCGGTTTTGATTTTTCGCCTGAAACACCCAGCCTGACAGATTATCCGCATAGGGTGAAAATGCCAGACTGATTGCCGGCGGCAATTCCTCCAGCGCCTGCACCGTTACACTGCGCGACAAGCCCATTTCCCCCATTACCACGGCAATCCGTCCCATTGCCGGAGGTTTGTCCGGAATTGTATCGGTGACGGGATCGGTAACGGTCGCGGTATCATGATGAGGCACAACGGGCGGTGTGACATCAACGATAGGTGTTTCATCCCCCGTTTCCGTCAAGCCAATGACAAGGCTGTCCGACAAACCGTTCAGCCCGCCCTCGGGCATCCGGCTTTGCAGAACCGTCAGCAGCAGGAACATGGACAGGCAGTAAGCGGCAAAACCCACGGCGATATGGCCGTAATGGGAGTGTAAAAATCCTGAGAGTTTCTCCCGCATATTTTACTCTGCCTGTTTCTGTTTCAAAAACCTGTTGATTAAAGACTATTCAATGGTTTTCGCATACATGTGAATACCTTTCAGAAGATCAAGCGCCCGTGCAAGCTGGTAGTCTTCCACCTTGGTTTCGTTGCTTTTCTCCTGATCTTTGTTGCCTTTTTTGCCGTTGTCCTTTTTATCCAATGCGCCTTCCAGATCAGCCTCACGGATATATCCGGTATCGCGCAATTCGGTTACGGCAACATGTTCGACCAGAACATCGGGGTCAATTCCTTTCGCCTGAATAGAGCGGCCGGACGGGGTGTAATAACGTGCCGTCGTCAGACGCATCGCGCCGTGACCGGGCAGCCCCAGAATGGTTTGTACCGAACCTTTACCAAAGCTTTTCGTCCCCATAATAACGGCGCGTTTATGATCCTGCAGCGCACCGGCGACAATCTCGGAGGCCGAGGCGGAGCCGCCATTGACCAGAACAACGATCGGCAAGCCGCCTGTCAGGTCGCCCGCCGTTGCGTTATCACGGCGGATATCCTCTTTGGCGCGTCCGCGTGTGGACACGATCTCCCCTTTATCAAGGAAGGCATCCGACACCGCAATCGCCTGATTTAACAGACCGCCGGGGTTATTGCGCAGATCAATCACAAAACCGATCAGCTCGTTACCCAGCTCTTTCTGGATATCTTCAATTCCCTCTTTCAGGCCTTTATAGGTCTGCTGGTTAAAGGTGGTGATACGGATATAACCGACATTGCCTTCCGTACGGTGACGTACGGCACGCAGCTGGATAGTATCGCGCGTGATTTTAAACTTCATCGGCTCCGCCACGCCTTCGCGGATGATGCTGAGATGAATATCCGACCCGACCTTGCCGCGCATTTTCTGCACAGCCTCTGACAGGGACATCCCCATCACCGGCGTACCGTCGATTTCAATAATGGTATCGCCCGCTTTGACACCCGCGCGGAAGGCCGGCGTATCATCAATCGGCGACACGACCTTCACAAGGCCGTTTTCCATCGTCACCTCAATCCCCAAACCGCCGAATTCACCGGAGGTCTGAATCTGCATGCCTTTATATTCTTCCTCGTTCAGATAGGAAGAGTGCGGATCAAGATTAGCCAGCATGCCGTTCAACGCATGTTCAATCAGCTCTTTATCCGTTACCTCGTCAACATATTCGGCACGGACGCGCTCAAACACATCACCGAACAGTTCCAGATAGCGGTAGGTATCGTTTTTGCTACGGTCTTCCTCTACAGCGGATTTACCGGCCTGACGCGCGCTTTTCTGTGCAACGGTCTGCGCAGATGCCGGCGTCACGAATGCGGAAGGAACGGTCAAACCAAGCCCGAGCACAAGCGCAAAAGCCGCCGCGCCAAAACGCAGGGGGTGCAAAAGTGTCGATGTCGCCGTTTGTTGCGTATGCGTCCGTTTCATAATCTTCATTCTCCTCTAAATGCGGAAAACCGCCGTAATCATTCTATAAACCATAGAACAGTTTTCTAAATAAATCCTAAAAAGGCATTGATACCTTATCCGGATCAACCGGCACGCCGTTATGGCGTAATTCGTAATAAGCCTGCGCCTGCGCCAAATGCCCGATAACCGCGCCTGCCGGAAGACGTTCGCCTATTTTCGTTTCCACCTGATCAAGGCCGCTGATGAGGCTATGATACCCGCCCTTATGCTCGACAATCAAGAGCTGTTTGAACTTGCCAAAGGCACCGGCGAATTTAATCACACCTTCTTGCGGCAGAACGATATTTTCCCCTTCTGCCGCCTCCAGAACAATGCCGCTGCTTTTCACGCCCAGCGCATCCTTATCGCCGAATTTCATCACCACTTTGCCATTGACGGGAAAACGACCCGGCGCGACCTGCTGCACGGCAGGGGCCGTCAGTGCCACAGGCTTTAGCAGCGCGTTTTGAGGCGCGGCCGCCACGGTGACAGGCTTGGCCATTGGTTTACGCACAGCTTTCTGCGCGGCAAGCTGCTGTTTTTCCTGCGCAAGCTTTTCACGCTGCGTTGCCAGTGCCTGTCGTTGTTCGGACAGAAGTTTTTGCGTTACGGTGATCTGATGCGCCAAATTATTCAAACGCTGGCGGTGTTCTTCAGCCGCATGCGCCTGTTTCCGGTGTGTTTTTTCAAGCTGTTGTCGCTTTTGACGCGTTTCGTCCAGATTACCGCTTTCCGCACGGATAGCGGCCAAGGCATTCTGCGCCACGGCATGTGCCAGCCATTCCTCCCGCGCGGCGGCAACGACCAGATCGGGGTCACCCAGCAATGCCGAATTTTCCGTGCTGATGCTTTGGCGCGCAGGCGCATCGCTCAAAGCCAGAAAGGCCGCATCAAGTTGCTGCTGCAAAACCGCAAGATTGCGCGTGTAATCGGCGATATTTTCCGACAATGCGCCCGTATCAGGAGCAGAGGCGTTTTTTTTGTTTTTAGGAACAGCCTGTTTTTTCAGTTTGGCCTGCTGCCGTTTTAAAGATGATAATTCCTTTTCCGTGGCACCGATTTCACGGGCGGCGGCGGCAATATCATTTTCCAGCGCGGAGATATCCGGCGGTACCGCAACAGCCTGCGGCGCAGCGCAAAAAAGGCACAAAGCAACCCCTGCCCCGCAAAAAGCGAGATGCGCAAAAGAAACGGATTTTCTTTGTCTATCGGGTATCAAGAGCCTTAAGCGATGCCAAGTAAAGATCAAGAACGATGGTAGGGATGACCGGCCAGAATTTGTTGGGCACGGTACAACTGTTCTAATATCATAACCCGAACCAGCATGTGAGGCCAAGTCTGTTTTCCGAAGGACAGTAAAAAATCCGCTTTTTGTCTAAAAGCCTCCGAAAAACCGTCCGCACCGCCAATGCAAAAAACCAGCATACCCGCGCCGGTATCACGCCATTTTTCAATCTGTGTTGCAAAATCCTCGCTGGACAGGCTTTTTCCGCGTTCATCCAGCGCGATGAGCATATGCGGCTCTTTCGGCAGTGCATCTTCCAGTAATTTTTCCTGATCCGCCGCAGTTGCGCGTTTACCCCCATCCACTTCCTTCAGGGAAAAAGACCATTGCAAACGCTTGCCGTATTCAGCGAGCAATTCTTTGATGGGATGGTCGCGACATTTGCCAACGGCCAGAAGAGTGATTTTCATCAGGTAATATGGATTTTGTCAGAGGGATAGCTCACGTTCCAGATTTCTTCAATCGCGTAAAATTCGCGCACTTCCGGACGGAACAGGTGCACAATCACATCACCGGCATCGACCAGCACCCAGTTTCCGGTTTGCTTGCCTTCAATGCGCGGGATCACATCTTCTTTTTTGATACGTGCGGACAGTTTTTCTGCCAAAGCGCCGACCTGACGGGTTGAACGACCGGAAGCAATGACCATGTAATCCGCCAGTGATGTTTTACCGGTCAGATCAATCGTGACAATATCCTCCGCCTTGTCTTGATCAAGCGTGGTGACAATCAGATCCTTCAGCTCTTCAGGCGAGAGCGTGGTTTTGCTTTTCGTTGTCTTTGTTTTCGTCGTTTTTGCCAAGGCTTTTCTCAATTCCTACAATCAAACTGTGCCACAAAGGGCGAATCGCGCCTGCCCATGCAAGCTTGCGGGCGCAATATAGCTTTTTTACACAAATATGACAAGTGCGACGTTAAACTCAGCGTTTTTCTTTCAAAGCATCCAGCGGCAGATAAGGCAGAACATTGCCGCCGTTTTCACCGCCGATAATGAATTTTTTGCTTTGCCCCATGATTTCCTGCATCGTTTCCAGATACATGCGCTTGCTGGTCACATCCTTGGCGGCGGCATAGGCCTTGTAAACCGACAGAAAGCGTTCCGCCTCACCGGTTGCGTTATCCGTGACTTCCTGCAGATAGGCTTCGGCCTGTTGCAGGATGCGTTCGGATTCACCACGCGCCTCGGGAATGATGCGGTTGCGGTAAGCTTCTGCCTCGTTGCGCAGACGGTCTTTATCCGCACGGGCCCGCAAGACATCGTCAAACGCCTCAACGACCTGTTCAGGCGGGTTGACGGCCTGCAATTTGACCTCGTTAATCATCACGCCGGATTCATATTCATCCATCATCGCCTGCATCAGCTCACGCGTCAGAGATTCAATCTCGCCACGGGCCTCGGCCAGAGCGCGCTGAATTTCTGTGCGCCCGATCACTTCACGCATCGCGCTTTCCGCAACTTTTTTGATCGTGTCTTCGGGATTGCGAATTTCAAACAAATATTTGGCCGCATCGGACACACGCCACAAGACAACGAAGTTAATATCAATGATATTCTCGTCCCCTGTGACCATCAGGCTTTCACTCTGGATGCTGACACCGTTGCTGACACTATTACTGCGTGCCGAGGCGCGCACCGGCGCATTGCCGCCGCGGAAACCGATCTCAATCCGGCGTTCAAACGTCACATCGACTTTTGAAACGGTTTCCACCGGCCAAGGCAGATGATACCCCAGCCCCGGATGGCTTTGCGTACGCGTCCATTTCCCGAAAGTCATAACCACAGCATGCTCCGCAGGCTGCACGCGGTAGAAACCTGTCATCAGCCAGATACATCCCGCAACAAGCAGCAACAGCAGAATTCCGGATTTATGCTGCATGGGTGAAAAGCCCTGAAATTTTTCCTGCACATTGCGGAAAACATCATCCATATCGCCGCCGGAATAGGAGCGGCTGTCATTACGAAAGACATTGCCGCTGTCATCACGCGAGGTCGGCTGCCAGCCGTCATCGTTATTTTCACGCCGGTCGCTTTTCTTCTTTTGCTTCGGTGCGCCCCACGGATTTTTTTTGTCGTCTTTCTTCGTCATCGTTGTTTCGTCTTCCTTGAAATTTTAAAATAAGGCAAGCACCATAGCACCGCTTACGGCATTCTTTGTCTGCGGTTCTTGCGCCCGTCCTGCACACGCCAACCGGCAATGGCAACCTGTTCTTCACCGCCACCTTCCGGAACGCGCGTGACACTGATAACCAGCTGCAAGTCAGCCGTGGCATCGGGCTCCGTCTCTGCCGCAATATTACCATAGGCATCGGTCTTATAGAAGCTGAACAGCAAAGGCGCTTCGACTTCCCAGCGGTAAATACCGCCCAGCGGGCCTTCCCGCCGGACATAGGTCGGGCCGTTGATAACCGTCACCAGCTGATAGCGTTTTTCACGGACATAGTCTTGCAGGCCTGCGCTATTGATGTATTTCATAAAATCGTTCCAGCCGCTTTCGACAAAACGAGGTTTAATCTCTTCGAAATGGTCGTAAAGATTCGATGCGCCGAAAGACATCAGCGCGGCGACCGTCTGCTCCGACCACATCAGAATTTCACTTTTTGTCCGGTGCGGAATTCCCAGCGCCGTTGTGATGTCGCTCTGATGACCAAAGCGCAGATAAGGCGGCAGCTCCGAGGATGGTTTATCCCCCCACATCTCCTCATTTGCTTCCGTCGATGGCGGCGGCGCATTGGAGGGAACCGCTGCGGCAAGCGGCACCATCATGGCTGTCAGGACAATCAGGATCGCCAGTTTTTTCAATACAGTCATTTACAAAAACCTTTCCGTTTTATGCGGCTGCTTTTTCTTCCTTGGCCATGCTGCGCAAGACGCAGTGCAGAATACCACCGTGACGATAATACTCCAGCTCGTCCTCGGTATCAATACGGCACAATACGCTGACCTCGTCCTTGCTGCCGTCAGCACGGTTGATAACCAGTGTCAATTCCGAGCGCGGCGTGAC
>SBHI01000172.1 GCA_006226225.1 Alphaproteobacteria bacterium
GAGGCAACGGTGCTGATTACCGGATCGTCGGGTACGGGTAAAGAGGTCATGTCGCGCTATATCCATGCGCATAGCAAACGCAAGACAAAGAAATTCATTTCCCTGAACTGTGCCGCCATTCCTGAAAATCTGCTGGAATCCGAATTATTCGGCCATGAAAAAGGCGCCTTTACGGGTGCGGTGGCAAGACGGATCGGGAAATTCGAGGAAGCCGACGGCGGCACCTTACTGCTGGATGAGGTCAGTGAAATGCATCCTTCTCTGCAAGCCAAGCTGCTGCGCGCTGTGCAGGAACGCGTGATTGACCGTGTTGGTGGCAAAGAGCCTGTCAAAGTCGATATCCGCCTGATTGCGACAAGTAACCGCGATCTTGCCGAAGAGGTCAAAAACGGCAATTTCCGCGAGGATTTGTATTTCCGCCTGAATGTCATCAATCTGCAGCTGCCGGATTTGAAAGACCGTCCGTCCGATATCCTGCCGTTGGCGAAACTGTTCGTGGAAAAATATACGGAAGAAAACGGATTGCCTGTTGTCAAAAAACTCTCGCAGGCGGCGGTCGAAAAAATGCAGAGCTATCACTGGCCGGGCAATGTGCGCGAGCTGGAAAACACGCTGCACCGTGCCGTGCTGATTTCGGGCGAGGACGAGATTGAGCCCGCCGCGATTATTCTCTCCGAAGCACCGCAACAGGCGGTAGCTACCGAAAAACCTGCTGCATCAGCCCCTGCACCGCAAGATGATGACGGTGTTGAAAATGCGATGGCGGCACTGGTCGGGCACAGTATGGCGGACATGGAAAAGGAAATGATTTTGCGCACGCTGGATCATTGCCTTGGCAACCGCACCCACGCCGCCCGTATCCTCGGTATTTCTATACGCACCTTGCGGAACAAACTCAACCAATACGATCTCGATAATAAATCCGCCTCCGGTTGATACTTTTTGCGCGTTTTTTCGCTATATTCCCGCCCGTGTCCCGTGTTAAGATAAAGATGCGGAACCCTTGGGTTTTGCAAGCGAAGTGACACTTAAAATAAAAAACGGATAGCCGCCTTTATGGCTGAGGACAGTTTACAAACAGCGGGAACCGGCAGAGGTTTCGGCTTTAACATGCGCGGCGATGTGATTTTCGCGCTGTTGATCGTTTGTGTCATTGTCGTTCTGATCCTGCCGATGCCGACATGGATGCTGGATATCAGCCTTGCCCTGTCGATGAGTTTCTCCGTCCTGATTTTGATGACAGTGCTGTTTATTGAAAGGCCGCTTGACCTGAGCGCCTTCCCGACCATATTGCTTGTCGCCACGCTGGTGAGGTTGTCGCTGAACCTTGCCTCGACCCGTCTTATTCTGGCCAACGGCCATACGGGGCATGGTGCGGCGGGGCAGGTGATCGAGGCCTTCGGCTCCTTCGTCATGCAGAATAATTTCGTGATCGGGATTATCGTTTTCGGGATTCTGGTGCTGGTGAATTTTGTCGTGATCACCAAAGGTTCGGGCCGGATTGCTGAGGTTTCGGCACGTTTTAGCCTTGATGCCATGCCCGGTAAACAGATGGCGATTGATGCCGATCTCTCCGCAGGGTTGATCAGCGAAGATGAAGCCAAGCTGCGCCGTTCCGAGCTGGAGCAGGAAAACAAATTCTTCGGCTCCATGGACGGTGCCGCGAAATTCGTGCGCGGTGATGCTATCGCCGGATTGATGATCGTCTTTATCAACGTTATCGCGGGTATGATTATCGGTATTGTCCAGAACGGTTTGACGCTGGGCGAGGCGGCGGAAACCTATACGCATCTAACGGTCGGTGACGGTCTTGTCAGCCAGATTCCGGCGCTGATTGTTTCCATTGCTGCCGGTATGCTGGTGTCGAAATCAAGTGTTTCGGGCTCGGCGGATAAGGCGCTGTTCGGACAGCTGAGCCGTTATCCGCACGCGCTGGCGCTGAGTGCGGTATTGATGATGGCGCTGGCCGTTCTGCCCGGTGTGCCGTTCTTCCCCTTTATGCTGATGTCTGTTGTGACGGGTTTTATGGCCTTTCAGGTCTTCCAGCGTTTTGACCGTGAAGAGCAGGAAGTGCGGATGCAAGAGGAAGCGGAGGCGGCTGAAAAACCGCCTGCGGAAGAGCCGATTTCTAAAACGCTCGCGATTGACTATATCCGGCTTGAGCTTGGCTATGCGCTACTGCCGCTGGTCAATAATGAAAGCCCCGATGCCGCGCGCCTGACCGATCAGGTGAAGGGGCTGCGCCGCCAGCTGGCCGAAGATATGGGCTTTGTCCTGCCTTCCGTCCGTATTCAGGATAATTTGCAGCTGCCCTCCAATACCTATGTCATCCGTATCAAGGAAATTGAAGCGGGACGCGGCGAAATTCGCCCCGATATGCTGCTGTGCATGAGCCCGACAGGCGAGGATATTGATCTGCCCGGTGATGCAACGCGCGAACCGGCTTTCGGCCTGCCCGCGATGTGGATTAATAAGGATTACCGTGAAGAGGCACATTTCAAAGGCTATACGGTGGTGGATCCGTCCACGGTGATTACGACGCATGTGACGGAAATCGTCAAAGACAATATGTCGGAGCTGCTGTCTTATGCCGAAACGCAAAAACTGCTGGATGAACTGCCGCCGACACATCAAAAACTGGTGGCGGATATCGTGCCGGGGCAGATTTCCGTGACGGGTATTCAGCGCGTACTGCAGAATTTGGTGACCGAGCGCATGTCGATCCGCGATTTGCCCGCCATTCTGGAAGGTATTTCCGAGGCTGCGGCCTATACAAATAACCTGACCATGATTACCGAACATGTCCGTGCGCGTCTGGGGCGCCAGCTGTGCCACCAGCATGCCAATGCGTCGGGTGTGCTGCCGCTGGTGACATTGTCGCCGGAATGGGAGCAGGCATTTGCGGAATCCCTGATCGGTGATGGAGAGGATAAACAGCTGGCCATGGCACCGACCAAATTGCAGGAATTTATCTCCGCCGTCCGTACGGTTTACGAACAGATGGCGATGCAGGGGGAAGCTCCCGTTCTGCTGACCAGCCCGGGCATTCGCCCTTATGTCCGTTCCATTATCGAACGTTTCCGTCCGCAGACGGTGGTAATGTCACAGAATGAAATTCATCCACGTGCCCGTATCCGCACGCTTGGTCAGGTGGCTTAAAAAATCAGATAATCTGTTTTAAGATTTGTTGCGGCGCAGATAATTGCGCAAGGCGCTTTGACGCATGGTGGCGGCAGGCATATCGGCATCTTTGATTTGTGCCAGATGCCCGATGGCGTCATCCTCCGTCCAGTCGGTTTCGGCGACATGGGTCAGGAAAGGCACCAGATTCTGCAGACGGAAATGTGCGCTTAATCCGCGTTTTTCAATACGTGTTCTGGCTTCACGCAGCAGCGGCGGCAGAGCGGCTTTTTTCTCGTTACGCTGCCGTTCACGGCGAAACAGATCAATTTCGTCTTCCTTGCGGCAGTAATCTTGTGCATTTTCACGCAGTTCGCGAATAAGGTCATGGTCGCTCATCGCGCGCGGCGAGTTCTTATAGGCAAAGGTGGATTTGATATCCAGCCGGATCATATCGCCGCTGCGCAGCAGATCGGTTTTGTGTTCATTTTCGTAGAACCATTCTTCGATCGCTTCCTCCAGCATGGCGCGGTCTTCCAGCGGGCCAGCATAGTCAAAAGCGGAGACTGTTGATATATAGGCGGCGTTGTTGCCGCTGTCAAAAAAGTTGAAACTGACATCATGCCCGCCGACAACACCTTGAAAGTTCCAGGCATGGCGTTGCTCGAACTCGCAGGGCTGAATATTGATCTGTGTCAGGGTCAGTTTCATAAATATCCGTTTCGAAATGTCTAAAGGGGGAGCATTTCTATCACGGCAGGGGCTGCGTTGTCAAATTGGCAGGGAAATCAGGGAGAGGGACGTCCCGGCGGTTTGCGGTTTTTGATATAGTTGCGCAGGGCCCCTTGTTGTGC
The DNA here is from genome assembly GCA_006226225.1 of Alphaproteobacteria bacterium. GTDB lineage: Bacteria > Pseudomonadota > Alphaproteobacteria > Micavibrionales > CSBR16-224 > CSBR16-224. The sequence continues at coordinate 3,975 of SBHI01000172.1, forward strand.
CTGATGCGCTTTGTCATCATTGGCCGGTGCTTTGGCAGTTGTTTCTTTTTGTTCCGGCAGGGCGGCCAGCTGGCGGGCGGCGTGATATTCCGTCCAGGTATTTTTCGGGCAGTTGTCCAGAAAATCGGCAACATCTTTCAATTGCCGGTGGCTGTCTGCGCCGTCTTTGTCCAGACGTTTTTGCGCTTCGTCCAGAATTTTTGTGATCTCGCGTTCCCGTCCGTTGAAATAGGAGGACATGCGGTAGGCATCGGAGTCGGCCCAAAATTCCAGATAGGCTTCGGCTTCACCGCGCAGTTTGTTTACGAGTGTGGCATCACTCATATTGCGCGGCGCTTTCTGATAGGCTTGTGTTTTTTCCGGTTCCAATGTGATGATATTTCCCACTTGCAGGGACATCACTTTGCGTTCGTCATCGCCGATCCAGTCTTTTAAAGCTTCCTCGATAATGTCATCATCATCGGCATCGCCGCCTTCGTAATAAAAATAGCTGAGTTCTGCGTCATAGGCATTTTCCGGCCCGCTATCCTCATATTCGAAACTGATCTCTTCACCATCGATTGTGCCTTCGACAGAGCAGGTGCTGCGGTTTTCCCACTTGCTTTTCTCCGTGACGATTTTCGTGATGTGCAATTCCATCGGAAAGTTCCCCTGCAATCTGTTATGAACCAAATGAGGATAAGAGGAATATGTCGCTATGTCAATATGATATTACTTTACAGCGTTTAGGTGCCGGTTTGTGTTTTGGCATCAGGGCGTCCAAAACGTGTGCGGATATAATCCTGCAGAATATCCTGAAAATCCTGCGCAATATTGTCGCCGCGCAGCGTATGGGATTTTTTACCGTCAATAAAGACCGGTGCGACCGGCGCTTCGCCCGTGCCGGGTAGGCTGATGCCGATATCGGCATGTTTGCTTTCCCCCGGGCCGTTGACGATACAGCCCATCACCGCGATACTTAAATTGGCAACGCCGGGATAAAGGGTTTTCCATTCCGGCATTTGGGCGCGGATGTAATCTTCAATTTCGCCCGCCAGTTCCTGAAATACTGTACTGGTCGTGCGTCCGCAGCCGGGGCAGGCGCTGATTTGCGGTGCAAAAAAGCGCAAACCCATGCTTTGCAGGATATCCTGACAGGCCATCACTTCTTCTGTGCGGGACTCGCCGGGACGCGGGGTTAAGGAAACGCGGATGGTATCGCCGATCCCTTCCTGCAACAGGACAGACATGGCGGCGGCGGATGAAATCAATCCTTTTCGTCCCATGCCTGCCTCGGTCAAGCCAAGATGCAGGGCGTAATCGCTGCGTTCTGCCAAGGCGCGGTAAACGCTGATCAAATCCTGCACACGGCTGACCTTTGCCGACAGGATGATCTGTTCGCGTTTCAACCCGATCTTTTCAGCCTGCACCGCACTGTCAAGAGCGGAGCGCACCAAGGCCTCGCGCATAACTTCATCTGCGGATTTCGGATTGGCAGATTGCCCGTTTTCATCCATCAGCGCCGCCAGCATCTGCTGGTCAAGACTGCCCCAGTTTACACCGATCCGCACGGGGCGGTTATGGCGGACGGCGGCTTCGATCATCATTTCAAACTGGCCGTCACGCTTCTTGCCAAAACCGACATTACCGGGATTGATGCGGTATTTGTCCAGCGCGTCGGCGCAGGCCGGATAGTCGCTGAGCAGTTTGTGGCCGTTGTAATGAAAACAGCCGACCAGCGGCACATCAATGCCGTCTTTCAATAGCAGGTTCTTAATTTCGGGAACGGCGGCGGCAGCGGCTTCGGTATTGACGGTAATGCGGACAATTTCGGACCCGGCGCGGGCAAGTTCCTTGACCTGTGCGGCGGTGGCCTTGGCATCTTCGGTATCGGTATTGGTCATGCTTTGCACAATGATGGGCGCATCGCCGCCGACCGTGACATGACCAACGGTGACAGCTTTTGTTTTATGTCGTATAATATTTTGCAGCGCGACCATGCGGGAGCGTTCCGTTTTTCTTGTTCAAGAAATTATTTTCGATAAGCCTATTGATACCTTACTGTGCCTCAAAAGTAAATGAAAATCAGGGCTTGTAACGCATATCTTTGCTTAAGGGAGAGACCGGGAAATGGCTGTGATTTTGATGATGATGTCGGTTCTGGCATGGAGCGTCTATCCTGTTGTGGCCGCATGGGGGGTGGAGCAAATTGCGATTTGGGAATTTATTTTCTGGTCGCAGGTGTTCAGTATCGGTTCGGCATGGCTGCTGCTGCAGTTTACGCCCGGGGCGCATAGCGTAGCGTATAAACGTTTTTTCGCCTATGAACGTCAAGACAAGTTACGGCTTTTATACAATGTAATTGCTTTTCTAGGTTCTCAAATTTGTCTGCTCGGCTCTTTTTCCTATATCACAAAATCGGGAGCGACAATTGCATTTGAAACATGGCCGATTTTTGCCATGTATCTGACGCCGATTTTGATGAAAAAATCATGGGAGGTTATTCCGGCACGTGACTACATGTTTGCAGTGATCGCATTGATTGGTGTGGTGTTTATTCTGTGTCCGGAGATAACAAACAGCTTTTTTGTCGGCGAAAATGTCACGAAACTGCATTACGGCGCCATTCTTTTGCCCGTCTTTGGCGGATTTCTGATGGCTGCGGCCTCGGCCTTCAAGGCGGGTGTGGCGCAGAATATCGAAGTGAAAGGGCATCCGGTGATCTCGCTGTTATCGATGCAGGTGGCAATGGGGTGGTACTTCCTGCCGATTACGGGGGCGTTTGCCCTGTTCTGGCCGGGGCAGGAAAGCGTGTATACGGCGCAGAATATTTTTGCACTGGCGGTTGTCGGTATCTTCATTCTGACGATGGGGGCGCTGTTTTATACATGGTCACTGCTGCGTGCGACACGGTCGAATATTACGGTATTGTGGTATTTTGTGCCGGTGTTTTCGGCAGTGTGGTTCTGGTGGACGGGAACCTCCGCCGTTACCGATTACATCATTATCGGCGCCATTCTGGTGATCAGTTCCAATCTGCTGATTTCGACCAAAGCGGATAGCAAATGTGCCTATATGACGACGCTGGTCAGTTTATTGGCCGTCGGGATTTTCTGCTATTTCACCGACGGTATTCCGGGACTGGATGATTATTACGAGGCGATTGGCGTACCGATTGTCTTTTTTGTCATTCTGGTCGCTTTTACGATGGACCGCCTGATCCGCCGCGATGTGACGGAAGAAAATCTGGCCATCAGCATCTTGCACAGAATATTCCAGAGTAAAAATATTACCAAGGCACACCGGAAGACTGTGGTAGAGAATGTAACGAAAATGTTGCGTACCAATAATGTTGAGGAAATCAACGCGTTGTATAAAAAAATCATCGCGATTAAATATAAAAACCTTGAAGAGGTTGCGGAAGATATTGACCGTCTGGCGCTGTCAAAAACCCAGAACACAAATTTCGGGGATTTGTTTGTAACGGCACTGATTGCCTTTATGACGGTCGGTGTGACGATCGTTTTCCGTATCGGTGATTTTGTTGCAGATGCTTTTTGCATCGGCATGACGGCCTCTGTGGTCTTTATCTTTTTCACGATTGTTGATCTCAGCAATTCCCGCAAAAGCTTTCATCTGGACTTCAAGGAAAACGGTGAGCGTATGCTGGCAGATGAGGTTACGCGCGATAACAGCAGCGATATCATCTTGTCATCCATTTTGATTTTTATGCTGCTCGCGGCCTTTACCGGACTGCTTTGGTATAAGCATTACGGGTTTTAAAGCCGGACAGACTTACTTGAATTTCAGGCAGCGTTTCACATGGCAGATATTTTCGCCCTGTCCCATTTTGCCGCGGGAGGCGCTCCAATGCGAGCCAAGGCGATAGGGTGAATTGTAATAGTAATAATACCCGTAGGCCGTTGCGGTGAAGGCAATAAGGAAGCCGATCGACCAGAATGTGATGTGGAATTTGTTGGCTTTTGCACTGCGGTCTTTATCTGCCATGGATATGACGAAATAGGTGCCGGTATAGGCCAAAGCCGTACTGACGGCAGCAATCCACCAGAAAACATGTTCGAAGTAATAGAGGGAATTTTCAGACGAATTGCCAAGCACAAGCACGGCAGCGCTGATAAAGCCGCCGATGACGGCAACAAAAACCGCTTTGATGAAATTTCCGGTTAATTTTTTAAATGAGAATTTTTGTGTAGTGCTGGACATAAATGAATTCCGTTTAATTTCCGGTAAAAACTTTTGTAAAACAGGGGTAATCTGTCTATATATCATTTAAGAATAGCGGTGAATTCCGCCATGGAAAAGGATTATTTTATGCTGTCGATACGTGTTTTGACATTGTTTCCCGATATGTTCCCCGGCCCGCTGGGCGATAGCCTGTCAGGAAAAGCGCTGGAAAAAGGCCTTTGGTCGCTGGAGGCTGTGGATATTCGCGGCTTTACCGAAGACGTGCATAAAACTGTTGATGACACGCCTTTCGGTGGCGGGGCGGGGATGGTCATGAAACCCGATATTGTCAGCCGTGCTGTGGAAAGCGTAAAGCCGCGCGGGCGGATGATTTTTTTGTCACCGCGTGGAAAACCGCTGACGCAGGACTTGGTCAAGGAGTTGGCGGCAGAGGAGCATCTGACCCTGTTATGTGGCCGCTATGAGGGGCTGGATCAGCGTGTGATTGATTATTACGACATGGAAGAGGTGTCAATCGGCGATTATGTGCTGTCAGGCGGCGAACTGGGCGCGATGGTGTTGATGGATGCCTGTGTGCGTCTGCTGGACGGTGTGATGGGAAATGCCGACACGCCGGAGGAGGAAAGCTTTGAAAACGGATTGCTGGAATACCCGCATTATACCCGCCCGTCCGTTTGGGAAGCGCCTGACGGCAGCAGTCATCCGGTGCCGGAAATCCTGACATCCGGGCATCATGCGAAAATTGCCGCATGGCGGCATGAACAGGCGGAGCGTTTAACGGAGGGGAGACGGCCTGATCTGTGGGAGGCTTATACGCAAAAAAAAGCGGTAAATTCAAAATAATGCTTGTATTTTCGCGCATTTTTCGTTAAAAACCTGTTCTGTGTGCGTGTCGGCCCTATATGGGGCCGTATTTTGATATGACAACCATATCCGCCAATCAACGAATAAAGAGAACCGCCGCCGCGAAGCAAAATAAACGAAGGCGATAACGGGTTCCGAAAACAGGAATGGTGAAAGGATTATTTAAGATGAATGAGATTGATAAATTCGAGCAGGAACAAATTGCAAAGCTGACGGCGGAAAAAGAAATCCCCGAATTCAGCCCCGGTGACACGGTTCGTGTCAATGTCCGCGTTATCGAAGGTGCGCGTGAACGTATTCAGGCCTATGAAGGTGTCTGCATTGCCCGTAGCGGCGGCGGACTGAACCAGTCCTTCACAGTCCGTAAAATCAGCTATGGTGAAGGCGTCGAGCGTGTTTTCCCGCTTTTCAGCCCGCGTATCGAATCGATTGTTCTGGTACGCCGCGGTGATGTCCGCCGTGCGAAACTGTACTATCTGCGCAGCCGCCGCGGTAAATCCGCGCGTATTTCCGAGCGCACGACAGGTCACGGTATCGAGACAAAAGACAGCAAAGTTGAGAATGTTAAATCTAAAACCGCAGCCAAAGCTAAAAAGGCTGAAGAAAAAGCGGCAAAAGCCAAAAAAGTCGCTGCTGCCGGTTAAGAAACTGACCGTTACAAGATTTGAAGAGAGCCGGAGATATGTTCCGGCTCTTTTTATTTGCCCTGTTGGGGA
>SBHI01000182.1 GCA_006226225.1 Alphaproteobacteria bacterium
TCCAAAAGCGGCAAGGGATTAGCTGCCTCCAACGTGCCGCCTGTAAAATTGTTGATAATCACGTAAATCGCCGATCCGCCGACCCAGGTATTGATACCGAACCAGCCGCAGGCCACCAGCCCCCGCGCCACGGCAGGAATTTTCGCACCAAATGTGCCAAAGGAAGAACGCAGCAAAACCGGGAAAGGAATACCGTGTTTCGTTCCCGCATGACCAAGCAACATCATCGGCACCAGCACGATGCAATTGCCCAGCAAGACGGTCATAACCGCCTGCCACCAGGCCATTCCTTCGGAAACCAGACTGCCTGCCAGCATATAAGTCGGCACACAAACCACCATTCCGACCCACAGCGCCGCAATCGCTTTCCAATCCCAATGGCGCGCGGAATCAGGCGTAACGGCCAGATCGGCATTCCACAAGGCTTCGTCAGCAGTTTTCGGCATTTTTATATCGGCATGATCGGCGTGCATAAAGGCTCCGGCCCCCATTGTTAAAATGTCTTTTAAAAAATCCTGCACACCCTTCGCAAAAGGCGGTATATCCGCGCATTTACGGCATTCACTATAATATGAATCCCGTCAAAGGCAAGTTTTTGTTTTCACGGCTATTATCTGTGTTTACTTTTATATTTTCCCGTCCTACCATTTTTAAAGCGGTTTTATTTTAAAGGGTGTGCCTGTCGTCCAATTTTCAGGAGCGCTGCTTTGCAACCAAAAAAAACGCAACCGTCAAAACCGAAATCCAAAAAACACCTCCGCAAATATTTCAATACCGTTATTGCCGCCATCGGTCTTTCTGTCGCCGCCCAGGGTATTTCCTATGCTGCCGCCGATCTTTCTCTGCCGCCGGATTCCAAAGCAGCGGAACAGGTTACGGTCAGTGAACGCAGCACATCGGCATGGACAAGTCTTGAAAGCGGACGCGATTATCTGCGCGGCACATCCGCGCAAAACGAAAAAGCCTCGCTGTCCAATATCTTCAACCGCGATATGAAGGAAACGCGCAGCGCATGGACATCCCGCGACTGGAAGCGCGTGATCGACCGCCATAACCGCCAGATGAAACGCCCCGGCGAAAACCGTGATCTGGTCATGAACTGGGCGGCCTCCCTCGATGATTTGAAAGGCAAACCGCTGTTTGAACAGCTCTGCGAAGTTGACCGCCGTGTCGATACTTTCCTCATCTATGACAGTGATGAAAATGTTTACGGCAAAAAAGATTATTTCGCCACACCGGCGGAGTCCCTCAAAAACGGCTATGGTGATTGCGATGATTTCGCAATCATGAAATATGTCTCGCTTTATTATCTCGGCGTGCCGGATGATGATATGCGTTTTACCGCTGTTACAATGAAATGGGATAAAACGGCAGGACATGCCGTTCTGGTCGTCAATGCCGATGACGGCAATTACGTGCTGGATAACCGCACCCCCGCAGGCTTTGTACAAAAGGATGACTATCATACATGGGAATACCGCACCGTCAGCGCCATGAATGCCAGTAAAGTCTGGCGCGCATAAAACGGATTACGGCAGACCTGTGATCCTGTCTTCTTGCGGCCAGATCACTTTCCAGCCAAGGCGGATATCTTTCTTCTCTTCGGGCGCAAGACTGAATGACCAGCCCGTCAGCCCGACGATTTTATCAATATCCGTCTCATAGCCTTGTGTGGTTTTGTCGCGCAGAATCTCGATTTTAATCTCGTCATCCTTGCTGACCGGCACGGTTTCACGCACATGAATATCAACGGCGGTTTTACGCAGATTCTTGATCTCCGTAATATAATGCCGCTCAAGCGATGCTTCTTTCACAATCAACCCGTCATCCTTGCGTTCGTCTTTCAACGTATTGCGCTTAACGGACAGGCTGTCATCAACACCAAAGAACAGATTATGCTCTTCCTCGGGGCGCAGCAGCGGAATCCGCGTTTTCCCGACATAAGCACCGTCACGGAACAGGTTCACCTGCCCGGGCAGCACAGGCGCTTCGCTTTTCAGCTTGCCATGCGCCACCAGAAACGCCTCCGCCAGATGCTGCGGCTGGATATGGATTTCCAGCTTGTTTTCAACATCAAAAGCACCAACCATCAGCTTCGTTTCCTCATTATCGCTGAGGACTGTCACCATATTCGGTACGCGGTATTCGGCCACAAAACCACCCGTGTCCACTTGCGCCGCCGCGAATTGCGCTTTTCTTTCGACAACAGCCTGTTTCATAGGCATAGACGCCATCGGCACGTCTGCTTTCTGATATTCCTGCAACATTTCACTTTCCCGACTAAAAGCAAAGCCGACTGCTGTTGCACCATTCAAATTAGCTTTTGTAACCTCATGGCTGTTCACCCAGATCGGATTTAACGGCGGCAAGGCAGCACTGCGGTGCGGCCGTGCCGTTGACAGAGTCAAGGCGACATTCTGCCAATCTTCACCCGATAACTGGCGCACCGCGCCGTACTGTACCAGCACCAGTTCGCCGCTTTCTGTGTCCAGACGGGCATCATAAATCGGCTGCCATGAGGCATTGCCGCTCTGATACGTCAAATCCAGCTCCAGCTCCGTCGCCGCCATCGCTTCCAGCGGTACCGTCACCTCGTAACTGCTGCGCGACCCTGTCCGCAAGGATGACAATTCACGTTTTACTTTCTGCACTGCCTCGTTCAAATCACGGATATTGATGTCATGCCGCTGCTGTGCCTGTTTAACGGCGGCGGCTTCCTCCTGCATTTTTTTTGCGGCACTGATCCATTGCAGCGGCTGCAGGGTAAAGCTTTTAATTTCCTCGTTAATTTGTTGCAAGGCATGGATTTTGATCGCATCCATCAGCTGCAGACGGTTATTCAGGGCTTTAATCTCGGCTTTTTCAAAACCGATCTGATCGGCTAGCTTCTGCAAATTATCGCTCAGCATCCGTTCTTTTTCCGATGTCAGCTCCTGCGTCACGACACGTTTATGCGCCAGTGCGCCGATCACCACATCTGCCTTGGCACTGCCTTCCACACGCAGGGAGTCCGTGGCAATCCTGTCAGGCAACCCGCGAAACACCACCGTATGCGCCCCTTGCGGCAGCTTGATTTTTGCTGTACGCGTCACCGCCGCGCGGTTTGTATAAACCGTTACACTGCTGATTTTACTGTCAGCGGTAAATTCCTCCGCCTGTGCCAATGCTGGAAAAACCAGCAGCAGCATCAGCATAAGACAAGAGATTTGTTTCATTTTTACCCGCATCTTCCAAGCTCCGTTTTTAAATATGCTATTGCGGCAAACCCGACAGCTGTTGATCTTTCGGCCATGTGACTTTCCAGCCCAGACGCATTTCCTGCTTTTGTTCGGGTTTCAGCGTAAAGACCCATTCCGTCAATCCGGCGATATTTTCCACATCAGTTTTATAACCGGCAGATGTTTTATCTTTAACGATTTCGATTTTCACATCGCCCGATTTGCTGACGGGAACCGCTTCGCGCAAACGGATATCGACGGGCGTTTTACGCAGATTTTGAATATCGGTGACAAAATTACGCTCGATAATCGAGTCCTTGATAATCAGCCCGTCCTCCTTGCGCTTGTCCTTCAGCTTGTTCCGTTTGACGGAAATCTGATCATCAATCCCGAAGGACAGATCATGCTCCTCCTCGGGGCGCAACAACGGGAAACGGCTTTTACCGATATAAGCACCGTCGCGAAACAGGCTAACGGGGCCGGGCAGAATCGGCGTTTCCCCTTTCAGCTTGCTATGCGCCACCAAAAACGCTTCCGTTGTCTGTGCCGGCTGGATATGCACCTCCAGCTTGCTGTCCGTTTCAAATGATCCGACCAGCAATTTCGTTTCGGTATTATCACTTAAAATCGTCGCTGGCCCGGCCACCTTATATTCGCTGATAAAGCCGCCGGTTTCGATATTGGCGGCAACAAAACGTGCCTGTTTTCGCCCGGGTTTCTTGGCGCGTCGCGAATCCGCCGTACGCCGCCATTCCTGCAGCGGATCGGCAGCCATATTTTCCTCTTCTTCACTGCTAATTGCCAGCTGCCCCTGTATCTCCCCGATCGGAACTGGTAAAGCACTGCCGCCAATCTGCTTGGCAAGCTCTGCGCGTTTGAAATTACTATCTGCAGCCATCGACCGATACGGGTCATACCGCATCAGCCACATCGGCGAGAATGCAGGCGGTGATGTGCCGCGCTGCGGCTGTGCTGTTGACAGGGTCAAGGCAACATCGCTCCAATCCTCGCCTGACAGCTGTTTCACCGCACCATATTGTACCAGTTCCAGACTGCCTTTTTCCGCCGTTTCCAGCCGCGCATCATAAATCGGATGCCATGAGGCATTCTGCACCTGATAGGTCAGCTCGATCGTCATATCCGCAGCGGCGGATGAATCCAGCGGTACTGTCACCTGATAGGAACTGCGCTGCCCTGTGCGCTGCATTTGCAGCTCTTCGGTAATTTTGGCAACCACCTCGTTCAATGTTCTGATCTTCATATTATGTTGCTGTTTCATACGCAGCGTTTCCGACATATCCTGCTGCACAGCCTGTGCCGCTTTTGCCCATTCCTCCGGCTGAAATTCAACGGCTTGAAATTCCTCGTCACGCTGCAGCGGCGTTTGGTCACCGATTCTTCCCAAAACCTCCTGCCTTGCCCGTAAGGCTTCCAATGCAATATTTTCCGAGAAAATCTGGTCTTTCAAAAGCTGTAGCTTGTCATTCAACTCCCGCTCCCGCTCCGATGTCAGCTCTTGCGAAATCACCTGTTTATGGGTCAATGCGCCAATAATCACTGTCGCCCGCGACCGTGCCTCTACACGCAGGGAATCCGTATCAATCTGCGCCGGAAGCCCGCCAAACACCACTTCCTGCGCGCCTTTTCCGATTTTTACTTTGGCCGTACGTGTCACTGCCGCGCGGTTGGCATAGACCGTCACCGCTGTAATTTTACTGTCAGCCGTAACCGTTTCCGCCGCCGCATGTGCCGCCGCAGGTATTACCAGACAAATCGTCAAAATCAGGAAAAACAGTTTTTTCATTTCGTCCATGCCCCTCCGCATGTTAAAGTCTTGCAACATTATCAAACAAAAAAGTATGGGAAAGGTTAACAGCTATGTGCCGTTTCTTCCGTTTTGTGACATATCTGGCCGCGCTGATCCAATTCGGCAGCAGCATTTTTATTCTGGTTAACGGGCATAACGCCCAGCATGCGCTGCTGGCGCTGGCACTAATGGTGCTTCCTGTCCTGACCGCCTTTATGCTTTATACCGGCCCGTCCTTGAAGGAACTGCGCCTGACCCGTCAATTAAACTGCGCCCGTATGGAAGACGAGCTTGCAACATTGGAGAAAAAAAATGACAAAACAGCCCAGTAAAAAACCTGATGCGAAAACCGCGCTGAAAGAAAAGCTCGACCTGCCGCTGATTGCCGCACCGATGTTTCTGGTCTCCAACCCCGATCTGGCGCTGGCCTGCTGTGAAGAGGGGATCACCGGAAGCTTTCCCGCCTTGAACTGCCTGACTTCCGATGATTTTGAAAAATGGCTGGTACAGATGAATGACGGTGTCGAAAAACTGGCCAATGACAACCCGGGTAAAAAAATTGGCCCCTATGCCGTCAATCTGATCGTGCATGAAAGCAATAAGCGTTTGCAGGAAGATCTGGAACTCTGCATCAAACACAAAGTGCCGGTCATCATCACCTCGCTGGGCGCGGTGCCGGAGCTAGTGGAGAAGGTTCACGCCTATGGCGGCATTGTGCTGCATGATGTTACCAATGCCTATCACGCGAAAAAAGCCGCTGATGCAGGCGTTGACGGCATTATCGCTGTTGCCGAAGGTGCAGGCGGCCATGCCGGAACACAGGATGCGCAAACGCTGGTGGAAGACATCCGCAAGGTCTTTGACGGTATTATCGTACTGGCAGGCGGTATGACCAGCGGTGAAGATGTTTATAACGCCGAGAAAAAAGGCGCGGATTTCGCCTATATGGGCACGCGTTTTATCAACACCACGGAATCCGCCGCTCCGGCTGATTACAAACAGATGATTATAGACGCTGTTGCCGATGATATCATCTATACCGATGCGGTCAGCGGCGTTCCCGCCAATTTCATGCGCCAAAGTCTGGAAAAAGCCGGATATGATCTGGAGGAACTGAAGAAAGGCCCGTCAGGGAAAGGTAAACTAAAACCGCTGGAAGAAGATGCAAAAGCATGGAAAACCGTCTGGTCGGCAGGGCACGGCGTTGAAAATATTGACGACATCCCTTCGGTGTCCGAGCTGGTCACGCGTTTTAAAGATGAATACAAACAGGCGCATGACAAAGACGCAAAACCCGCAAACGGAAACGGGCGCAAAAAACCGTCAGGCGGTTTGCGCCGTTAAAGCTGTTTGCGCAGCAGAACGCGCGCACAGGTCACGCCGCCCATTTCGGCATGATAGCGTTTGATTTCCTGAAAGCCGTTTTTCAAAAAAATGCGCAGCATGGCATGGTTATCGGCACGGCAGCGCCCGATGACTGTTTGATAATGCGTATCTTTCATCAAGTGCAGCCAATCGGCAAACATCTGCGAGCCCAGCCCGCTGCCTTGAAAGTCGGGCGACATGGAGGCAACCGCATAGTAAAAGCAGCCCTCCTCCATTCCATCCATATCTGCCGCAATATCGCTTTGCTCCAGCGGGCAGCCGCCGCAGACACCAGCCATCACGCCGTCTTTTTCAATCACCCAGAACAACCCGTCTTTATTCCGCAAACCACTGTAGTAGTCTTTCGCCGTTTCCTGCGTCCAGTTTTCGCCTTTATCGGGGGCGTTGAAACAGATGCGGTAAATTTCCGCCGCCTGCTCCAATATATCCCCTTCCATTTTTACCGCACGCGTCTGCGCCATATTTACCTTCCTTTTTTTTCTCTTCCCCCGTTATGATAGAAAGAAAAATCTGTACAGGAAATGTGTAAATGGCAAAAATCGTGATATTGACAGGGGCGGGGATTTCTGCGGAATCGGGCATCCGTACCTTTCGTGCATCGGACGGTTTGTGGGAAGACCACCGCGTTGAGGATATCGCTTCCCCCGAAGGTTTCCGCCGCGACCCCGCACTGGTCTACCGTTTTTACAATCAGCGCAGACAGCAACTTCTCTCCCCCGCTATCGCACCAAATGCCGCACATCATGCCCTTGCAGAACTAGAAAAAAACTATGATGGCGAGGTTGTTGTCGTGACCCAGAATATTGATGATCTGCATGACCGCGCGGGCAGCAAAAACCTGCTGCATATGCATGGTGAATTACTGAAAGCGCGCTGTCTGCTTTGCGGAGAAATTTCGGAACTGCGTGAAGATTTTGATGCCGCCACCAACTGCCCCGCCTGCGGCGATGCCGGAGGGCTGCGCCCGCATATCGTCTGGTTCGGGGAAATGCCGCTTTATATGGACGAGATTTATCATCATCTCTCCGGCTGTGATCTTTTCGCCGCCATCGGCACATCGGGGCATGTTTACCCCGCCGCAGGATTTGTCGAGGCTGCGGGAATGCATGGTGCACAAACATTCGAATTCAACCTCGAACGCTCCCTCGTTCATTCCGCTTTTGATGAAGGCTTTTACGGCCCCGCCACCGAAACCGTCACAAAATGGGTTGAAGAGTTATTATAAACCCGCTACCGCGCCGGACGGCATTGCGACAGCACGACATTCTTATGCCCGTGCGTTGTCTGCGTCACACTGGCGGTGCAACGTTCCAGATCGCCGGCAACATCGGCGGTAATCTCGTATTGGCCTTTTGACAGCTGCCACAACTCCGCAGGCAAATCGACAGGCGTCAAATCTTTTGCAGACAATGCGGAGAAACGTTCGGACAGGCTTTTCTCGTCACCTTCGCCACCGGTAATAATCACATTCTTATGCCCATGCGTGGTCTGTACGACATTAACCAGATAACGCAGCGTGTCGCCATCCTCGACAAAGCGCGTGGCATACACGCCCTTTCTTAGCTCCGCAAAACCGGCGGGAGTCTCCACCGGCGCGACTTGCAGCTGCGGCATTTTATCCATCAGCGCCTGCTGTTTTTCAGCGGCTTTCTCTTTTAGATGATCATGATAGCTTGGCCTGTCACTGTCACATCCCGTCAGCATCACACCAAATACGGCAAAGGCGGCCGTCACACCAAGTTTTGCGGTCGTCTTCATATACTCCCCCTGAAGATTAGGATTTCTCTGTGCTTTCAGTATCGCAGATTCGAAAGGGTAAAGTCAAGATTTATGTTAAAACTTCTGTTATAACAGGCTATTTTTCCACAAAATTTATGCCGGAACATCAATCACAACAACTTCCGCATCACTAACGGCACTGATTTTGACCGATTCCTGCCCTGTTACCTCTGCGCCGTCGCCTTTTTTTAAATCCGTGCCGTCCAGCGTAATCTCCCCCTCCGAGACCAGCAGATAGGCCTGATGATGCAGTTTATGTGTTATTTCCTGCCCTTTCTCCAGCCGCCCGCCATAGAGAAACGCATCCTGATGGATATAAAGGGCACCTTGCTGTTCATCTTCCTTGCGTCCCGATACCAACAGATGCAGAGCATCCGTCACAGGCGTTTTTGGAAATTTTCGCATATCCCAGCGCGGCTGCACACGGCTTTCACGCGGCGTAATCCATATCTGGAACAGATTGGTTTCCTCATCCTCCGCGTTCTGCTCGGCATGCAGGATGCCCTTGCCCGCACTCATCACCTGCACATCCCCTGCCGCCGTGCGACCTTTATTGCCAAGATTATCCTCATGGCTGATCGCGCCCTTGCGAACATAGGTAATAATCTCCATATCGCGGTGCGGATGCATACCGAAACCGCTCTGCGGCTGGATAATATCATCATTAATGACCCTTAATGTGCCAAAACCAATACGGTTGGGGTTATGATATTCCGAAAAACTGAAATGATAACGCGCATGCAGCCAGTCGTTTTTGAACTGCCCCAACCCGTCAAAAGGATAAATTGTTACGGCCATTTTCCGCCCCTTTTCTCTTTTCCTGTTTCATGTCACAATAAATCCGTCTTTATATTATAAAGAAAGCCGGTTCATGAAAAAGCTGTTTAATACTCTTGCGGCGCCTGTCAAAAAACTCTTTTCTTCCGAGAATAAGAGCGCACAGAACAACACCGCCCGCACAGATGCGGTGATGGAGGCCCTTGCACAGAAAAACAGCGATATCGAAAAATACCTCTATCTCTCCAATCTGAAACAACGCGACACAGATCTGTTTTTCCAGACCTTCCAGAACCATATGGAAGAGGTCATGCCGCTGGTCTACACCCCAACCGTTGGCGAGGCCTGCCTGAAGGCAGGGCATATTTTTCCCAAAGTCAGTGGACTGCATATCACGCCCGCAGATAAAGGAAAGATAAAAGAGAAACTGAGTGCATTGCCGGAAAAAGATATCCGCGCCATTGTCATCACGGATGGAGAACGCATTCTTGGCCTTGGTGATTTGGGCGCAAACGGGGCGGAAATCCCGAATGGCAAATTGTCGCTTTACAGTGCATTGGGCGGAATCGCTCCACGGCAGAGCCTACCTGTGATGTTCGATATGGGCACCAACAACAAAAGCCTGCTTGCCGATCCGCTTTACCCCGGACACCGCGCCGAAAGATTACGCGGCGCCGCCTATCTGGAACTGATGGATGAATTTATTGATGCGGTGAAAGAGCTTTATCCGAAAGCCGTCCTGCAATTCGAGGATTTT
>SBHI01000084.1 GCA_006226225.1 Alphaproteobacteria bacterium
CCCCTGACCGCGACGGCAATACGCCGCTGATGCGTGCGATTGAAATCATCAAAGATGAACGCAACGCCCTGAATATCATTTGCGCCTTGATTGACCGTGATGCCGATGTAACGGCTGTGAATAACCAAGGCCATAATGCCATGTATTATGCGGATAAATGGAAGGATTTTCACATTGCCATCCATTCCTTTCTGCTGAGCTATACCTTAAGCGGCGATGTCGAAAGCGCCGCCCCTGCCGCCGTCCAATCGGAGAAAAAGCCCGCTTTCGGTGCGCGTCATACCAATTTGAGAAATTATATTAAAAGAGGAATGAAAAAATGAGCACAGATAATCTTGATAATGATTTGTTGGGTGCCATCAAAGAGGCCGACTACGTCAAGATGCTGCAATTGCTGGAATGGGGTGCCAATCCCGATGCCGCTGACATGCTCGGTGATACTGCGCTGATCTGGGCTGCGCGCGCGCCGATGTTTGCCGATGAAAATGATATGAATGAATTGACCGCCCGTCGCAGTTTCGCTGTCGAAGCCGTCAGGCTGCTGCTGGAAAAAGGCGCGGATATCGACAAACCCAATAATCTGGGACGCAGCGCTGCTTTTCAGGCCATCATGGATAAAAATATGGCGCTGCTGACGGTTTTTACCCAGCATGAGGCCTCCATGCTGCTGGAAGATACGGCAGGGAATTCTATGATCCGCTATGCAGAGCTGACCAATGACGATGCCGTGCTGGAATGCGTTCAAAAAACCGCCAAGGAGCAAAAGCAAGCCGCCGCCTTGCGCGTAGAAAAAGCCGAAGCCGGAAAAAGACGTCAGCAAA
Organism: Alphaproteobacteria bacterium; assembly: GCA_006226225.1. Taxonomy (GTDB): domain Bacteria; phylum Pseudomonadota; class Alphaproteobacteria; order Micavibrionales; family CSBR16-224; genus CSBR16-224. The sequence goes on from SBHI01000084.1 coordinate 822, forward strand.
GCCTGCGCAGCTTTGTCCGCACACGGAAAATGTAAGCGTGTTTTAAGGTCTTATTCTTTACCGAGACACTCGTTTTCGAGCCAGTGAATATCAAAATCACCGTTGCGGAAATCCTCATGCTGCAGAATACGCGCATGCAGCGGCAGATTGGTTTCAATCCCCGCAATCACACATTCCTTCAAGGCGCGGTGCATCCGCATCAGACATTCTTCACGGCTGGTGCCGCGAATGATCATTTTCGCAATCAGACTGTCGTAATAAGGCGGTACTTTGTAACCTTCATAGACAGCACTGTCGATCCGCACACCCAAACCGCCCGGCGGGTGGTATTTGGTAATGCGTCCCGGCGATGGGATAAAGGTTTCGGGATGTTCCGCATTAATCCGGCATTCAAAAGCATGACCGCGGAACGTAATATCCTCCTGCTTGAAGGATAGCGGCATCCCCGCCGCAACGCGAATCTGCTCGCGCACCAGATCAATGCCGGTAATAATCTCGGTAATCGGGTGCTCCACCTGCAGACGCGTATTCATTTCAAGGAAATAAAACTGCCCGTCTTCATACAGGAATTCAATCGTTCCCACGCCGCGATAACCCATGCGGCGTACCGTATCAGCCGCCAGCTCGCCGATTGCCTTGCGCTGCGATTCCGTCAGAGCGGGTGACGGCGCTTCTTCAATCACTTTCTGGTGACTACGCTGGATCGAGCAGTCACGCTCTCCCAGATGAATGGCATTGCCGTGGCTGTCGCCGATCACCTGAATTTCAATATGGCGCGGCGCTTTCAGGAATTTCTCGATATAGACATCACCATTGCCGAAAGCCGCTTTCGCCTCGCTGGAGGCCATTTTAAAGGCATTGTCAAAATCCGCTTCCGTCGGGGCGACCTTCATCCCCTTCCCGCCGCCGCCGGCGACGGCTTTAATCAAAACGGGAAAACCCATTTTCTTGGCAACGGCTTTTGCTTCGGCGATATCGCGAATAACGCCGTCGGATCCGGGAATGACGGGCAGGCCGAGATCAGCCACCGTCTTTTTCGCCACAGCCTTATCGCCCATTTGTTCGATATGTTCGGGCGTCGGACCGATAAAGGTAAAGCCGTGCTCCTCCACCATGCGGGCAAATTCCGCATTTTCGGACAAAAAGCCGATACCGGGATGAATCGCATCCGCATTGGTCAGCGAGGCCGCTGTCAGAATCGCCGGAATATTCAGATAGCTTTCGCGGGCGGGCGGTGACCCGATACAAACGCTTTCATCAGCCAGACGTACCGCCATACTGTCCGCATCCGCCGTCGAATGCACGACAACAGTTTCAATGCCCATTTCGCAACAGGCACGGTGGATACGCAGGGCGATTTCTCCACGATTGGCGATCAGAACTTTTTTGAACATGACAGGATTTACCTTGCAAGAAACGCTTTTTTCGACATGTTTGGCGACGGCCATAATACAACCCGTCCGCTTATTCGATGACCATCAGCACTTCGTCGAATTCGACGGGCTGGGCGTTCTCGACCAAAACCTGTACCAATTTTCCTGATTTCGGTGCTTTCATCGGGTTCATGACTTTCATCGCCTCAATAATCATCAGCGTATCGCCTTCCTTGACCGTATCGCCGATTTGCGCAAAAGACGGTGCACCGGGCTCGGGCTGCAGATATACCGTGCCGACCATCGGTGATTTGATTGCACCGGGATGGCTGTCAAATCCACCGGGGGCAGCAGCAGCTGCGCCACCATCAACAACTTGCGGTGCGGCAACATTCGCCGCCGCAGGTGCCGCCGCAACAACAGACTGCACAGCCTGACCACGTGTCACGCGCAGACTTTTATCGCCTTCGCAGACCTCAATTTCGGTCAGACCTGTTTCATCCAGCAGTTCCGCAAGCGAGCGGATCATTTCGCTGTCAATCTTCATCGGTGCCATTCAAGCTGCTCCTTAGAAAAGTTTTTTCTTATATTTTTTAAGCTCTCTGTTCTAACAGATTTTTGGCCGCATGCAACGCCAAAACATAACTCTTTGATCCAAAACCGCAAATCACGCCCGCCGCCAGCGCGGAGATATAAGAATGGTGGCGAAAAGATTCGCGCTTGTGGATATTCGACAGATGAACCTCGATCACCGGAACCGTCAACATTGCCAGCGCATCGGCGATTGCAACGGAGGTATGGGTATAGGCCGCAGCGTTGATAATCAGCGCATCGCAGCCTCCTTCCAGCAGGCTCTGGATTTTGCCGACAATCTCCCCTTCACCGTTCGACTGGAAAAAAGAAACGGACAAATCAAGAGATTCGCCTTCCTTTTGGCAAAGCGCCTCGATATCGGCCAGCGTCTCATGCCCGTAGATATCGGGTTCGCGCTTGCCAAGCATATTCAGATTGGGGCCGTTGATTACACAAATCTTTTGCACGTTTTTTCCCTTTTTTGCTGGAACAAACTCTGTTTATAGCATAAAACAGGAGAAAGTAAAAACAGGTTAACACGCAAAGAAAATTAAGTATTTCAAATGAAAAAACTCCAGCAACTTATTGAAAACGGTTGGGAAATTCGCAATCAAATTTCTCAGGAAACCCACGCGGAAATTGACGAGGCCGTCATCGAGGTTCTCGGACGGCTTGACAGCGGTGAACTGCGCATCGCGACGCCCGATCCGGACGGAGAGCATGGCTGGCGTGTCCATGAATGGTTAAAAAAGGCGGTTCTGCTGTCCTTTCGCCTGAATGACAATATGCCGATCGACGGCGGCCCAAGCGGCAGCACATGGTATGACAAAGTCCCGTCGAAATTTACTGATTGGGATGAAGCGATGTTCGCAGAATCCGGCATCCGCGCCGTACCAAACTGTACCGTGCGCCATTCCGCCTATATCGCACCGAATGTCGTGCTGATGCCCAGCTTTGTCAATCTCGGCGCCTATGTCGATGAAGGAACAATGGTTGATACATGGGCTACCATCGGCACCTGCGCCCAGATCGGAAAGAACTGCCATATCTCCGGCGGTACGGGAATCGGCGGCGTGTTAGAACCTTTGCAGGCCGCGCCCGTCATCATCGAAGACAATTGCTTTATCGGCGCACGTTCCGAAGTGGCGGAAGGTGTCATTATCGGTACCGGCAGCGTCTTGTCGATGGGCGTATTTATCGGCGCCTCCACAAAAATCATCGACCGCAGCACCGGCGAAGTGTTTATGGGGCATGTACCGCCCTATTCTGTCGTTGTTCCGGGCGCGCTTCCGGGCAAACCTCTGCCGAACGGCACGCAAGGCCCCAGCCTTTACTGCGCTGTGATCGTCAAACGCGTTGATGAAAAAACCCGCTCGAAGACATCGATCAATGAACTCCTCCGCGCTTGATTTCACAGATCCCGTTGCCGTTGCGCAAGCACTGATCCGCTGCCCCAGTGTCACTCCCGCCGAAGGCGGCGCGCTGGATGTGCTGGAGAATATGCTGACCGCATTGGGCTTTTCTTGCACCCGTCTGCCTTTCTCCGAAACCGGCACGCCGGATGTCGACAATCTTTATGCCGAATGGGGTGACGGCAAACCGCATTTCTGTTTCGCCGGACATACCGATGTTGTACCGCCCGGTGATACAGACAGCTGGCAGCATGATCCTTTCTCCGGCATTATTGATGATGACAAGCTTTACGGACGCGGCGCTTCCGACATGAAAGGCGGTATTGCCGCCTTTGTAGCTGCTGCAGCGGATTTTATTGCGGAACAAAACAATCGTTCCTCCGGAAAAATCAGCCTGCTGATCACCGGCGATGAAGAAGGTCCGGCCTTAAACGGCACAAAGAAAATGCTGCAATGGCTTGAAACAGAAAACAAAATACCAGATCACTGCCTTGTCGGCGAACCGACCAATCCCAAAACACTCGGCGAAATGATGAAGGTCGGACGGCGCGGTAGCATGACAGGACGACTCAGCGTGCAAGGCACGCAAGGCCATGTTGCCTATCCGCATCTGGCGGACAACCCTGTGCCAAAACTGGTCACACTGCTATCCGCGCTGGATGCGCTAGTGCTTGATGAAGGCTCGGAATTTTTCCAGCCCTCCAATTTGGAAATCGTGACGGTTGATGTCGGCAATACTGCCGATAACGTCATCCCTGAAAAGGCGCAGGCAAAATTCAATATCCGCTTTAATGACCTACACAGCGGCGAATCACTGACCAAACTTTTGCACGATACGCTGGCTGCAACGGGCATTCCCTATCATCTGGATATTTCCATCAGCGGTGAAAGCTTTCTCACCGGTGAAAACAGCCTGACCGCCATCATCGCCGAAGCAGCCGCAGAGACAACAGGCAACACACCCGAGAAAAGCACAACAGGCGGCACATCCGATGCGCGCTTCATTGCCAATTACTGTCCCGTCATCGAATTCGGTGCTGTCGGCGAAAGCATGCACAAAATTGACGAACACATCCGGCTACAGGATTTGCGCAATCTCAAATCCATCTACCTCTCTGTTTTGCATAAGTACTTCTAATTTACATATACTCCCAAGTATTTCATAAAATTGGATATTTTGCGATTTTTTTTCGCAAACCCTGTTGACATGAAAAATAATTATGGTCAAGAATGAATGTCCGGAAATTTACGGCGTCCGGAATATTCAACAATATTTAAATTGTTTGATAGAGGTAATGGAGTAATCAACATGGCAAAACCGTCGCATAATTACAATGACAAATTACAGGACCGCAAGGTGCTGGTCGAATGGTTCAAAGAGGGCTGCACAGCCAAAGAAGATCTTGTCATTGGCGCGGAACATGAAAAAATCATTTTTTACAAAGATAATTACGCCGTTGTCCCCTATGAAGGTAAAGACGGTAAACCGGGCATTAAAGACCTGCTGGAACATCTGCGTGACCATCATGACTGGACACCGTTCTACGAGGACGAGAATCTGATCCGTCTTGAAAAAAACGGCGCCAGCGTCACATTGGAACCCGGCGGTCAGATCGAACTGTCAGGCGCCGCCCTCCATAATCTGCATGATGTCGCCAATGAGACAAAGAACCATTTCGGCGAATTGCTGGAGGCCTGTGAAGAAAACGGCATGGATGTGCTGGGGCTGGGATACCATCCGACCATGACTTTGGATGAGGCACCTTTGATGCCGCTTTCGCGCTTTGAAACTTTCTACAACTTTTTTAAATCAAACCATTTCGAAACAGCACGCAAGCTGATGGTTGCGACCAGCTCGACACAAGTTAATCTCGGCTATACCAGCGAAGACGACATGGTCAAAAAACTGCGTGTCGGTCTGTCCCTGCAGCCGATCGCCTCCGCGATATTTGCCAATTCCCCTTTTGAAGACGGCAAGCTCTCCGACAGCGCCAGCACCCGCAGCCGCATCACCCATAACGCCGCCGACGGACGCTACGGATTCATGATGCCCGTTGCCTTTGAAGACGATTTCGGCTTTGACCGCTATACGGATTTCATCCTGAACGAAATGCCGGTCTTTGGTATCTACCATAATGACCATTTCATGTGGATTGAACAGCCCGTCTCTTTCATGGACTGTGTCAACGGGCCTATCCCCGGTCTGGAAGACCAACATGATATGACCTTGAATGATTGGTTCAACCATATCAACACGATTTGGCCCGAAGTGCGTATGCGCCAATGGCTGGAAATGCGCGGATGCGATGTCGGCGCATCGGAAGAAATGATCAACGCCCTGCCCGCTTTCTGGGTCGGCCTACTCTATGACGACGAAGCCTTGGACAAAGCCTATGAGCTGATCAAGGACTGGACAGCAGAAGACCGCGAATTTCTGCGCAGCCATGCGCCCCAAGACGGACTACAGACTCCGTTTAAGGACGGCACGGTACAGGATATCGCGAAAAAGCTCGTCGAGCTGGCCGAGCTCGGTCTGCGCAACCGCAATATCCAAAATGAGGACGGGCTGCATGAAGGTGTCTATCTGAAACCGCTGCACGACATTGTCAATACCGGATTGACACAATCTGATGTCATGAAGAAAAAATACGAAAACGAATGGGACAAGGATATCAGCCATGTCTTCAACGAGTTTTCTTTCGGCGCGCGCCATCGCCGGATGGCAAAAGAAATGATGTCCGGCGCGTCTGCCAAAGCCGCCGAAAAACACGCGGATAACGAAAACAAACCAATGCCGCCGCGCAAACCACCGCATCGCGGTACCCGTGCGGGGAAATAACCTCGCCAGCTAAGGCGGGAATATGACGACAAAGGGCGGTGCCAATCCGGTGCTGCCCTTCTTACATTCCGGCCCTTTTCTTTTCTTCCTGTTTTTTGTCCTAGTGTTTGCTTTTTCTTGAATAAAACGGGAGCCCGCCGTAAGATAATTGCAAGAGACCGTAAAGCACAGACAGGACGACGTCCATGACAGACAGCAAGTTAAGTGAAGAGAAAATCAGCGACACGACGGACGAAGCCGTTGCGGATGCTCCGGCAGAAGACGAGCTTCCGCTCTCTTTTTGCCATGCCTGTATGACACCGTTTGAAGATTATTATTACCTCGGTGAGAAATACGGCTTCACGCTTGTCGGCTGCCTGAAATGCGGCAGCGCCGTTGCCGACCCCTATCCCAATCCCGAATTCATGGAGAAATTCCATGAAAAATATAATGAAAAACTTGTACCGCCAAGCAATGCCGAGCGAGAGGCCAAACGCCATGAAAAACGCATTCGCAGCTTGATGGAACTGACCAAAGGGAAAGACTTCCTGGGTGTTGGATGCGGCTTCGGTTATTCGGTCATTGCCGCGGCCTCCCTCGATCTTGAAGCAAGCGGTATTGATACACGCGAACAACCGATTAAAGCGGCAAAGAAAAGCCTCAGCAAAGACCATTTCACGCAGACAACGCTTGAAAAATACGCCAAAAAAGGCGAACAGGCCGATATCGTCTATATCGAACACGGTTTGGAACAATCCATTGACCCCAATGCTTTTATCGAAGCCTTGAAGAAAGTGCTGAAACCCGGCGGTGTGGTTTATCTGGAAACACCGGACGGCAATCATTTCATGATCCCGTCCAATTTCGCACGATGGAAAGTCGTCGCACCACCGGCGGTTCTGCATTATTTTTCCCGCAAAGGTGTCGAGACACTGCTGGAGCGTCACGGCTTCAAAGTCGAAAAATTCTTTTTCAACTTCCGTCCGCGGATGCGCCTGATTGCAAAAGCCGCCTCCAAGAAAGCTGATAAAAAAGCGGATAAGAAATAATGTCCCTGCCTGATTTCTCGATTGAAGACAGCCTTGTCCGGCAAGGACTTGGTGATGGCGATGCCGTCTGCGGCATTGACGAGGTCGGACGCGGGCCGCTGGCCGGGCCGGTCATCGCCGCCGCCGTTATTCTGCCGCGTCCGCTGCCGCCGGAATTATCCGGCCATATCCGCGACAGCAAAAAACTGAGTGCTGCAAAACGTGCCCGCATCGCCGCCGCCATCCGGGAATTTTCCGTTTTCAGCATCGGCGCAGCCTGCGTGGAGGAAATCGACCGTATCAATATCCTGAACGCCACCATGACTGCCATGACCCGCGCCTTTGAAGGATTACGGGAACAATCTTTCTGCAACCATGCGCTGATTGACGGCAACCGCGCCCCGAAACTGCCCTGTAAAACCCTGACAGTCATCAAAGGCGACCAGACCTCTCTCTCTATTGCAGCCGCTTCCATCATTGCAAAAGAACACCGCGATGCGCTGATGCGCCGTCTGGCCGAAGAGCATCCGGAATATGGCTGGGACAGCAATGCCGGATACGGCACAAAAACACATATGGAGGCATTAAAACAGCATGGCGTAACGGCGCATCATCGCCGCTCTTTTGCGCCAGTTCATGAGTCATTACTTCAACAAAAAAATATAAGTATCTGAATTATAAGAAAAATTAACTGTTGACGGATTCCGTGATTTCCATCATCATTAATAGTGAGGGTGGAGATAACGTATCATGACAAAGTCTAAAAACATTCCATTGAAAAAGAACACGATTTATCAGGGCTCATGCGCCGAGATCATGAACGGTTTGCCGAAAGGCAGCGTTGATATGATTTTCGCCGACCCGCCCTATAATCTGCAACTGTCCGGTGAATTGCACCGCCCCGACAACAGCCATGTTGACGGCGTGACGGAGGAATGGGATCAGTTTGAAAGCCTGAAGGCCTATGATGATTTCACGCGCGAATGGCTGAGCGCCGCAAGACAGGTTTTGAAAGATGACGGCACGCTGTGGGTGATCGGCAGTTATCACAATATTTACCGCGTCGGCGCGATCTTACAGGATCTGGGTTTCTGGATTTTGAATGATGTCGTCTGGTGCAAGAACAACCCGATGCCGAATTTCCGCGGCCGCCGCTTTACCAATGCACATGAGACCATGATCTGGGCGAGCAAATCGCAGGATGCGAAATACTGCTTTAACTATGACGCGATGAAAAGCCTGAATGACGATCTGCAAATGCGCAGTGACTGGAATTTGCCGATCTGCAACGGCGGCGAAAGGCTGAAGGATGAAGACGGCAAGAAGGCGCATCCGACGCAAAAGCCTGAATCCCTGCTGTACCGCGTTATTCTGTCTTCGACCGAGGTCGGCGACACGGTGCTTGACCCGTTTTTCGGCACCGGCACGACCGGCGCGGTTGCCAAGAAACTGGGCCGCAACTATGTCGGGCTTGAGCGCGAAACAGCTTATATCAAAGCGGCGGAAAAACGCCTTGCCGCCATTACGGC
>SBHI01000203.1 GCA_006226225.1 Alphaproteobacteria bacterium
GAAAGAGCTTCTTGGTAAACATCCGGACAGGCTCGAAGTGCTTCGCCTTGACGTAACCAGCCCCGCCGATATCCGTGCCGCTGCGGAAAAAGCAAAAGATGTAACATTGCTTATCAGCAATGCCGGTCTTCTGGAAGCAGGATCGCTTTTGGATAAAGATGCACCGTCACGCGGCCGCCGTGAAATGGAAGTCAACTATTTCGGCCCACTCGCACTTTTGAACGCTTTTGCGCCGATTTTGAAAAATAACGGCGGCGGCGGTTTCCTCGGCGTGTCTTCGATTGCAGGCTTCCTGCCTTTCCCAGGCATTTCCACTTATACCTCCTCTAAGGCAGCGATGCACTTTCTGTTGATGCAGGCGCGGACAGAACTTGGCCTGCAAGGCACGAAAGTTTTTGGTGTTTACCCCGGCCCGGTCGATACGGACATGGCGCGCGACATCGATATGTCGAAAGTATCTCCCGAACATATCGCGAAGGAAACATTAAAAGGCCTGCGCGAAGACCGTGAAGATATCCTGCCTGATCCCTATGCGCAGGAAATGTATGCGCTGTACCAGAAAGATCCGAAAGAAGTCGAGCGCAAAATGCGCCGTCAATTCCAGGATATGGTTGAGGCTGCCTGATAACAGTTCCACAATATCTCGTGCTAAAGCGCCGTCCGTTTTTCCGCGGGCGGCGTTTTCTTTTATGCTGCGTCGTCGAGGAGAGAGATAAAGTGGTTGGTAATCGGATAGCGGCGGTCGCGTCCGAAAGCTTTGGGTGTGATTTTAATGCCGGGCGCACCTTGACGACGCTTATACTCTGCACTGTCCAGTAGGTGCCAGATTTTATTGACCAGTTCGGGCGCATGCCCGCGGGCGGTAATGTCGTCCAGCCCCAGTTCCTTTTCAATTAGGCAATAAAGAATATCATCCAGCTCTTCATAGGGCGGCAGGCTGTCTTCATCTGTCTGGTGCGGGCGAAGTTCCGCTGTTGGTGGTTTGGTCAGAATGGTTTCGGGAATGACGCGCCCTTGCGGCCCGCGTGAAAAATCAGGATAGTTGCCGTTGCGCCAGCGTGCCAGTGCATAGACCAGCGTTTTATAAACATCCTTCAGCGGCGCATAACCGCCGCACATATCGCCATAGAGTGTGGCATAGCCAACCGCCCCTTCCGATTTATTGCCGGTGGACAGCACCATATATCCTGTCGCGTTGGAGAGTGTCATCAAAAACATGCCGCGGCTACGCGCCTGAATATTTTCCGCTGTTACACCTTCGACGGAAGCCAGCGGCGTCGTCATAGCGGTCAAAGCCTCCATTGCGGGTTCAATCGGCACATTTTCCAGTTTGATCCCCAGCAGCATGGCGCAGGTTTTTGCGTCTTTTAAACTGTCGTCACTGCTATGCGGGGACGGCATGGCAACACAGAGGACGTTTTCCGCGCCCAGTGCGTCAACAGCCAGCGCGGCCGTTAAGGCGCTGTCAATGCCGCCGGATAATCCGATGAGCGCACCGGAAAAACCGTTTTTTTCCACATAATCGCGCAGGCCGAGTTGTAAGGTTTGATAAATTCCCTGCATATCGTCGTAAAGCGGAACGGAGGCTGGTGCATCGGTACAGGCCAGTATGCGCCGCGCATTGCTTTCCGGATCAGGCGCCCATGACGTGATGGCGACATGTTCAGAGTGTGCGGGACAAAGCAAAACCTGTTCCCCGTTTTTATCCAAGATAAAAGAGCCGCCATCAAAGACGATTTCATCCTGTCCGCCGACCTGGTTGATATAAATCAGTGGCAATCCGCTTTCTTTTACGCGGTTTTTGGCATGGTCAACGCGGATATGAAATTTTTCGATTTCAAACGGACTGCCATTGGCGGCGATTAGGATTTCTGCGCCTGTCTTGCGCAAATGTTCGGTGACGGCAGGCTTCCACATATCTTCACAGGTCATCAGGCCGAGACGGTAGGTTTTAAAATTCACCGGCTCGGGCAGCGGCCCCGCATCGAAAATACGTACCTCGTCAAACACGCCGTAATTGGGCAGCTCGTGTTTTGGGCGGACGGCAGTAATGTGACGGTTCTCGATAAAGAGAATGGCATTGTAAAGCTTACCGTCTACGGCCCGCCACGGCGTACTGAGAGCTAAAGCCGGATGATGGTCAGGTAGGTTTTCAAGAATGCGGTCGACATAGGCATGAACGCGGTTAATAAAGAACGGCTTGCGCGTCAGGTCTTCCAGCGGATAGCCTGTCAGTACCAGCTCATTAAAAACAATCAGATCGGCCTTGCCCATCAGATCATGGCAGGTGGAAAGGATTTTCTCCGCATTCTCTTTTAGGGCGCCAAGAACCGGGTTCAGCTGCGCCAGCGCAATCTTTAACACGCTGCCTGTCCCCAATCTTCGTCATTGCCGCGCAGTTCGCGAAGTTTTTCCGCGACCTGAAACGCGACTTCAATCGCCTGCCGCGCATTAAGGCGCGGGTCACAATGCGTGTGGTAGCGTTGGGATAAATCTTCATCACGAATAGCATCGGCACCGCCCGTGCATTCCGTGACATCCTGCCCGGTCATTTCCAGATGGATGCCGCCCGGCCATGATTTTTCTGCCTGATGGATATCGAAAAATTGTGTGATTTCCGTCATCAGGTTATCGAATTGGCGGGTTTTGTATCCGCTGGATGATTTTTCGGTATTGCCATGCATCGGATCACAAATCCATGCAACGCTGCGACCTTCGCGCTTAACTTTGCGGATCAGTTTTGGCAGATATTTTTCAACCTCACCCGCACCAAAACGGGAAATCAGCGTGATGCGTCCGGCCTCGTTCTTCGGGTTCAGCGTATCGATCAGCTTGATCAGCTCGTCAGGTTTTAAAGACGGGCCGCATTTGATACCGATTGGGTTTTTGACACCGCGCAGGAATTCGACATGTGCGCCATCAGGCTGGCGGGTACGGTCACCGATCCACAGGAAGTGTGCGGACACATCGTACCAGTCACCGGTTGTAGAATCGGTACGGGTCAGCGCCTCTTCATAAGGCAGCAGCAGCGCCTCATGCGAGACAAAGAAGTCGGTTTCACGCAAGGCGGCAGCGCTGGCGGTGTCTGCCCCGATTGCCGACAAGAAGGCGAGCGCATGTTCGATTTCACGGGCGACGCGCATATATCTTTCGCCTTCGGGGCTGTCTTTTGCGAAATCAAGAATCCATTTTTTTACACGGTGCAAATCGGCATAACCGCCGCGCGCGAAACTGCGCAGCAGGTTTAGTGTTGCCGTTGCCTGATTATAGGCTTGCAAAATACGGTTGGGGTCGGGACTGCGCCCATTTTCGGAAAATTCCAGCGCATTGACGATATCACCGCGATAGGCGGGAAGCGTCAGCCCGTCTTTTACTTCGACATCGCTGGAGCGCGGCTTGGCAAATTGCCCCGCCATGCGCCCCATTTTTACGACCGGCAACCCGCCAGCATAGGTCAAAACAACGCTCATCTGCAGTAATACGCGGAAAGTGTCGCGGATGTTCTGGGGATGAAATTCAGCGAAACTCTCGGCGCAGTCACCGCCTTGCAGCAGGAAGGCTTTTCCATCGGCAACTTTGGCCAGCTTATCTTTCAAATCACGGCTTTCCCCCGCAAAGACCAGCGGCGGCATGTTTTTTAGGAAACGCAGGGTTTCCTCCAGTTGGCTTTTATCCGGATATTCCGGCAATTGCTGCGCCGGATGTTTTTTCCAGCTTGTCGGCGTCCATTTTTTCGCGCTCACGTGTTTCTATTCCCTCTTTTCGCGGTTTTTTTGGACTTCTATTTAACACGAAGTTGCAGGTTTCCAAAAGCATTATTGTATGTTATGCTAAACAACTTTTAAAAATGACTTGATTTATAGCCATTCCCCGCGGGAGGTACCTATGGGCCATATTTTTTACGACCTTGAAACCTCGGATCTTGACCGTAATTTCGGCCAAATTTTTCAAATCGGTATGATTTACACCGATGATGATTTGAACGAAATCGAGCGTAAGGAAATTCGCGCCCGCCGTAACCCGTGGATTGTGCCCTCTCCCGGCGCCTTGTTGACGACAGGTTTTGGTGACGAGGAATTGGAAGATGAAAAAACCTCGATGTTCGAATTTGTCGCCGAGCTGAAATCATGGCTGAATGACAAAGACTGGCCGCTGACTTTCTGGGGTTATAACAGCCTGCGCTTTGATGAGCCTGTTTTGCAGAACGCACTGCACCAGAATTTGGAAGAGCCGTTTCTGACCTCTTCCGCGAAAAATTGGGGCGAGCCGCGCAACAGTAAATCCGATGTTCTGAATTTCGTTAAGGCTGTGCATATTTACGCGCCGGATGTGCTAACGCTGGAGGAAAAAAACAGCTTTGGCAGTGTGTCGATCTCGCTTTTAAAAGTCTGTGGACAAAACGGCATTGGGCTGAATGAGGAAACCGCGCATGACGCGATGGCTGATATTGAGGCAACGCTGGAAGTTGCGCGGAAACTGAAAAAAGAGGCGCCGGAAATCTGGGATCAGATGATGAAGATGCGCGGCAAGGATGATGTTGAAACCTTCCTCAAGGAAAACAGCGTTTTTGCCTATAGCAACGCGCCGCAGCGCGGCAATTTCGTTGCCCAGCATATGATGGCGACGGCGGTTGCGCAGAACGCATCTTACGCCAACGAACATATCGTTTTTGATTTGCGTTATGATCCGGCGGAATATCTGGATAAAACTGTAGACGAACTTGTGGCTTTGTTGAAAACCGAGGATGAAGATCACTGGAAGCAGCCGCTGCACACATTACGCAAAAATCAGCAGCCGATTTTGATGCCGCAAGAGCTGGCCGGGCCGGTGATGCCTGCCGATCTGGATGAGGAAACGCTGAAAATGCGTGCCAAAATGGTGCACAGCAATCCCGACTTCCAGAAACGCATTGCTGAGGCGGCAAAAAAAGCGCGCCCGACCTATGATAACGGAACAGAGCCGGAACAGCAGATTTTCGATTTTGTCGGACGGGCTCATAACAAGGATGTCAAAAACTGGATGGAAGATTTTAAATCCGGTGACTGGGATCAGCGCGCGGCGCTGATTAAAGAATTCCCGACGCGTTTTGAACAGGCCTTGAAAGACCAGCCGTCAATCCGCCGTTTCCAAACTTTTGCACAGCGTATCATGTTTGCTGATGCGCCGGAAAAAATGGATGAGACGGCAAAGCAAAAATATGCGGAAGCACTTTATAAGCGTTTAACCACGGAAGACAAGGATGTTCCCTGGATGACGCTGCCGAAGGCGCGGGCGCAAATTGAGGAAATTGTTGAAGATCGCAAAACCAACCCCGATACGCGCTGGAAAGAAAAAACCGACGCACAGATCGCGGAGCTGCGTGACTATTACGATCGTCTTGAAACGCGGCTAAAGACAGCCGCGTACGGGGCGGGCGACCCGGGAAACGACAACGCGCTGCCCGTGGATAAAAAAGATGCGCCAGCGCAGCATAAACAAAATCGTAACCCGAAACGCGGCATGTAACGGCAAAATGGCACGCTTCCTTTTGATATTGGCGGCCTGTGTTGTTGTTTTTTCTTCCGTGACATCCTCTTTTGCCGAAATGCCTATGCAGGATACGGCGCGGGATGTGCTGTGCAAGATTTTCTTTGAAGACCCTGAAGCTTTTGAAAATGAAGACACCGAAAAATGCGACTGCATTCCCTTCGGTACGGTCGAGGTTTGCCAATGTTTTGATGGCGGACGGCAGGCTTTGACACCAAATGGGCAGCCTTGTTTGCGTGATCCGGATACGGAAGATCCGCGTCATGTGAAACCCCTGAACGCCCCACAGACAGAAAATCATGCAAAAGAAAACTTAAAAACCGTGCCGGTGCGTCATAGCGGCCGTGTCTATTTAAAAACGGTCACACCTGACGGCAAACCGCATTCCCTTTCCTATATGAATGGTGATGCGCTGGATATTGTCTGCCCGCCCGGTTTCGGTGTGGAAGAGCTGAAGCCGGTGATGTAGCTGCGCTTATCTGTTTCCGGGGAATGAACCACTGATCAGAGAGTGTTTGTCGCGCAGCGATGCCGAACGGCGGCGGCGGGTGATTTCCATCAGCATCAGGCGTGTCAGCCCGTGTATCTGCGGATCGGCGGGATCAAAACGCCCGTTCAGCTCGAAAGCATCTATTAGCTGGTGACGCTGGGTTTTTGAGGCCATACCGATCATGTCGCAGACAATAATGCCGCTGAAGTTGCGGACGCGGAGTTGGCGCATAATTTCCTCGGCGGCCTCCATATTGGTCTGAAAAGCATCGGCATAGACAGCATTGACATCGATTACGACACAGGCCTCCGTCCTTTCAATCACGATATTACCGCCTGAAGGCAGTGGCACGACTTTCTCATGCAGCTCCTGCAAGGCGGAGTGAATATCATGCGCTTCGAAAAGAGATTTGACGCGGTCCTGCGGGGAAAATTGCGCAATAGTGATTTTCGGCACAAGGTCAGGAGCAAATTTTACCGCCCAAGCTTTTGCCTGTTCCAGATGTTTTTGGGTCATTGTTTCTATATGACCTAATCCGCGGCGGGCATAGTCAATAAAGGCGCGTTCAATCGCATCAGGCCCCCGCCAGACAGAACCGGGCGTATCGGCAGCATGCGCGTGCTTTGCTTTTTCTTTGGCTTCTTCCCATTCGGAGACAAGGCTGTCAGCCTCACAGATAAGGATGTCGCTTTCTATATCGGCGGCCATTTGGCGGATAACCCAGCCACCCTTTGGATGGCGGGATGTCAGTTGCTGGCCTATATAACTCTCCTGATCTTCATTAACCCAGTGTGAAGAAAAAATGCCGACAACATTGGGGCTGTAAAGTAATGTGCGCCCCGGAATGTGGAGTTTTGTTGTCAGGCGGGCGAGTTTTTTGAAGGATTCGTCTTCGGTATCGTGGCCTTCCGCCTTGACCTGTACGAATAACCATTCCCCCGTGCCCACTAGGAAAGAGATATCATTTAAACTGCCGTCTGGCTTATAGACATGTTTGGCGGGAAGCATGCCTTGCTTGCCGTTACCAAGATCGACAAAGGCGACATTTAGCCGCGTATCCACCTGTGTGACGCGCCCGTAAAAAATCTCCGCCCATTTCGGTGTGTTGAAGGCATATCCGCGCGGGTAATCGAGGAAAATATCTTCCAGCCTGTGGCTTTTCTGTCCGATAGCGGCGACATGTGTCTGGCCCTCGACGGTTTCCATGTAGAGATCGAACATTTTTTATTCCTCGTTTTTATAGCCCAAGCCGTGAAGCATTTGGCGGGTTTCAGGCAGTGACAACCCGACGACATTTGTGTACGAGCCGCTAATAAAAGGGATAAAAGCCGCAGCAGGCCCTTGAATGGCATAGCCGCCGGCCTTTCCATCCCAATCCCCCGTGGCAAGATAATCCAGTTTTTCCTGCGGGGACAAGTTTTTAAATTTTACCGCGGTGGTGACAAGTTTTACACGGATTTTTCCACTGGGTGCAATAACGGCAATCCCCCCTAAAACGCGGTGGCGCTTACCGGAGAGTAGATCAAGACATTTGGCGGCAGTGGCTTCATCTTCGGCCTTTGGCAGGATGCGCCGTCCGCAAGCAACGACGGTATCGGCAGCAAGGATATAGGCATCTTTTTCCGTTGCGGCGATTTTTTCTGCTTTGGCCAGTGCGATGCGCTTCGCGTAAGCTGCGGGTTGTTCGTTTTTTAAAGGGGTTTCGTCAATATCGGCAGGCATAACGCTGTCGGGCCGGAGAGATATCTGTTCCAGTAGCTGTAAACGTCTTGGAGAGGCGGAGGCCAGGATCAATTGCGCCATGCCGTGTGACCCGCTTATTTGTGACGGAAAGTAATGCGGCCTTTGGTAAGGTCGTAGGGTGTCATTTCAACGGTGACGCGGTCGCCGACCAACACGCGAATACGGTTCTTACGCATTTTCCCCGATGTGTGGGCAAGGATTTCATGTGTGTTGTCTTCCAGCTTAACCCGAAACATTGCGTTGGGCAGGAGCTCCGTTACAACACCTTCAAATTCCATCAAGTCTTCTTTTTCGGACATCTTTACCTAAATTCTTGTTTGTTAATAGATAATACGGATATGCAAAACACAGATCAGTGTAAACAAACGCCGTGCCGTTGGCAAATCCGTTTTTACACCATATCCCGCAAGCTTTGTCTTTAATAGCGCAGCCGCCTCGTCGTGTAAAGCCCTGCGTCCCATATCAATGGCCTCAATATGGGCGTGGCTGGAACGGCGTGCTGCTTTGTAATAGCTTTCACAGACGATGAAATAGTCCTTAATTAAACGGCGAAAAGGCGGCAGTGCAACGGAAAAATCCGTTTCTGCACCGTCCTCTGCGCCTTGCAGCGTAAATTTTACGGCACGGCTGGCCAGCGATAACGTAACGTTATAGGGCGCGGCGGTTGTTTCGCAATCAAAACTGTTGCCGTGCAGGAGGTCTTCGATAGCCGTCCGGCGTTCGCGTTCTATCTCCGGAGAAAGCCGGATGTTGAGACTGTCGTCAAGAGCGATCTGTGCAATCGTCATGGCATCTCTTTTCTTTTTATCAGGCTGCGATGCGCTGGAGTTTCGCACCGCAAGCGCCGAGCTTTTGTTCCAGTTTCTCATAGCCGCGGTCAAGGTGGTAGATACGGTTGACGACCGTTGTACCGTCAGCTGCCAGCGCTGCCAATATCAGTGAGACCGAGGCGCGGAGATCTGTCGCCATCACTTCTGCTCCCTTCAGGCGCGGCACGCCGCGCACAACAGCAGAGGAGCCGTGAACGGCAATATCGGCTCCCATTCGTGCCAGCTCGGGCACGTGCATGAAGCGGTTTTCAAAAATCGTTTCTTTGACCGTACCCGCTCCTTCGGCGATGGTCAGCATCGCCATAGCTTGTGCTTGTAAATCGGTCGGAAAGCCGGGATAGGGGGCGGTCGTAATGTCAACGGCATTAAGCGTATTGCCTTTGCGGGTGATGGTGACATTGCCATGCCCGTCATCTTTTAGGCTGACATTTGCGGCTTCCAACACGGGGATCAGGGCTTCCAGATGGTCAAGCCGCGCGTGTTTCAATGTCACTTCACCGCCCGTCATCGCGGCGGCAATAGCATAGGTTCCTGTTTCAATCCGGTCGGGAATAACGCTGTGAGTTGTGCCAGCAAGTTTTTCAACGCCGGTGATTTCAAGTGTTTCTGTTCCCAGTCCTGTGATTTTCGCCCCCATTGCAATCAGGCAATCGGCAAGGTCGGTAATTTCAGGCTCTAGCGCGGCGTTATGCAGCACGGTACGGCCTTCAGCCAGCGCGGCCGCCATCAACAGGTTTTCCGTGGCGCCAACGGATTTTGTGCGGAAGGTGATTTCTGCCCCTTTTAACCCGCCTTGCGGCGCATGGGCATGGATATA
>SBHI01000226.1 GCA_006226225.1 Alphaproteobacteria bacterium
AAGGTATTATAATACCGCTAACAGAGACGGAGCGTCGCCTTCTGCTCTGCCTTGCCCGCGTGCCCGGGCAGGTCGTCTCGCGTGAAGAATTGGCCGCAAAGGGCGAAATGGCGGCCTCCGACCGCAGTATCGATGTTCAGGTCACACGCCTGCGCCGCAAATTTGAAAAAGATTCAAAAACCCCGCGCTACCTCCACACCATCCGCGGGCAGGGCTATGTGCTGCGGCCTGACGCGGATGCGGAATAACCGCCGTTTTTTTGCTGTTTTCTGCTGAAAAAACCCTTTCAAAAAATTCCGATTTGCTCTATGAATCTGCTTCCGTTCCGCATATCATGGAAAACGGATATGCATTGATGAAAACCAAGGAAAAAAGAACAATGTCCGCATCCCCTTCCGCCGCCGCTTCGCCTCTTCACGTTTTATCTTCTATGGACGCCGAATATGTTGCCGGGCTTTATGCCCGTTTTTTGCGCGATCCGTCCTCGGTCAGTGCCGACTGGTCGGATTTTTTCAAAAATATCGGCGACAGCGAACGCGACATTCTGGCGGAAATCACCGGTGCAAGCTGGACACCCTCCAGCGAAAAACTGGCCGTTGTTTTGCCGGCAAACGGTGATGACGGCATGCCGGAAGCAGGAACAAAAGGCGGTGCGAAAGCGGCAAAATCTGCACCCCAGAAAACGGCTGCTGCGCCGGTTTCGACGGGCGATCTGCGCCGTGCAACGCTGGATTCCGTCAATGCACTGTTACTGATCCGCGCTTACCGTATCCGTGGTCATCTGCTGGCTGATCTGGATCCGCTGGGTTTGCAAGAGACCAAATACCATCCCGAGCTGGATCCGAAAACCTATGGTTTTACCGAAGCTGATTACGATCGTCCGATTTTCATTAATCATGTGCTGGGTTTTGAAACAGCAACATTGCGCGAAATTCTGGCGACGCTGAAAGGCACCTATTGCGGACGTATCGGCGTGGAATTCATGCATATTCAGGATCCTGCGCAAAAGGCGTGGATACAGGAACGCATTGAAGGCGAGCGCAACCAGACGGATTTTACGCTTAAAGGCAAGAAGGCGATTTTGCAGCGCCTGACCGCTGCCGAAGGTTTCGAGAAATTTTTGCATGTGAAACATACCGGCACGAAACGTTTCGGCCTTGACGGCGGAGAGTCTCTGGTTCCGGCAATTGAGCAGATCATGAAGCGCGGTGGACAGCTGGGCGTGAAGGAAATCGTTCTCGGCATGGCGCACCGCGGCCGTCTGAACGTGCTGGCCAATGTGATGGGCAAGCCTTATACGGCTGTGTTCTCGGAATTTCAGGGGAATTCCGCCAAACCGCATGAAGTGCAGGGATCGGGTGATGTGAAATATCACCTTGGCACATCCAGTAACCGCGATTTTGACGGCAATGTCGTGCATTTGTCACTGACGGCAAACCCGTCGCATCTGGAAGCCGTTAATCCGCTGGTGGCGGGTAAAGTGCGTGCGAAGCAGGATCAGCGTCGCGACAAGAATAAAGAACAGGTCATCGGCTTGCTGCTGCATGGTGATGCTGCGGTTGCAGGGCAGGGGATTATCATGGAAACACTCATGATGTCCGGCCTGAACGGCTACGGGATCGGTGGGACGGTTCATATTGTGATCAATAACCAGATCGGTTTTACAACTTCTCCGTCCGATTCGCGCTCCGGCGTTTACTGCACGGATGTTGCGGGCATGATTCAGGCTCCCGTCTTCCATGTGAACGGTGATGATCCCGAAGCGGTTGTGCATGTTGCGCGGATTGCGATTGAATACCGTCAGGAATTTAAACGCGATGTGTTCATTGACCTGATCTGTTACCGCCGCTATGGCCATAACGAAGGCGATGAACCGGCATTCACGCAGCCTCTGATGTATGAACGCATCAAAAAACAATCGACCGTGCGCGAGCAATATGTGACGCAGCTGGAGCAGGAAGGTGTTTTGGCAGAGGGCGAAGGGCAGGCGATTTTTGACGATTTCAACCGTCAGCTTGAAGTCGATTTCCAGCAGGCTGTGAATTACAAGCCGTCACTGGATATGCTGGAAGGACATTGGAGCGGATTAAAACGGGCGGAGCAAGGTGCGCGCCGCGGCAAAACCTCTTTGTCTGAAACTATGCTGGAGCCTTTGAAAAAGGCGCTGACGACGGTACCGGATGATTTCAATCTGAATAAGAAAATCGCCCGCCAACTTGAAGATAAAAAAGCCATGTTCGAAAGCGGAGAAGGCTTTGACTGGGCAACGGCAGAGGCGATGGCCTATGGTGCGCTTTGTCTGGAGGGTTTTCCCGTTCGTTTGTCGGGGCAGGATTGTGAACGCGGTACATTCTCGCACCGCCACGCCGTGTTGATCGATCAGAAAACGGAAGACCGTTATATCCCGCTGAATAACATCAAAGGACAGAAAGCGTCTTTCAAGGCGTGGAACAGTCCGCTTTCCGAAGCGGGTGTGCTTGGTTTCGAGTATGGCTATTCGCTGTCAGAACCGAATGCGCTGGTCTTGTGGGAGGCGCAGTTCGGCGATTTCGTCAATGGTGCGCAGATTATGATCGATCAGTTCATCTGCTCGGCCGAGGAAAAATGGCTGCGCATGTCCGGCCTGGTCATGCTGCTGCCGCATGGTTATGAAGGACAGGGGCCCGAGCATTCCTCCGGACGGATTGAGCGTTTCCTGCAGCTTTGCGGCGATGATAACTGGCAGATCGTCAATTGCACGACACCTGCCAATTTCTTCCATGTGCTGCGCCGCCAGATGAAACGCGATTTCCGCAAACCGCTGGTGGTGTTTACGCCGAAATCACTGCTGCGAAAAAAGGAATGTATTTCATCCCTTGATATGATGATGAATGGTGAGACTTTTCACCGTGTATTGTTTGAAGATGTGAAACTGGCGGCAAATAAGGATATTCGCCGCGTTGTGCTGTGCTCCGGCAAGGTCTATTATGATTTGGCGGAAGAGCGCGATAAGCGCAAAATAAAAGATGTGACGATTGTACGGCTTGAGCAGCTTTATCCCTTCCCGGAAGAGGCGTTGGCGGAAGAGCTGAAAAAATATCCGCATGCCGATATTGTATGGTGTCAGGAAGAGCCGCAAAATATGGGCGGCTGGACATTTGTTGACCGCCGCATTGAAGCGGTACTGACAAAACTGAAACATAAGGCGCAGCGTCCGCAATATGTCGGGCGGAAAGAAGCGGCCTCTCCGGCGACGGGTCTGTTGAAAGACCATCTGGCGCAGCAGGCAGCTCTGGTTGATGAAGCGCTGACAGTGAAAAAGAAGAAATAAAGAAGAGAAAAGGACGAAGAAGAAAATGGCGACAGAGATTATTGTTCCGACGCTGGGTGAATCTGTGACAGAGGCAACGGTCGCGCAATGGCTGAAACAGGTCGGCGATCATGTCGAGGTGGATGACCCATTGGTCGAGCTGGAAACCGATAAGGTGACACTGGAGGTCAACGCATCCGCCGCAGGTGTGATCAGCGAAATCAAAGTCAAGGAAGGCGAAAATGTCGCGGTTGGAACGGTGCTGGGTGAAATCGGTGCCGGCAGCGCTGCGCCAGCGGAGAAAAAAGCCGCCGCGCCGAAAGCGGAAAAAGTTGCGGCAGAGCCGACGGCAAATGATGACGCTGCGGCAACATTGTCCCCCGCCGTGCGCAAAATCGTTGATGATAACAATCTTGATCCGTCCACAATTATCGGTACGGGCAAGGATGGCCGTCTGACAAAAGGTGATGTGCTGGCCTATATGGAAGGCGGCGCGGAACCTGCGCCGAAGGCAGCACCGCAAACGACGGCTGCACCGACTGTCGTCGATAAAGGCCCGCGCGAAGAGCGCGTACGCATGACGCGTCTGCGTCAGCGTATTGCCGAGCGTTTGAAAGAAGCGCAAAACACGGCGGCGATGCTGACGACATTCAACGAAATCGATATGACGAATTGCATGGCCTTGCGCGCGCAATATAAAGACAGCTTTGAAAAGCGTCATGGTATCAAGCTCGGCTTTATGTCCTTTTTCGTTAAAGCCTGTATTCAGGCGCTGAAAGATTTTCCGGCGGTGAACGCGTCGATTGACGGTGATGATCTGGTCTATAAAAACTATTACGATATCGGTGTTGCCGTCAGCACGCCGACGGGTCTGGTTGTGCCCGTGCTGCGCGACGCGGATAAAAAATCCTTTGCCGATGTCGAGGCGGGGATTGTTGATCTGGGAACGCGTGCGCGCGATGGCAAACTGGAAATGAGTGATCTGACCGGTGGTACCTTTACCATTACTAATGGCGGTGTTTTCGGATCATTGATGTCCACGCCGATTTTGAATGTGCCGCAATCGGGTATTCTGGGCATGCATAAAATTCAGGAGCGTCCGATTGCCGTGAATGGCGAGATTAAAATCCGTCCGATGATGTATATTGCGCTGTCTTACGATCATCGCATTATTGACGGGCGCGAGGCGGTGTCATTCCTTGTCCGCATCAAGGATGCTGTGGAAGATCCGCAACGTTTGCTGCTGGATCTATAATCTTTGCGAGATAGGCTTAGTGTTTGAAGGCACCGGTTTTACGCGGTTTCGGAGCAGGGTTTTGTGCGAATTTTTCCAGTTTGTTTAGGCTTCTTCCCGTGATGCCTTCTGTCAGCAGCATAAGAAGAATACTCACCAGAACGCCCATAACACCAAATAAGGGAGACATGATTTTAAACATGGTCTCTGTGTCATTTCTTTCAGCGGCTGCCTGAGAAATATCCATGGCACGTTCCAGCTCGTTGCCCTGATAGGTGTATTTTTCTTGTGCCTCATGTAAAAAGGCGGCATCGCCGATATCTGCGAAATGCTGTCCATTGATCTCGATGCCGGAGAGATCACCGACCTTATCTTCGAAGTGTTGCAGCAAATCGGCGGCAGCATCTTCGGATATGCCGTCTTCCGTATAAATACCTGCCAGAACCTGTGCCGCCGTGTTTTGGAATTGTGCATGTGCGGCATCCATTTCCGTTTGTGCGGTTGCCTTATCTTCAATATTGCTGATGCGCCAGGCTTCGCGTGTTTTTTCCACGGTGTTGGCGTAAAAGCCGGAAAGCTGGTCTATTTGCTGTTCGTAAGAGGTGATGCGCTCGTCTTGCCCCTCAACAGGGGTAGAGTCAGGGGAAATATTGGCGATGCCAATAACGCCGACTGCCACGGCTGCACCGATGGCACCAAGTTGCATTTTAAATCCTTTTTCGGATTGCGGCAAAATCGCGCGTGTCGCGTGCCAAGCGGCTTTACGAAAAGGGTAACTGAGATCGGCCATTATTTTATCCTGCTGTTAAATCAAGACATTAATATACAGAAATATTTAACATATGTCAAGAAAAGTGCGGTGGCAGTGCAATAAAAAAAGCCCCGCTTTTCGGGCGGGGCTTTCTTGTCTTTTAAAAACAGGCGCAGATATTAGCGGCCGTGTTTTTGTGTTTTCTTTGTAGCAGCAGTTGCCGTTTGCTCGGGAGCGGTGGCATCAGCGGCTTTTTCTGCTTTCGCAGCATCGAATTTTGCTTTCAGCGATTCATAGATTTTGCGCTGGCCATCTTCCGGCAGATACTCGACTTCATAGCTTGCACGGCGAAAACGCTCGTTTTCGTAACGGGACTGCAGAGAGTCGCGTGTCAGTTCCGGTTGCAGCTGGTCAATATCCAGTTTGACGCCTTGGAAGCGGCTTTTCGTGCGGCGCCAGCCCGTACCGACGTTTTGCGGTGCGGCAAGTGCCAGAGACACAACTTTCGTCGCAACGGCGGCAACTGCACCGGCAGCCAGAACACCGGCGGTAAAGCCGAGAACCGGAACAAAAAGACCGGAAACAACAGCAGCGCCGACACCGATACCGATTTTACCTGCAACGGCAGCCGCGCCAGCCATAGCCAGACCTTGGCCGTAAAGCGCCGTACCGGCCAGATACCAGGATACGCCAGCGCCGACAACGCCGCCGAATTTACCCCAGCCGCTGTATTTGCCGCTTTTTTTCTTTTTGGTTTCGGGCAGCGACTCGTGGAAGCTGCGCAGACCGTTACGGGCAACGATACCCAGCGGCAGTGTGACGACAGAGGCAAAGCCGGTCATCATGTGTTTTGTCAGATTTTCGGTTTTACGTGCGACTTTGGCTGCAAAATTTACAGGCGCATCGTAGAAAATATTGGTGTAACCTTCCGCAATCCCTTTCAGGGTCAGGGCCAGAGGAACCTCTTTCAGGTTCTCAAGTTCAGCGGCTGTCAGTTCTTTTTTAGCTTTCGCCATGGTGAATTCTCCATTGGGTTTTGAATAAACGTGTTGATAAAAAATACTTTTTTGCATGTTCAGCAATATTGCTGATGATTGCTTTTGTCATGTTTCGCCGTCATGCAGGTTGCCCTTATACGCCCGTCAATGCAGAATGTCAATAGATTATGTCAGATTAAACCCCTGCTTTTTTCTTGACTTTTTTTCATAAAATGGTATGACAATGATTGGAAAAAGAATGATAAAGCGGAGGCTTTTATGTCAGGCTATTCGACACAAAATCAAAGACAATTGCGCGTGGGGGAGCAGATCCGCCACATTCTGTCGGCAGAACTGCGCGATTGCTTCATGTCTGACCCTGCATTGACGGGGCTGAACAATGTGACCATTTCGGAAGTGCGTATCAGCCCTGATTTGAAAAACGCGACGATTTATATTGTACCGCCGCCGGGCGAACAGATTGTCGATATGGATGTCTTTATCAAGGCGCTGAACCGTGCATCATCCTATTTCCGCAAGCATCTGAGCCATGAGATCACGCTGCGCTACACGCCGCGTCTCAGCTTTGCGGCGGATGACACCTTCTTTAAAGCGGCACATGTTTATGAGCTTCTGGCAGATGAGAAAGTCCGTCACGATGTTGCCAAACATGATGACGAAGAAACCCGCACGGGAACCTGACTTCTTTCGCATCGCAGATTGACCTCATTTTAGTATTATGTTAATATGAACGCATTGTTTTACGACAGGCGGCAGGCGGATTATGGCTTCGGATATATTAAAAGCATGGAGAGAAAATGCGGATGAGGTTTTCGCAGCGCAGCCGGAAGATCGGCGCGATTATGATATGGCGCGGGTTGAAAAAGTCAAAAACATGCTGGCCGAAACCAAGACAGGCCGCGAAATTCTGAAATGGGCTGAAGAAAACGATATTGAAATCCGTCTGGATTATCAATGTGAGGAGGCCGGTGCGGGCGGATATTACGTTCCCGGCTCCAAAATGGTTTGTCTGAATGCCTATTTACCCGATGACCGCATGATGGTTGCGCTGGCGCATGAGCTGCGTCATGCGTGGCAGGGGGAGAACGGTTTTTGCGCCACATTATATAAAGATGCAGGAACCTATCTGAAACAATTCCGTTTTATCGAGGCCGATGCCGCCGCCTATGAAATGCAGATTTGCGCGGAATGGAAAGAACTGCATCCGGAATTTGAATTAAGCCATTTCCGTCAGATGTGTATGGATCTTGCCGAGAAACAAAAAGCATCGGCACCGGATTACCTGAAAGGGAAAGAGGCCCTCTGGGCTGGTTTTTGCGGTTTTTTTGCTACAGGAGAGCGCAAGAACTTTTATGACGGCGGCAGTCTTTATACCGGAGAAATTCTGGCCGGACTGGAAGAGTGGGACGGCACACCCGGTACAGCAACGGAATATAGCGGCGGAAAAGATCATAAACTGCCTCCTTATGAAGGTCTGAATGTTGAAGATAAAGAGCAATTCCTGAGATTGGCGAACAGTTTTGACGGCAAAGACAATTATTTAAAGGATATACCGCTGGATATTCTGACGCATGAGCAGTTTATCGGCGGTTTGTCGCAGCGCAATCTGGATCGTTTTCTGGTTCTGCATGCGGCGGAAGAAAAAGAGCGTGCCAAAGGGAATACCACGCCGAAGCCCATTCCGCGGCTGATGTAAGGACAATAACGCCATGACCAAAAATGCAGCAGCAATGATTAAAGCCTTTCACGAAAATGTGGATGATGTGCTGGCGGCGCAGGATCCGGCGCGCCGTAAAAAGGACAAGGCGCGTCTGCGTGAAATCCGCCGTTTGATGGCGAAAAGTCCGCTGGGGAAAGAGCTGTTGAAATGGGCGGATGCCAATAATATCCGTATCGAAATGGATCATCAGACCAAGGCGGGCGGTTATTATTACCAAGGATACAAGATCGTTGCCCTGAACGCTGCTTCGGACAATTTGACGCTGGTGGGAACGCTGGCGCATGAAATTCGCCATGCATGGCAGGATTCTCACGGTATGATCCCCAGCCTTTCGGGTAACTTGGCACAGATGCAGACACCGGAGGATTATATTACGCAAATCAAATTCATCGAAGCGGATGCCTTTGCCGTAGGAGAAAGCGTCAAACGGACGGTTTCCGCCAAGCGTGGGCAGGAGATGAGAGAGGAATGGGCGCTGCAATTCCCTGAAAAGGATATAGATCCGCTGATATTTGCTATGCCGCTGAAAGATGAGGAAACGCCGGAGCTGTTGGCGCAAAGATTTACACAGTTCTTTCATGATGCATGGCGCAGAAATTTCTATGAAGACCGCTGCTTGAAAGTCTATGCGAAAAATATCGGTGTGCCAGATATCAAAATCCCCTGCGGAACGGGGGAGTATTTTAATGATAAAACGAAAATAGCGATCCATCAGGACGGGCTGGATTTGGATGATCTGCAAAAAATTCATCTGCTGGGCGATATGTTGGGAAAAGGCAATTATATGGATCATTTGCCTGAAGGGATAAGCAAAATGCCTGTCTATCGCAGTTTGCAGGCCATTCGGAAGATCAGACAATACGCTCAAAGACCGCAAAAACGTTTGGAGAAAGACTTCGCGGCGGCATTACGCTCTGTAAAAATGCCGCCGCGCCGGAAGCCGACGCTGCGCACGGATAATAATCTTCTATATTACTACGTGAAATACTTGCACAAACAGCACCGGATGGGGTAAATCTTGCGTCTATGGGACGAAAACGCAAAGGCTTGCCGCTTAATGGTTGGCTGAATATCGACAAAGACAAGGATATGGGCGCGACACAGGTTGTCGCGGCGGTGCGCCGTTTAACGGGCGCAGCCAAGGCGGGCCATGCCGGAACGCTGGACCCGATGGCAACGGGAATTCTGCCCGTGGCGCTGGGGGAGGCGACCAAGACCGTTCCCTATATGCAGGATGCGGATAAGGATTACGGTTTTACCGTGTGCTGGGGGATTGCGACCAACACCGATGATGCCGCAGGCGAAGTCACGGAAGAAAGTGACAAATACCCGTCAGAGGCTGAGATCAACGCCGTTTTG
>SBHI01000055.1 GCA_006226225.1 Alphaproteobacteria bacterium
TCCCTCTCTCTCCGCCATAATAAAAAGCCCCCACTTAGGGGGTATTTTATTATGCGGAAGGGAAGAGGTGAAGAACCATCAGGGTTTGACAACAAGATTGGCGCGCATATTGCGCGCCTAGCGGTTGCAACTTTGCAAGACGCGGGAGCGTCGCAGCAAAGTAATTCCTCTCTCTCCGCCAGCATTTATGCATTTATCCGCTAAAAGATACTACTGTCTGGGGCATTGGGCTGATGCATCGTTTATGTCGTTTATTAAGTGTTTCTTTTGATTTTACTGTTATAATAGAGCTTATGAGAAAACTGCTTTGTAGTATCTTGATAATGCTGATGATCACGCCCGCAATGGTGTGTGGGCCGTTTATGCGTGTGGCGCATGCTGGTAGCGGTATGTCGGAACAATGCCACGAACAAAAGACACCGGATAGCGATCACAGCCTTAAATTCTTCAAAGACTGCTACGGTGTTGAACTGCAACAGGCTGATACAGATACCGCCCTCGCAAAGCCCGACTTTACGGTGGAAAAAATCTCCTTTCCGTGGATGATTGTTGCGGCGAATGATCTTGTGAGATCGGCTCGCTTTTATGATAGCCACGGGCCACCCTACGGGCATCTATCTGCTATTCCATCTAAATCCCCCGTCTTTTTGCAAACAGGCCGCCTGCGCCTTTAAGAACGACTCTTTTCCGATCGGTTGAAAACCTTGGAAATTTATAGGAGTCGTTTTATGCGTATTATTATATTGAGTGTTCTATTAATGCTTTGTCTGCCAATCCCTGCGGTATTGGCAGAGGATACGGCAACCTATATCTGTCCGATGCATCCACATATTCATGGACAGAAGGGGGATAATTGTCCGATCTGCGGTATGTTTCTTGCCCCGCAAGAGAATGAAGCCCCAGCCGCCACAACAATGGAAAAGAATGAGCGGAAAATTCTTTATTGGGTCGCACCGATGGATCCGAATTACCGTCAGGATCATCCAGGAAAATCTCCCATGGGCATGGATTTGGTGCCGGTTTATGAAGAAGAAAGCTCTGCCCCGGAAGGCGCGATACAAATTGCACCGACATATCAGCAAGCACTCGGTGTGAAAACGGAGGCGACCGGCCTTCATGAATTTGGTGCACGGATTGATGCTCATGGTCATATAGAAGCCAGCACGCGTGAGCAACATGTTATTGCTGTTCGTACATCCGGGTGGATTACGGAGTTGAGAAAAGATGCCATCGGCGATACCGTCAAGAAAGGTGATTTACTTTTTTCCTTTTACAGTCCTGATTTGATGAGCGCGCAGGCTGACTATCTCGTCGGACGGCGCAGCGGACGGCCAATCGGCGATACGGAAGGGCGGCTGCGCTTATACGGTATGGATAATCAGGCGATTAAAACGCTTCAGAAAGCCGGTCATGCCACAGAAAAAACGCCGTTTCATGCCCCTGCGGACGGTGTCGTTGCCTCTCTCCCTTTGCGTGAGGGCTCTTTTGCCAATGCGGGGGAAACCGTTTTGGTTTTGCAGGATTATCAACATCTATGGGTGATGGCGCATGTACCTTTGCGGGATGTGCAAATGTTGCACGAAGGTGAAAATGCGACAGTTATGCTTGATGAAACCGGCAAAACCTTCACGGCAACAATCGAAACGATTTTGCCTGCAACGGATCCGCTTAGCCGCACAGCGATGGTCAGACTGCTACTTGATAATACGGATGGCAGCCTGAAAACGAAGACGCTTGTCCATGTTATGTTCGAAACGGGCAGCAAGATGCGGCTGTCCGTTCCGGCGGAAGCTGTTTTGTACGGTAAAGATATCGCCTATGTCATTGAAGATGTCGGGAATGGTTATTTCCGGCCAGTGCATGTACAGACCGGTGTTACCGCAAAAGGGATGACCGAAATCATATCCGGCTTGCAAGCAGGACAAAATGTTGTCGTGACGGGTCAGTTTATGATTGATGCGGAAAGCACGTTAAGAGGCGGCTTGTCTGCTATGAATACAGCACGTATAGAGGACGGCAATCATGCGCATAAGCACTGATCACACGAAAGACCCGTCAAAATCATTCATCGCCAATGTGATCGGATGGTCGGCGCATAACCGCTTTCTTGTCTTGCTGGGGACGGCTGTGCTGCTCATAGCCGGATTGCTCGCCGTGAAAAACACACCTTTGGACGCGATTCCGGATTTGTCGGATACGCAGGTGATTATCCGTACGTCATGGCCGGGGCAGACACCGCAAGTGATTGAAGATCAGGTTACCTTTCCGCTGTCTACGCGCATGTTAAGTCTGCCGCAGGCAAAAACCGTTCGCGGATTTTCGATGTTCGGCGACAGCTTCCTTTATATCGTCTTCAAAGATGGAACGGATCTGTATTGGGCGCGCAGTCGCGTTCTGGAGGCATTGTCGCAGGTTGCAAGCCAGCTCCCCGAAGGTGTTCGGCCGCAATTAGGGCCTGATGCGACCGGTGTCGGCTGGGTTTTTCAATACGCTTTGGTAGATCGCACAGGTCAGCATGACCTGCAGGAGTTACGTTCTCTGCAAGACTGGTTTGTGCGCTTTGAACTGGCCACGATTGACGGTGTTGCCGAAATAGCATCCGTTGGCGGCTTTGTGAAAGAATATCAGGTGCTCATCAGTCCTCATAAACTTCATGCCTACGGTATTCCTTTGCAAAAGGTAATAAACGCCATTCGCGCAGCTAATCAGGAAACAGGCGGGCGCACCATTGAAATGGCGGAAAGCGAATACATGATCCGCTCCTTCGGATATATACAATCGACGACTGATCTGGAACAGGCTGTTTTGGAAGTCGGTACTGATGGTGTTCCCGTAACAATCGCCGATATTGGACGCGTGGTCGAGGGGCCGTCTATTCGCCGCGGTATTACGGAGCTGAACGGTGAAGGGGAGGCCGTCGGCGGTTTTGTCGTGATGCGTCCCGGCGCAAATGCGCATAATGTGATCAAAAAAATCCGTGAACGCATATCCTTTATAAAAAACGGTCT
This sequence comes from Alphaproteobacteria bacterium, assembly GCA_006226225.1. GTDB lineage: Bacteria > Pseudomonadota > Alphaproteobacteria > Micavibrionales > CSBR16-224 > CSBR16-224. The sequence goes on from SBHI01000055.1 coordinate 3,009, forward strand.
GCTGGAGGGGGTGGAGATTGTGACGGTCTATGATCGCAGCACGCTCATTGAGGGCGCCGTCGATTATCTCGCGCATAAATTACTGGAAGAGAGCTTGATGGTCGCTGTTGTCATCTTTCTTTTTCTGCTGCATTTACGCAGTGCGTTCGTTGTTATTATCACACTGCCTCTGGGTATTTTTGCCGCTTTTGTTGTGATGCATGCACAGGGCATTACGGCAAATATCATGTCTTTGGGCGGTATTGCCATTGCCATTGGCGCGATGGTGGATGCGGCTATCGTGATGGTTGAAAATGCTCATAGAAAGCTTGCCACCTTACCGGAGAGTGTAACGAAACAGGATCAACAGAATGCATTGTTACAGGCTGCGAAAGAGGTCGGGCCGGGATTGTTTTTCTCGTTGCTGATTATTACCGCATCATTTCTTCCCGTTTTTGCATTGACGGGGCAATCTTACCGCCTTTTTTCACCTTTGGCTTTTACCAAAACATATGCAATGGCTGCGGCAAGTATTTTGTCAATTACGCTTGTACCCGTCCTGATGTTGTTTTTTATTCGCGGGAAGGTCAAATCAGAAGAACGGAACATTTTGAACCGTTTTTTCATTTTCTGTTACCGCCCTGTTTTGAATACCGCCCTGCATTTTCGCAAAACAACATTGTTGCTGGCGATATGCGCGTTGATCAGCACGGCTTGGCCGATGAGTAAAATCGGGTCGGAGTTTATGCCGCCGCTGAACGAGGGCAGTTTGTTATATATGCCGATGACTTTGCCGGGTGTCTCACCTGCGAAAGCGCGTGAAATTCTACAAACAACCAATAGGCAGTTGATGAATATCCCTGAAGTAAAGCAGGCCTTTGGTAAGGCGGGACGATCCAGCTCGGCGACAGACCCCGCACCTTTGGCAATGATTGAAACATGGATTGAATTGAAGCCAGCATCAACATGGCGCAAGGGTATGACAACCGAGAAACTGATTGCTGAAATGGATAAGAAGGTCAGGTTGCCTGGTATGAGAAATGTCTGGGGCTATCCTATTAAAATCCGGACGGACATGATTACGACAGGTATTCGCACACCGGTGGGTATTAAAATTTCCGGTCACGATTTAACGGTTATAGATGGTTTGGCAAAAGAGGTCGAAGCTGTTGCCTTGAAAGTGACGGGTACAAGAAGCGCAGTTGCTGATCGTGTGCAGGGTGGCAAGTTTGTTGAAATTATTCCTGATCGGAAAAAGATTGCACGCTACGGCATTGCAATCACGGATGTGCAGCTGGCGATACAGACCGTGCTGGGCGGCATGATGCTGGATGAGGTTGTCGAAGGACGGGAGCGTTATCCGGTGATGTTACGCTATGATAGGCAACATCGCGAACATATTACCGATCTTGATAATATTCTCGTCTCGGCACCATCCGGTGCGCAGATACCGTTGACGGATATTGCGCATATTCAAGTCAATGATGGCCCCGCAATGATTACATCTGAAGACGCACGTTTAAACGGTTGGGTCTTTGTCGATATAGAAAACCGCGATATTGGTGCATATGTGGATGATTTGCAGAATACGTTAAAAGCAGTCGCACTGCCGCAGGGGTACAGTTTGAAAATATCAGGGCAGTTTGAACAAATGCAGGAGGCAAATCATCGTTTAAGTCTTGCTGTTCCGGCAGCCTTGCTGACGATATTGACCTTGCTGTATCTGTATTTTGGACGGTGGGATCGCACATGGATGTTGATGCTGTCTGTCCCATTCGGCTTGATTGGCGGATTCTGGTGGGTTTGGTTTGCGGGGTATAATATGTCTGTGGCCGTAGCGATCGGCTTTATTGCTTTGGCTGGTATTGCAGCGGAAACGGCTGTTGTCATGATCATATATATTGATCATGAGATGCGCGTAGCTCCGCCGAACACGATGGCAGAACTTCTGGATAATATTCGCCGTGGTGCCGTCCAAAGGCTTCGTCCAAAACTGATGACTGTCGGCACGGTTATTCTCGGTTTGATACCGGTTTTTCTGACTGACGGCCCCGGCGCGGATGTGATGCGTCGGATTGCGTTGCCAATGGTTGGTGGTATGGCTTCGACCATGCTGTTAACGCTGGTATTCCTGCCTGTCATTTATGCCTTTTATATGCAGAAAAAACTGAAGCTATAAGAAAAATATATTATGGCCGCCTGTCAAAGAGTGCTTTTATCTGGCGTCCTGACCATGTAAAAGCATACAGCCATTTTGCGAGAAAAAAATCCGGCATGTCTTTGTGGAAAATGCCAAATTCTTCCGGTTTTTCGTCAGGGCAGTAATAGGTTCCGAAAATCAGGTCGATAAAAGGGAAGACAAAACACATATTGCTGTCTGTCGCTTTTTGATCCAACGCGTGATGCCAACGATGGAAATGGGGGCTGACGAGAAGATATTTCATCACGCCTTTCCATTTTAGGTCCGTATTAAAATGGTTGAAATTCGATGCAATGTTCACAACAAAGGCAGCGTATAAAATACTGTCTGTTGGGAAGCCGACCCACAACAGTATCGCCATATCAAAAATCATTAACAGGATTTCGGCGGGATGAAAACGCCATGAAGTGGACCAGTTAACTTTTTTAGCGTCATGATGCACGGCATGAAATGGCCATAAAAACACATGTGCGAAACGATGGTGGGCGTAAATCAGCAAATCAAGCGCGACAAGACAGGTTAAAAAACGCAGCCATGCCGGCCATGTGCCGATAACAGCAAAGCCGGTATCATGAATGAAGTTATGCGTTAATACCTCAAGAAATAAAAAATCAAAAGCAAATTTTCCTAATGGCCAGAAAACCATAACCATCATATAGGCTGTCATAATCTCGAATTTTGTTTCGCGGTGGAAAAACGGTATATTTTTATCGGCGGGACGAAGTTTTTCAAATAACAGTGCCGCAATTACGAAAAGAATAATGGTAATTGTTAAAGCGGAAAGCTGGTCTGCAAACCGCAAGGCTGTTTCATACATGGCGCTTTATCCTGCTTTTGTCAAAAATCATCGCCTTAATCCTGATACGGATATGGGGAGAAAGCTTTGACTTAAATCAAGCGGCAGGTGCAGCTGTGAAGTTGCGGAAACGAAGTTGGTAGCGTTCGGGACGGGGCAGCATGTTGAGGTTTAGCAGACGTTTCTGCGCCGGAATATCTCCCAAGGTTGGACGATTATTATCGGCGCAGAAATTCTGGATATAATAAATCCCCTTATATCCGCGCAGTTCCAAATCACGCATGATCGTGATGATATCTTCTTCATCCAGCAAGGATGTATGAACTGTTGTACGGACTTCAAAGGGAATGCGTTGTTGTCGGCAAAGCATATCCAGCGTGTCGGAAAATAGTCCGAATTTTGCAACATTTGTGACCGCTTTAAATTTATCGATCGGTGCTTTGTAATCCAGCGCAATATAGTCCAGCAAACCGTCTTTTAGAAAAGCATCTAAAAGATCGGGGCGTATACCATTCGTATCCAGCTTAACCGCATATCCCATGGTTCGGACTTTTTTGATGAAGGCTGGCAGGCCGGGATAAGAGGACGCTTCACCGCCGGAGAGGACAACACCGTCCAGAACATGTTTGCGCCGCTCAAGAAAGGCGTAAACTTTTTCAACATCATAAAGCCCTTTGCCTTTGACGATCTCCGGATTATGGCAGTAACCGCAGCGCATGTTACACCCTGAAAACCAGATAATACAGGCCGTGCGTTCGGGGAAGTCCAGCAAAGTGAAAGGCGTTGTGCCGTAAATCGGCAGGATGTCTTCTTTCTCTTTGCCGGACATGGGTGTTTTCCTTTTAGAACAGGCTTTTTGATTCGATCTGGTTCTCTTTAAAATGGCAACGTTCGCGGTGTTCTCCTTTTTTACCTGTGTTGAAGCTTTCGACGGGACGGAAATATCCCATTACACGTGTCCAGACGCTGGTTTCCGTGCCGCAATGTGGACATTCCGGCTGTTCACCGTTCAGGTAACCATGTGTTTCGCAGGTTGAAAATACCGGTGTGACCGTAATATAGGGCAGTTGGTAATTCTCGATGACTTTTTTGACGAAACGGCGGCAGGCTTCTCCCGAAGAGAGCTTTTCCCCCATATACAGATGTAGGACAGTCCCGCCAGTATATTTGCATTGCAGTTTGTTTTGTAGTTCCAGCGCTTCGAAAGGGTCATCCGTATGCCCGACCGGAATTTGTGATGAGTTGGTGTAATAGATGTTTTCCTCGGAGCCGGCCTGTAAAATATCAGGAAAGCGTTTTTTATCCTCTTTGGCAAAACGGTATGTTGTGCCCTCGGCAGGTGTGGCTTCAAGATTATATAGATTTCCGGTTTCCTCCTGATAGCTGACGATTTTTTTGCGCATATGCTCCAGAATTTCGAGGGCTAAATGAATGCCGTCTTCGCTTGTCAGATCAAGCACATCGTCAGTAAAATTACGAAGCATTTCATTCATGCCGTTGACGCCGATGGTGCTGAAATGGTTACGTAGAAACGGCAAATACCGCGCCGTATAGGGATAAAAACCGCGATTATACATTTTTTGTACGAAGACGCGTTTTTTCTCCAGTGTTGATTTGGCAATATCCATCAGCCGGTCAATTTCCTGGTAGAGGGCGGTTTTGTCACCTTTGTAGATATAACCGAGCCGTGCCATATTTAAGGTGATAACACCCAGAGATCCCGTCATTTCGGCCGAGCCGAACAACCCGTTACCGCGTTTTAGCAATTCACGCAGGTCAAGCTGCAGGCGGCAGCACATGGAGCGGACGGCACCGGGAGAATAGGCTTCGGGGTTGCGAATTTTTTCACCCCTCTCATTGATCATCCATTGACTGCCGACGAAGTTCTGAAAATAAGAGGAGCCGACTTTTGCGGTGTTTTCAAAAATAGCTTGTGCAACCTTGCTGTCCCAGTTGAAGTCCTCTGTGATATTGACGGTCGGAATAGGAAACGTGAAAGGCTGGCCGCTAGCATCGCCTTCCGTCATGACTTCATAATAGGCGATATTGATCATATCCATTTCCGGTTTGAAATGGGAGAAGCGTGCATCTTCCAGATTGCGTACCCCCATATCTCTTTGACGGAGACGATCCAGTAAGGCATCGTTTTCGATATTTTCAAACAAATGCGCGTCACGGTAAGTCGGGTACTGGTCCTGTAAGTCCTCTGGAACGGTGATGTCCAGCGTAATATTGGTAAAAGGTGATTGCCCCCAGCGTGCGGGAACATTCAAATTGTAAACGAATTGCCGGATTGCTTTTTTCACGTCTTTAAAATCAAGAGAGTCATGAAAAACATAAGGGGCAAGATAGGTGTCGAATGAGCTGAAAGCCTGTGCCCCGGCCCATTCTGACTGCAAAATACCAAGGAAATTGCTCATTTGTCCCAGTGCCTCACGAAAATGGCGCGGCGGGCGTGATGAAACACGCCCCTGTACACCATTAAAACCTTCATTGAGCAAGGCGCGGAGGCTCCAACCTGCGCAGTAACCTGTCAGACAATCAAGATCATGAATATGAAGGGCACCGCTTCTGTGAGCTTCGCCTTCTTCGGGAGCATAAATTTCATCCAGCCAAAAATTGGCGATGACTTTTCCGGCGACATTGTTGATCATGCCAGCATTGGAATACCCGGTATTCGCATTGGCTTTGATGCGCCAGTCGCTGCCGGATATATATTCGCTCACGGCTTCGGAGCAGTCTATTTGGGCACCGCCGATCAGTTTGACAATGTGATCCGTCTCCGGATGGGCCGGATGCTTTCTGGAAAGGGCAAGGGAAATGCTGTCCGTTTTGTGGGACGTGTTGTCTGTCATGGCTTTTTCTCCTGTACGTCGAATCTTTGTGACATTTTTATGAGTGTTACGAGTGACCTACCAGATATGGTGTCTCTTCCTTTCAGGCTACACAAGATGGCGCGTTACGAGCTTGATCAAGGTCAAGGACAGAATCGCGTGAACAGGCATGATGTGTTGAAACTGCTGTTATAGTGCAGAAAACATGGAGGGATCTATCATGAAAAAAAATATCGTTACGACGGGAATGCTACTGGCGACAATTGTTTTCCCGTTATCAGTGCAGGCGTCACCTGCGGAAATGCTGAAAGATGGAAAATTATACGGGGATATCCGCTACCGTTACGAGCATGTCGATGATGATGCCTTCGTTAAAGATTCCGGAGCGTCGACAATCCGTACAAAACTGGGCTATACGACGGCGGAATATCAAAATTTTCAGGGCAGCGCGGAACTGGAATGGGTTGAGAATATCGGTACGCGCCGTCATAACGACACGGTGAACGGAAAAGGCACATATCCGGTCATTGCGGATCCGACTGTTTTTAATTTAAACGAGCTGTGGCTGTCTTATAAAGGCGTACCGGACAGCTCCGTTAAAATCGGACGCCAGCGTATTAATCTTGATAACCAGCGTTTTGTCGGCGCGGTTGCCTGGCGTCAAAATGATCAGGTTTTCGATTCCGTCGTGCTGCAAAACAGCAGTTTGCCGAAAACGAATATTTTTTACAGTTATATTGACCGCGTGCACCGTATTTTCAGCCGACATCACCCTTTGGGAGAAAGCGGAAGCAAAGCGCATCTGGGGCAAGTCTCCTATAATCATGCGACATGGCTGAAAGCAACAGCTTACGGCTATCTGATTGATATGGACAGATTGCCCGGCTTGGCATCAAAGACATACGGATTGAGATTGACGGGGGATATTCCGTTGCAAAACCGTGATTTCGCACTGTTTTACGAGGCGGAAGCGGCAACGCAGAGTGATTATGGCCGTAATCCGGCGAATTACCGGGAAGACTATTACCATACCGCACTGGGTGTGAAACAGGGCGGGTTTTCGGTGAAAGCCGGTTTCGAGTCACTTGGCGGAAATGGTGTCAATGCGCTGCAAACACCGCTGGCGACATTGCATGCACATAACGGATGGGCCGATAAATTTCTAGTAACACCGGTGATGGGGCTGGAAGATTTTTACGGCAAAATCTCTTATAAGATCGGAGAGAAAGGCAAAGCCTTTGCAGGAACGAAAATTGATTTCCATCTCCACCGTTTCGGTCCGGAAAACGGCAGCGGTTTTTACGGTAGCGAGTGGAATGCGCAAATCGGCCGTGACTTCGATCTTCCAGAAGGCATGGGGCTGAAAAAATATACGCTTGCTTTGAAATATGCCGATTATCATGCGAAAGGGATGTTTGCCGACACGCAGAAAATCTGGCTGACAATCGGAACAAAATTTTAAATAATATTTTTGCTGTAGATAAATTTTCAGCCCCCGAAGCACAGATACGGGGGCTGAAAACGATGTAGTTAAGGAGACATAGGTTATTTATACGTTATACTAAGAGTCTGTTTTCAAGAAACCACTCTATAAGAAATTATACCACAAGATCAGGGTGCTTTATCTTGACCCAGATCAAATATGGCACAGCTTGTTCCGGCTCATGCAAAAGGAGAAAGAAATGCTGACAATATTATATGTGTCAGATCAAAAAACCAGTAAAGAGTTTTACGAGAAGGTGTTGAATATGGCACCTGTGCTGGATGTGCCGGGTATGACGGAATTTAAGCTGGGTGGTGATTGCTCTTTGGGGTTGATGCCTGAAAAAGGCATCAAAAAACTTTTAGGCGATGCGCTACCCGATCCTGCCGGTGCGAAAGGCGTGCCGCGTGCGGAATTGTACCTAACCTTTAATGACCCCGCGGCTTACCACAAGCGGGCGCTGGATGCGGGGGCAAAAGAGCTTAGCCCGTTACAGTCCCGCGACTGGGGAGATGATGTCGCTTACGCGTTAGATCCTGATGGGCATGTATTGGCCTTCGCACGTAAAACAAAACCACATACGCCGTAATGAAAGCGGATTGCTGCGCACATCTAGTATTTGCAGGGTGAGGATTGACTTGTTTTTACCTCGGAATGACAGTCATGAGGTGCATCCCTCCATTCTTGCAGGAAGTGGTCGATATGCGTTTTTGTGACATGCGGCATACAAATCAGATGTGCGTCTGTTCCCTGTGTAGCGATTTGCCATTTTTTTAAAACCGCATCGTTTTGGCGCGGAAAAACAATGGTCAGGGAGTTCTTGTGCCTCCATGCCTTGATGCCCTGACGGGAGAAGGATTCGATTGTATAATCGGCAACGGTCTGGCATTGCGCAACAATCGCGCGAAGACCTTCTACGCCGAGTGTCTGAATAACATACCATAAATAAAGCGGGGCAATACCACTGCGCGACCCGGCAATCGTCATGTCATTTGTGCCGATATATTCAACGGCGCGGGCGATGCGTTCGGTATGGCTGCGCCGCGCCAGTACAACGCCGCAGGGCATGGGCGATCCTGGCATTTTGTGACCGCTGATGGCAATGGAATCAATGCCAGCGGCAAAGTCAAATGGCTGCGCCTCTTCGGCAAAGGGAAGAATTATACCGGAAAGTGCGGCATCGGCATGGATGTAATAGCGGTGCAGGGCGTGATTTTTTAAAACGGTTTTGATGGCATCAAGATTATCAATGGCACCGCGCATGGTTGTGCCGATATTGGCAAAAATGATCGGCGGCGAGTCGCGGTGAATGGAAAGTGTTCCCGCCAGATCGTCATAATCCATTTCGCCATCCGGCCGGCTTTTGACCATGATGCTGCGGGCACCGACAAGGCGCAGGATTTTTGCGATACTGTAATGTGTGTCTTCCGAATAATAGACAATGCCTCCGGGCAGAAATTCGCGTGCCAGATACATGCCGTACATATTGCCTTCGGTGCCGCCGCTGGTGACGTAACCCCAGACATCATCTTCAGGCGCATGCAGGATGGATTTAAACCATGCAATCACATCCCGTTCGAAGTCATGAGTGTTAATTCTGTAGGAGCTGGGGGCAAAAGGGTCGCCGATATTATTGAAAGACGAATCCATAAACGGTAGCAGCGGCGAAAAATCAAGCAGATGCGTCGCCGGATAGCCGAGCATATGGGCGGCCTCGTCTTTGGTACGTTTCAGTAATGCGTCAAGGCGCAGTTTATCCTGCGGCGGCAGCGCGTTGTTCATCTTCCCTCCATTGATGCCCCGGTTTTTTGTAGAAAAAACCGTTACTGAACGGTGCATTGATTTTCAACTGCTCTAGACGCGCCTGTCCTTCCTGTGCGGAAATGTGTTTGTCCAGAACATCTGCAAAGGCGCGGATGACAGCGGTCATATCGCATGTATGCGGCGAAATGCGCAGATGGGTGACCCCCATCCGTGCAAGGGCATCCGTTTCGTTGATTAGATTGAGATAGCTGAAAGACAGCGTCTGGATACCGTTGATGGATAGGAAAGGTCGCCCGGTCAAGGTGCGGATATCCATGCCGTCTTCATCTTTTTCGCAGACGAATTGGCAATTGGCTTTGACGCAGCCATGTGCCCGCGCATGGTAACAGCGTGCAGACAGGGCGAGAGACATGCGCCCGAAAACCTGTACCTCTACACCGGCTTTTAATGATTGTCCCGTCTTGGCCAGCGTTTCAACCACCGTGGCGGGGATTTCCGGCGCCAGACAGAAATGATGCGCTCCTTTCTCTGTGAGAAACCGCATCGTGTCTTCACTGTAAACATTCAGCAATGAACCGATGCGGTGAGGCTGTCCTGACAGTGGCAGCAATGCCGATGCGTCATTTGCCTCAACCTCAATATGTTTTGTCTTGCAGGCACGCTTTACCAAAGCGCGGTCGCGCGGGATCATGACCTCCGATAGGGTTGAAAATACAACGGTTTTTCCGGATTTTTGTAGTTCTTTTGTGATGTCCTCGTAATGCTTTTCGAAAAACGGTGTGCGTTTTCCGCAGACCGTTTCGCCGATATAGACGGTATCAACGGATTTTTCTGCGGCGATGCGGCTGTAAAAATCGCGTTTTTTTTCTGCGGGCCAGTGAAAAAGAATAGGCCCGATAGTCAGTTTCGGAGATGTTTGTTTTGCCATTTCTTGTTATCTCCATGCCTTTGTTTTGAAGGCGCCTTGCGTTTCTTTATGCCCTTCCGTCAAAGCGAGCAGCGTATCCAGCTCAGGGAGCTGTCCTGATGCAATGGCATCGACGGCACGGCGATAGGCGGAAACAACTTCGCGGACATAGGCGCGGCTGCGCTGCCGTCCTTCGATTTTCAAAGCACTGACACCTGCGGCAATCAGTTCGGGCAGCAGATCCGACAGATTCAAACTGACGGGTTTTTCAAAGGCATAATATCCGTCTTCACGCAGTTCGCTTGTGTATCGTCCTTTGCAGATTGTCGGATATCCGGCATTTTCTCCGCAGGAAAAACAATCAATGGTAAAGGCACCGAGTTTTGATGACAGATTACGGTTCTTGTCATGCTCGTACCGTACTTCGGATGCGGGAGAACAGACGCCGTCCATATTGGTGGAAACACCTGTGGCATAATTGGTCAGGCTGCAGCGCCCTTCGGCCATCATACCGATATTGCCGAATACAAAAGCCTCGATCTCGCAGGGGATCTGTTCATGTATGTCTTTGATTTCCTGCACAGTCAGAATGCGCGGCAGCACAACGCGTTTGATAGCGAATTCACGACAATAATACGAAATTGCCTCAGGTGAAGAGGCACCGGCCTGAACAGATAAATGCAATCTTTTATCGGGAAAATTCTTGGCGATATAGGCAGCGACGCCGATATCAGCAACAATAAAAGCATCGACACCGGCTTCTGCGCCGTCCCGTACTGCTTGCTTCCATAAATCGGTCTGTCCGGCAGGGGGGAAAGTGTTGATGACCAACAGGATTTTGGCGCCATGGGTGTGGGCGTAAAGGGCACCTTCGGCCATCTCTTCGGCAGTGAAGTTAAGCCCGGGAAAGTTCCGGGCATTGGTGGCATTGCGGAAACCGCAATAAACGGCATCAGCCCCCGCGTCCACCGCCGTTCTTAAGGCGGCGGGGGTTCCTGCCGGACAGATAAGTTCGGGAATGCCGCTTTGGTTCATCATGGTGTGCTGCGTTCCCTTTGTCTCATATCAATGCGGCGCATCAGGTTCAATGCGGCTTGACCGGCCAGCCCGAAAGATGCGGCAATATCATCGGCAATACTCCCATCGACATCGTCGAGTGCGTTCCGCAGCGAAACAATCGCTTCCGTATCACCGTTTATCTGTAGGTCGCGTGTGAAAAAGACAGCATCGCCATCAAGACGTCCGTCCACCATGCGCAGTAGCGTTAAGAGACTGCCAGTAATGGAGGCATCAAAATGTAAGTGACGGGTATTTTTATAGGCACGAACCGATGGCTTTTGCGGGTCGGGTTTCACTAAGAATACAACCGGCATATTGGTCGGGTTCACCAAAATTGTTTTATGGCAGTTATCTCCCAGACGATCGAAAATGCGGGGATGTGTGTGGATAATTTTTTTCACGATCCTGTTCAAAACAGGACGATAGAACAACGCTGGTGCCGGACGCAGCAGCAAACGGGGCAGATTTTTCAACATCATGCTGTGTATCATTGTGAAGTGATCCGTCTTTTGCAATGTATGTGCGCTTAATATAAAACCCTTCTTGTTGGCAGAGATTTGATTTGAGTCAATTTCCGTGCAATATTCTTATCGTTTTATTGAAGGCTTGAAAGGAGTGTGGTCATGATTTCATACCAAGAGGCATATGATATCGTTATCAAAGCGGCACAAGCGCGGGTAATGCGGCAAGAAATGGTCGATCTTTCCGCTATCACGGGATATATCGCTGCGGAAGATATGTCGGCACCACTTGCTATTCAACCTTTTGATAATTCCGCCATGGACGGTTTTGCGGTTATGCGTGCAGATCTGGAAGGAGCGAATGAAAATAATGCTGCGCTGTTACGGGTGGCGGGGATGGTCGCTGCCGGAGATAATGCTGCAGCCGTTCAAATCGCACGCGGGACATGTGCACGTATCATGACGGGTGCCCCTGTGCCGGAGGGGGCGGATGCGGTTGTTCCTGTCGAGTTGACGGAAATGCGGGACGATGCTGTGGTTTTTAAAGCCTGTCCGCATTTGCATGATAATATACGGATGGCCGGTGAGGATTTTCAGGTGGGAGATAATGTCCTGACAAAGGGACAAAAACTTTCCGCTGCGCATATTCTGCCTTTAGCCAGTCTTGGTATCGGACAGGTCAAGGTTTTTAGCAGAGCCCGTGCCGCCTTTCTGGCAACAGGTAAAGAACTGGTCGATGATTTGACGCAGCCGCTGCCGGAAGGTCAGATCTATAATACAAACGGCCCTTATGGCGTGGCGGTTCTGAAAACGCTGGGGGCGGACTGTGTCGTCTCCAGTACGATACCGGATGAAGAAGAGGCGTTTATCAAAACACTTGAAGCGCTGATGGCGCAGGATCTGGATCTTGTTATTTCCAGCGGTGCGGTTTCTGCCGGAGAGTTTGATTTTGTGAAGGCGGGACTGGAGAAAATCGGTGCGGAGATTCTGTTTCACAAAGTCAGAATGAAACCCGGAAAACCAAATCTTTTTGCCCGTTTGCCGAATGGGAGTCTGTATTTCGGTCTGCCGGGGAATCCCGCTGCAACTGCCGTGGGACTTCGTTTTTTTGTTGCGCCTGCATTGCGTGCGATGACAGGGCAGGCGCGCGAGATATCCTCCTTTGCAATTGCGGAAACACCCTTTAAGAAAAAGCCCGGCCTATCCATGTTTCTGAAAGCGGTGCAGTATATTGATGACGAGGGTCGTCTGCGGGTGTCGTTTGCTGATGGGCAGCAATCCTTTATGGTACATCCATTCTTGACCGCCAACGCCTGGGCAGTTGTGCCGGAAGAGGCAACGGAAATCAGGGCGGAGGAGAGGGCCGAAATTTATCCTTTATTTTCCTGATCTTTTCCCATGGGGCAAGTGAAACACTCATCTTTTGGGTGGGTACGGCACAGGCTTTCCGCATCGCTATCACAATAATGACACAGGACATAAGCATCACGCATTTTGATGGTATTATCTTCAAAACTGATTCCCTGTTGTTTCAGCTTTTGCAATGTGCGTGAAAAGGTTTCAGGGGTCATCCCCAGATAATTGGCAATGGCGGATTTTTGGAACGGCAAGGTGAATTCCATATTATCATGACCGTTTTCCAAATGTTTCAGTAGGAAATAATATCCCAGCCTCTGGGTGGGGTTTTTGATATGCATTGAATCAATTTGGTGCATAGCGTTTTTGTAGTGATAGGACACAATCCTCAGAAGGTTATTCGCAAATTGCGTATCACTTAGTACGGTTTTACGGACAATATCAACCGGTATTAAGAGGAGTTTAGCATCGCTGGCTACTTGCACGGCGATCGGGGAGTCGCCTTCCATAAAAATGACGGCTTCCATACATGTTTCACCGGGACGCAGTAGACGTAAAGTCGCTTCACGGCCATGTTCATCTTGACGGAGTGTTTTCACAGTTCCATCGACGATAAAGTAGAGATATTCCGGTTTATCACCTTGTTGCACCAGCAGTCGTCCTTGCGGGAAGTGCTGTAAGACAGAGTAATTTAGCAGTTTCTGGAGAACGTCTTCGCTCAAATTATAAAAGATTTGAGGGGTGCCGCTTTTGCGGTTCAGGCTGGTCGGCCATATATCACTTTTGGTTAGCGGCATGTAGAAGACACTCTCAGAAATTTTTTTTATTAAATATGAACCATTATATGAATGGGTTGATCTGGATCAAGTTGGAAAAGGAAGAATGGTGTAAAAAAGAAGAAAAAAATAATGGAGGGTCGAAAAATCATGTCGAAAATTAAAGAAAAAGGCCAGGCACGCGCACTTTGGATTAGTACATTCGCCTTTACTGTCTGTTTCGCAGTATGGACGATTTTTTCTATTATTGGCGTGCAGATCAAAGCAGATTTAGGGCTGAATGATACTGAATTCGGGCTTTTGATCGGTACCCCTATTTTGACAGGCTCTCTTAGCCGCATCTTTATTGGTATCTGGACGGATCAATACGGTGGGCGCATTGTATATACGATTATTATGCTGCTTGCAGCAATTGCCACATGGTTCTTGAGCTTTGCTGAAACATATGTGGAATTTTTAATTGCAGCTTTGGGTGTCGGTATTTCCGGCGGCTCCTTTGCTGCAGGTATTGCTTATGTGTCGAAATGGTATCCCAAAGAACAGCAGGGAACGGCCTTGGGTATTTTCGGTGCCGGTAATGTCGGTGCTGCTGTAACGAAGTTTTGTGCACCTTTTGTGATGGTGGCTATGGGATGGATTGCGGTGGCGCATATTTGGGCGGGCGTTATGTTTGTTACAGCTATTATTTTCTGGCTCACGACAGAAGATGATCCTGACCTTAAAGAAAGACGCAAAAAAGGTGTGAAAGCCGCCGGCATGTGGCTGCAGATGAAACCGCTTCAGAAACTACAGGTCTGGCGCTTCTCGCTTTACTACTTCTTTGTATTTGGTGCTTTTGTTGCGCTGGCGTTGTGGCTGCCACGCTATCTGACCGGTGTCTATGACCTGGATATTAAGTCGGCGGGTATGATCGCCGCTATCTACTCAATACCGGCCAGCCTCTTCCGGATGCTGGGAGGGTGGTTATCTGACAAATATGGTGCCCGTACGGTGATGTACTGGACATTTATCATGTCTGTTGTATGTGCCTTCTTCTTGTCTTATCCGACGACTCATTATGTGGTTGAAGGTATTGACCGCGATATTTCTTTCACCATCTCGATGGGACTGCCGGTCTTTATTGTGCTGATCTTTGTGCTGGGCTTTTTTATGTCACTTGGAAAAGCGGCCGTCTACAAACACATCCCGGTTTATTATCCGGATCATGTCGGTTCGGTTGGCGGTCTTGTCGGTATGATCGGCGGTCTGGGTGGGTTTATTCTGCCGATTATGTTCGGGATTATGAACGACCTGACGCATGTCTGGACAAGCTGTTTCATGCTGCTGTTTGCACTGGTCGCCGTTGCTCTGACATGGATGCATTTCGCGATCCGCATCATGGAGCGGAGGGCGCATCCGGAACTGAAAGAGCCAGCTTATCTTCCCGAATTGTCCGGTAAGAAGAAATAATATTACAGGAAAGGTTTTGTTATGAACATGGAAACAAAAATTGCAAATGATGTGAATAAGCCGCAGGCATCTTCTTGGGGCGGGGCGGATATTCATGACTGGGATCCTGAAAATGAAAAGCAATGGAATTCCTACGGCAAAAAAATCGCATGGAGAAATTTGTGGATCTCCATTCCTTGCCTGTTATGTGGTTTTGCCGTCTGGCTTTACTGGAGTATTGTAACGGTACAAATGCTCAATCTGGGTTTTCCTTTTTCCCAATCTGAGTTGTTCACACTCTCTGCAATCGGTGGATTGTCTGGTGCGACGTTACGCATTCCCAGCTCTTTCTTTATACGGCTGGCTGGCGGAAGAAATACATTATTCTTTACAACCGCATTGCTGATACTTCCTGCTTTCGGAACGGGTGTTGCGTTACAGTCGATGGATACGCCGTTATGGATGTTTCAGGTTCTTGCCTTGCTGTCAGGATTCGGCGGCGGAAACTTCGCATCTTCCATGTCCAATATCAGCTTCTTCTTTCCGAAAAAGGTACAAGGCTTATCACTTGGCCTGAATGCGGGACTTGGGAATTTTGGTGTGACAACGATGCAAATTCTGGTTCCTCTGGTGATGACCTTCGCGCTTTTCGGCGGCGATGCTATGAGTCTTCAGAACACAAGCGGCACATTGATCGGAAAAATCCCTGCAGGGACGGATACATGGATCCATAATGCGGGCTTTATCTGGGTGGCGATTCTTGTGCCATTGGTAATTGCAGCTTGGCTGGGTATGAATAATATTCGTGCGGATCATGTATCGCCGGATATCAGCGGGCCGATCACTTCCATGATGAAAGTTGCAATAATGCTGTTGATCGGCCTCGCGGTGGCAGGAACCGGATTGTGGTTGATGCTGCCTGCGGCGGCAAACGGTGCTGGTACCGAGATCAGTAAGTGGATAATTCTGCCTGCTGTGATTGCGGCAACTGTGACTATTTTAAGAATGCTGCCAGGTACAATTGGTCAAAGTTTAAAAAGGCAGTACAAGATTTTTAAACATCCCCATACATGGATTATGACGGTGATCTATACGATGACTTTTGGATCCTTTATCGGATACTCCGCTGCATTTGCTTTGTCTATTAAAGTGATTTTCGGTTATCAGCATATTCCGGTTGATGAGGTCATGACGCATACGACCGTGAATCCGGCGGCGCCGAGTGCTTTGATGTTTGCGTGGATCGGTCCTTTTATCGGGGCGCTGATCCGTCCGATCGGCGGATGGATCGCGGATAAAATGGGTGGGGCGCTTGTGACGCAGATCACATCCGTTGTTATGGTCGCTGCGGCAATCGGTGCTGGTTATTACATGAAGGCGGCCTATGCCTCTGCCTCGCCAGAGGAATATTTTGTGCCGTTTTTCCTGATGTTTCTGGCTCTGTTCTTTGCCAGCGGTATCGGTAACGGGTCGACGTTCCGTACGATCGCAAAAGTCTTTGATAAGGAACAGGCTGGCCCGGTGCTGGGCTGGACATCTGCGGTTGCAGCCTATGGTGCTTTCATTGTTCCCCAGATTCTCGGAGAACAGATCAAGGCGGCCACGCCGGAAATCGCTTTGTACGGTTTTGCGGGGTTTTACGCGGTTTGTGTCGTGCTTAACTGGTGGGTCTACCTGCGTCCGGGAGCAATGCATAAAAATCCGTAAAAAACAGGGCAGTTGACTGAGATCAATTTTAACAATGACAAAAAACGACAATATGCCTGAACGGTAATTCTTAAGGAGTGGAATCGCATGAGCTATTTTATCGACCGTATGACCTATTTCGCGAGCAGGAAAGAAGAGTTTTCCGGCGGCCACGGTATCACGACCGGTGAAAATCGCGCATGGGAAGAAGCTTATCGCGGTCGCTGGGCGCATGATAAAATTGTGCGTTCAACGCATGGTGTGAACTGCACGGGATCGTGTTCATGGAAGATCTACGTCAAAAACGGGTTGATTACCTGGGAAACCCAACAGACGGATTATCCGCGAACGCGTCCCGATCTTCCGAACCACGAGCCGCGCGGCTGTTCGCGCGGTGCCAGTTACAGCTGGTATATTTATTCTGCCAACCGTTTGAAATATCCTCTGATCCGCAAGAAGCTGCTCAAACTTTGGCGAGCGGAAAAAGCTGAAAATGGTGGTGATCCCGTAAAAACATGGCAGACGATCCAAAGTGATCCCGCTAAACGTCGTAGTTACCAAAAGCTGCGCGGCCTCGGCGGCTTTGTCCGTGCGGAATGGGATGAAGTGAATGAGATTATCGCCGCTGCCAATATCCATACCATTAAAGAACACGGGCCTGATCGTGTGATCGGTTTCTCGCCTATTCCGGCAATGTCGATGGTGTCCTATGCGGCAGGATCGCGTTATCTGTCATTGATCGGCGGCGTGTGTATGAGTTTCTATGACTGGTATTGCGACTTGCCGCCAGCCTCGCCGCAAACATGGGGCGAGCAGACAGATGTGCCGGAAAGTGCAGACTGGTATAATGCCGGATTTATTATTATGTGGGGATCGAATGTCCCGCAGACACGGACGCCGGACGCGCATTTTATGACTGAGGCGCGGTACAAAGGAACGCAGGTCGTGACCGTAACGCCGGATTATTCGGAAGCGTCGAAATTCGGTGATATCTGGTTGAATCCTCGTCAGGGAACGGATGCGGCGTTGGGTATGGCGATGGGACATGTTATTCTAAAAGAATTCCACCTTGATAAGCCGTCTAAATATTTTGACGACTACTGCCGTTCATATACGGATATGCCGCATCTGGTTAGACTAGAAAAACGTGGCAAGAAATATGTTCCGGGGCGTTTTATCCGTGCGGCCGATTTCGCAAAATCACTGGGGCAGAAAAACAATCCCGAATGGAAAACCATTTGTCTGGATGAAAATAGCGGTAACCCCGTTGTGCCGACCGGTTCCATCGGTTTCCGTTGGGGAGAGGAAGGGAAATGGAATATTGTTCCGCAGGATGCGGCAACAGGGCAGGAGATACGCCCTGTTAAAACGCTGCTGGGAACGCATGATGATGTTCTGGATGTCGGCTTCCCTTATTTCGGCGGGCTGGATCATGAACACGGCTATTTCACACCGAATGCGCAAGAGGAAATCCTTGATCGCAAACTGCCGGTGAAATACCTGACGCTGAATGGTAAAAAAACGCCTGTCGTGACAGTGTTTGATCTGCTTTGCGCTAATTACGGCATTGCGCGCAAAGGGTTGGATGGTGACCATGTGGCGACAAGTTATGACGAAAATATTCCCTATACGCCGAAATGGCAGGAGAGCATAACGGGTGTTCCGGCGGAGAATGTGATCCGTGTCGCGCGCGCCTTTGCCGATAATGCGGATAAAACAAAGGGCAAGTCGATGATTATCATCGGTGCGGCGATGAACCACTGGTATCACATGGACATGAATTACCGTGCGGCCATCAATATGCTGACCTTCTGCGGTTGTGTCGGGCAATCCGGCGGCGGTTGGGCGCATTATGTCGGACAGGAAAAACTACGTCCGCAAACGGGCTGGTTGCCGCTGGCTTTTGGTCTGGACTGGTCGCGGCCGCCGCGTCAGCAAAACTCGACCTCATTTTTCTATGCCCATACCGATCAATGGCGTTATGAAACACTGGGTGTACATGAGATTCTGTCACCGCTGGCAGATAAGAAGAAATGGAAAGGCTCGCTGATTGATTGCAACATCCGTGCAGAGCGCATGGGATGGCTGCCTTCGGCGCCACAACTGGAGGAAAATCCCTTGTCTCTCGTGCGTGAAGCGGAGAAAAAAGGGAAAGACCCGGTTGATTATGTTGTGAGTCGCCTGAAGAAGGGGGATTTGCGCATGTCCTGCGAAGATCCGGACAAACCGGAGAATTGGCCGCGCAACATGTTTGTCTGGCGTTCCAATTTGTTGGGATCGTCAGGGAAGGGGCACGAGTATTTCCTGAAGCATCTGTTGGGAACGCAACACGGCGTTC
This sequence comes from Alphaproteobacteria bacterium, assembly GCA_006226225.1. Taxonomy (GTDB): domain Bacteria; phylum Pseudomonadota; class Alphaproteobacteria; order Micavibrionales; family CSBR16-224; genus CSBR16-224. The sequence continues at coordinate 22,076 of SBHI01000055.1, forward strand.
AGGGTAAGGACCTCGGGAAACAGGGGCCGGGCGCTTCGGCAGAGGTCGTTTGGCATGACAAGGCACCGGAAGGTAAGCTGGATTTGCTTGTCACGCTTGATTTCCGGATGTCGACGACATGTGTTTATTCCGATATCGTTCTGCCGACGGCCAGCTGGTATGAAAAGAACGATCTGAATACGTCGGATATGCATCCGTTTATCCATCCGCTGTCGAAAGCTATTGATCCGGTATGGCAAAGCCGTTCTGATTGGGAAATTTACAAAGGTATCGCCAAGAAGTTTTCCGAAATCGTTCCCGGTCATCTGGCAGTCGAGAAGGAGATTGTGCTAACACCGATCCAGCATGATACACCGGGCGAATTGGCGCAAAATGATGTGAAAGAATGGCGCAAGAAAGAATGTGATGCGGTTCCGGGAATGACAATGCCAGCGATGAAAGTTGTGGAGCGTGATTATCCCGCAACATATGAACGCTTTACATCTCTTGGGCCGTTGATGGAAAAACTCGGTAACGGCGGCAAGGGTATCGGCTGGAATACCGACCATGAAGTTGATTTTCTGAAGAAACTGAATGGTGAGAAAAACGGCCGGGCGAAAATTGAAAGCGATATTGATGCCTGTGAAGTCGTTCTGACACTTGCACCGGAAACGAATGGCGAGGTCGCGGTCAAAAGCTGGGCTGCACTTAGTAAAATGACCGGACGGGATCATACGCATCTGGCGCTGCCGAAGGAAGAGGAAAAAATCCGCTTCCGTGATATACAGGCGCAGCCGCGCAAAATTATCTCCTCCCCGACATGGAGCGGGCTGGAATCCGAGCATGTCTGCTATAATGCCGGTTATACCAATGTGCATGAATTTATTCCCTGGCGCACATTGACCGGACGGCAGCAGCTTTATCAGGATCATCCATGGATGATTGATTTCGGCGAGGGGCTTGTATCCTATCGTCCGCCGATCAATACGCAGACGGTTGACAAAATGATGAGAAAACACGGTAAGGACTCGCCGACTGTTTTGCTGAATTTCATTACACCGCACCAGAAATGGGGCATTCACTCGACCTATTCGGATAATTTGCACATGCTGACGTTGTCGCGCGGCGGGCCGATTGTCTGGGTCAGCGAAACGGATGCCGCAAAAATTGATGTGCAGGATAATGACTGGCTGGAGGTCTTTAACGCCAATGGCGCGATTATGGCGCGTGCTGTTGTGTCACAGCGCGTGAATGAAGGTATGATGCTGATGTATCACGCTCAGGAAAAAATCGTCAATATGCCCGGCAGTAAAATTACCGGTGCGCGCGGCGGTATTCACAATTCCGTGACACGGGCAACGGTCAAGCCGACGCATATGATCGGGGGGTACGCCCAGCAGTCTTACGGCTTCAATTACTACGGAACCGTCGGTTCAAACCGGGACGAATTCGTCATTGTCCGTAAAATTGCGGATGAGGATATCGACTGGATGGAAGAAAAAGAAGAAACGGCAATGGAGGCGGCACGATGAAGGTCAGGGCACAGATCGGCAAGGTTCTCAACCTTGATAAATGCATTGGGTGTCACACATGTTCCGTGACATGTAAGAATGTCTGGACTTCACGCGAGGGGGTCGAGTACGCATGGTTCAATAATGTTGAAACCAAGCCGGGGGTTGGTTATCCGAAAGAGTGGGAAAATCAGAAAAAATGGAAAGGCGGCTGGCGCAGAAAAGGTAATGGCAAAATCGAACCTGTGCAGGGCGGCCGCTGGCGGATGCTGGCAAAAATTTTCGGCAACCCCAATATGCCGGAAATCGACGATTATTATGAGCCGTTTACGTTTGATTACGATCACTTGCAAAAATCTCCGGAGGCAAAAACTTCGCCGACAGCGCGCCCCCGCTCTCTTGTTTCGGGCGAACGGATGGAAAAAATCAAATGGGGCCCGAACTGGGAAGAAATTCTCGGGACTGAATTTGAACACCGGCGCAAGGATTATAACTTCAAGGATATTGAAGAGGAAATTTACGGCCAGTTTGAAAACACCTTCATGATGTATCTGCCGCGCCTGTGCGAGCATTGCCTGAACCCGACCTGTGTGGCGTCCTGCCCGTCCGGCTCTATCTACAAACGGGAAGAGGACGGGATTGTTCTGATCGATCAGGATAAATGCCGCGGCTGGCGTATGTGTGTGTCCGGCTGTCCGTATAAGAAAATTTACTATAACTGGAAATCCGGCAAAGCCGAAAAATGTACCTTCTGTTATCCGCGGATTGAAAATGGTGAACCAACGGTTTGCTCGGAAACCTGCGTGGGGCGTATCCGTTATCTGGGTGTCATTTTATATGATGCCGACCGGATTGAAGAAGCGGCAAGCGCGGAGAATGAAGAGGATTTGTATGAAGCACAGCTGAATATTTTCCTTGATCCTCATGATCCGGAAGTGATTGCCCAGGCCAGAAAAGATGGTATTCCGGAGAACTGGATAGAAGGTGCGCAAAAATCGCCTGTTTACAAAATGGCGATGGAATGGAAAGTCGCATTTCCGCTGCATCCGGAATACAGAACCCTGCCGATGGTCTGGTATATTCCGCCTTTGTCGCCGTTACAGGCCGCTGTTGAGGATGGAAAAATTCCGACTGACCGGACGGGTATTATGCCGGATCTGAATGAAATGCGTATTCCGGTGAAATATCTTGCCAATCTTTTGACGGCCGGAAAAGAAGAACCGGTGAAAAAGGGCTTGCAGCGCATGATGGCGATGCGTCATTACATGCGCGGTAAAATGTTCGAGGACACGGATAATAGTGCTGTTCTGAAAGATGTCGGCCTGTCACCGGAAATGGTGCAGGATATGTACCGGATCATGGCCATCGCTAATTATGAAGACCGTTACGTCATTCCGACCGGACACCGCGAGGAAACGCTGGATGCTTATGGCGAAAGCGGCGGCTGCGGCTTTAGCTTCGGTAATGGTTGTTCCACGCATAGTAATAGTGAAACGGATCTGTTTGAAAGTCCGAAAAAATGGCGCGGCAGAAGCGCATCGGGTAAGGACAATCGGGTCAACACTTTGTTTACACGTAATGAGGATGAAAACCCCTCTGCCAAAAGCGGTGGTTGCGGCGGTGGAAGCTGCGGAAGCTGCGGCTGAGGTGGAAAGGACGATATTATGAGAACATTGAAGATTTTAGGAATCTTGCTGAGCTATCCATCTGTGGAACAGGTAAAGGCGTTACCGGAATGTCTCGCATTGTTGCGAAAGGAAACATGGCTGCCGCAAACATCCGTGGCGGCACTTGAAGAACTTGCTGGCTGGATGCAGGGGCAGGACATCATGGATTTACAGGAGGCCTATGTCGATCTGTTTGACCGGACGCCCTCTCTGTCATTGCATTTATTCGAACATGTTCACGGCGATTCCCGCGACCGTGGTCCGGCGCTTGTTGATCTGCATAATTTGTATCAGGAAGCGGGGTTGATGATCTCCGTTCATGAAATGCCGGATTATCTGCCGCTGTTTCTTGAATATCTGTCTGTTCTTCAGCCAGCGCAGGCGGCGCATGACTTAAGTGGCGCGATTGATGTGATAGCGGCTATCGGGGCAAGATTGAAAAACAGAAAAACACCTTATGCCGCGGTATTTGATGCTTTGGAAGAGGCGGCGGAACATAAGCCTGATGATAAGGCGATAGCGGCAGCGCTCGCCGAGGATGCGGGCGCACCGCTTGATAATCAACAGCTTGACCGCGAATGGACCGAGCAGTTTGCATTTGAAAATGCGGCGCAAACCAATCCTGACGGCGGCTGTCCCGCCGCAGAGGATATGGTTAAGCGTATGAAAGATTCGGTCAATCAGACCGGAGCAGGCTCACAGTAAGGAGGCACGCAAGAATATGGACTATTTTCTGTTTCAGATATTCCCTTATATCGCCATTGCGTTTTTCGTTCTTGGCTGCATTTTGCGCTTTGACCGTGATCCTTATACATGGCGCAGTAAATCCAGTCAGCTGTTGAGACGCAAGCAGCTTATCTGGGGAAGTGTCCTGTTTCATTTGGGGATTATTGTGATTTTATTGGGCCATGCGGTCGGTTTGCTGACCCCGATTGCCGTCTTTGATGCGATTGGTATATCACATGGTGCAAAACAGATATTGGCGATGGTTGCTGGCGGTACGGCAGGTTTCTTCTGTTTTATCGGTTTGGTAATACTGTTGCATCGTCGCTTGCTGGATCCGCGTATTCGCGCGAACAGCTCATTTGCGGATATCGCTATTTTGTTTTTGTTATTAGCACAGCTGTGTCTTGGCATGTTGACAATTCCGGTATCCATGAACCATCTGGACGGGCATGAGATGGTCAAATTTATGGAATGGGCTCAGCATATTGTGACATTCCGCAGCGGTGCGCACGAATTTGTCAGCGATGTCGCATTGGTCTTTAAATGCCATTTGACACTGGGAATGTTCATTCTTCTGATCTTTCCCTTTACGCGTCTGGTTCACGCGTTGAGCGCTCCTGTCGGGTTTCTGTTCCGCCCCTATCAGATCGTACGCCGGAGGGAAAGCTGATGATGTCCGCCAAAACCATTACGCCGGGTATTCAGGTCAATGACGTGCATATCAGCGCCGAGGAAATCAATAACGAGGTTCAGTATCATCCTGCCGACAGTCTGCCAGAGGCAAAATATCAGGCGATGCAGGCGCTTGTCGTTAGGGAATTATTACTGCAAAAGGCGGTTTCGTGCGGTATTTGCACAAAAGGACAAGCCGTGAAGGACAGTGATGAGGTGATCGAACGATTATTGAAACAGAAGATCACGGTGCCCGAACCGGATGCGGAAACATGCCGACGTTATTATGAAGCCAATAAAGCGCGTTTTTATACTTCACCGTTATTTCAAGTATCTCATATTTTATATCTTGCTCCTCCGGAGAATGAACAGGAAAGAAAAAAAGCCCGTCGAAAAGCAGCTGCCGCTTTGAAACGCATTCAAAAAGATCCGAACCTGTTTCCGCAGATTGCCAAGGAGGAATCGGATTGTTCCTCTTCCGGTGAAGGCGGGCGGCTGGGTCAAATCAGTAAAGGACAAACGCTACCAGCTTTTGAAGCCGTGCTTTTGAAAATGCGGGCAGGGGAGATGTCCGATGAACCTGTCGCCACGGAAGTTGGATATCACATCATTCAAGTGCATGAATATGCCGAAGGGCGGCAATTGCCTTATGATGCCGTAAGTGACTGGATTGCCGATTTTCTGAAAAACCAGAGCTGGCAGCGCGCGGTTTCGCAATATATTCAGATTCTGGCGGGGGAGGCGAAAATAAGCGGCTTCCGCCTGAAAGCGGCGGATACACCCCTTGTACAGTAAATGATATGGGGTGTGTATTATGCTGAAACTGTTTGAACATCCTTTTCTAGGACGGGGTTTCCGCCCCTTTTTCTTATGCGGTGCCGTTTATACGGTTTTTTCCGTTCTGCTTTGGGGCGGTTTCTATGCAGGACATACACAACTACCGGAAGTTCTGGGCGATCCTGTCGGATGGCATGCACATGAAATGATTTACGGCTTTACGATGGCGATTGTCGCCGGTTTTTTGCTGACGGCAGTGGCAAACTGGACAGGCGGCGCACCGGCAAGGCAGTTGCATCTGGCGGGGCTGGTTGCTCTATGGGGAGCGGGGCGTCTTGTTTTAAACCTGAATACGGAGCTTCCCAGTTGGCTGGTATACGGTATTGCCGGTGCTTTTATTCCGGCGTTGGCCGTCAGTCTGGCACTGCCGCTGTTGAAAAGCCGGAATATCAGGAATTTTATTTTCCTTGGTCTGTTATCTATTCTGTCCGGCTGTGAAGCGGCTTATTTTATCACGGGAAAAATTATGCCGCTTTATCTGGCTGTGCTGATGATTGTGATAATGGTTTCCCTAATCGGGGGGAGGATTATTCCCGCTTTTACGGTTGCCGCCCTGCGCCGCCGCGGTGAAACGGCTTATCCAACCCCGCAGCCGAAGGCGGATATCGCCGCGCTGCTGTCGCTGATAATTTTGGGGGTGGTGCTGGTTGTTTTTGGCAATGCGGATGTTGTGTTTGCGGCGGCGGCATTTATTGCCGCAATCATCCATGCATGGCGGATGCGCTATTATCTGACGGCGCGGGTCTGGCACGATCCAATGCTGTGGATACTGCATCTGGGATATGCGTGGCTGGTTGTCGGACTATTTTGTGCGGCGGCCGCCGGACTGGAGATAATTCCGTTTTCGACGGCGTTGCATAGCATTACGGTCGGCTCGATCGGCTCTATGACACTGGGGATGATGTGTCGTGTGACACTGGGACATACGGGACGGGATCTGGCGGCATCAAAACTGACAACGCTGGCTTTTATTCTGATGCAGCTGGCAGCCGTCATCCGTGTCGGCGGTGTCATTGTTATGCCTACGCAGGCAACGTTATGGATTGCGGCCACAGCATGTTTATGGGCGGGCTGTTTTGCTTTTTATCTTCCCGTTTACGCACCGATGCTTTGGAAGCAACGTCCGGATGGTGCGCCTGCTTAAAATCTTTTAACGGCAGGGAATGTCATCATAGGAAAAGTCGCAGAAATCCTCCAAAGCGTCCGTATCTTCAATTACGATATTCTGCCGGTCTGTTTTGACACCGTGCTGGGCAAGTTTTGACAAAGCGCGGGAAAAGGTTTCCGGCTGAATATTCAAGCGGGCGGCAATGATGGATTTGTTATAGGGCAGGCTGGCAACCATCGCGCCGTTTTCTCCCTCTGGCCGCATACGGCAGAAACGCAGCAGGAAGGCACCGATACGTTGCGGCGCGCTGCGTGTTGTGACTTGCTCAAGCTGTTGCACAAGATAGCGCTGCCGTGCGGAAATGGTTCCCAGCATATTCAGGGCGAAATGGCTGTCTTCTTCAATATTGTGCAGAATGGTCGCACGCGGCACGGAAACGAGAATGCTGTGCTCGACGGCCTGCGCATTGACGGGGTACATGTTGCGTTCGCTGAAAACGGCGGCTTCGGCAAAAGATTCGCCGGGGCCGAAAACATGGATGATTGTTTCCTCTCCTTCGCGCGATGTGCGGTAAAGCTTGACCCAGCCATCAGCGATGATAAAGAAGGAGTCCGCACGGTCGCCCATGGCAAAAATGTCCTGCATCCGTTCGAATTCCCGTATTCTGCAATGCTGTGACAGATTCTCCAGAACCGGAGAGGGCATACCGGTAAAGAGCGGGTTTTTTTGCAGTGTTTGAACGATATTCTGCATGTTTCTTCCTTTGAAAACTACAAGGGAGTTATATCAAAGAAATAGCCGTACAGGCTATAAAAAAAGCGCATATAAAGGACTTGTTATTGTGTCGTTTTCAGATCAGAGTTACAAAAAAATGGAACAATTCCATCTTTGGATTGATTTGGATCAATTTACAATGGCAATCTTTCCCGCATAGTCGGTGCAATAAATATATTGCCATGTTTCCATTGAATAGGAAATCTGGCAACTCCGAGCCCTGCCGCCTAAGTTTTCAAATGACAGAAAATATGGTTGTTTGGCCGGGGTCGCATGTGGAAACGCTGCGGCCTCCCGTGTTTGGAAAGGAGTAAAGATGAAAAACGACCAAACAGTACTGACGGACACATTCGGCAGGCGCTTTCCTTATCTGCGGCTTTCTGTCACCGATGTGTGTAATTTCCGGTGTTCCTATTGCCTTCCCGACGGTTATAAAAAGAGCGGTTGTGAGCCATTTCTGTCAACCGAAGAGATCGGGCGGGTGGTGCGCGCCTTTGCCGCGATGGGTACGTGGAAAATCCGCCTGACGGGCGGAGAACCGACGGTGCGCAGTGATTTTACCGAGATTGTCGAAATTGCGGCGGCAACGCCGGGGATCGAAAGACTTGCTTTCACGACAAATGGCTACCGCCTGCCGGAGCGGGCGGAAGAGTTTTACAAAGCCGGTCTGCGCGCCATCAATATCAGTATAGATTCCTTGAAAGCAGATAAATTCCGCGAAATTACGAGCCATGACCGTTTGGAGGAAATACTGGACGGTATTGATGCGGCCCTTGATGCGGGGTTTGAAGCCGTGAAAATCAATACGGTTTTGCTGAAAGGGTTGAATGATGATGAATTGGATGATTTTCTGGATTTCGTGCAGGATAAGCCACTTTCGCTGCGTTTTATAGAATTGATGCGGACATTGGATAATCAGGACTATTACGGCGCACATCATTTATCGGGGCAAACAGTCAGGGACAGGCTGACGGCACGCGGTTGGCAGGAAATAGAACGGGCGGAAGGCGCGGGGCCCGCAGTTGAATTTATACATCCGGACAGCCGCGGCAGGATCGGTATCATCGCGCCCTATTCAAAGGATTTCTGCAAAACATGCAACCGGCTGCGTATTTCGGCGAAAGGAGCGCTGCATCTTTGCCTGTTTGGCAGCGGCGGTTATTCGCTCAGAGAGTATTTGCAAAGTGACGATCAAATGGAAGCGCTGCAGGATAAAATCATGGAACTGATGCGGTTTAAGCGCAGTTCGCATTTTCTGCAGCAGAATGACAGCGGTGCAACACCGCATCTGGCATCAATAGGAGGTTGACGCGTATGGCAAAAACAGAACAGGTGATTTCATTTCCGGCAACGGAGACGCAATTCAAGATGATTGATGTCGGGCGCAAACGGCCGACGCGCCGCCGTGCGGTTGCAGCAGGTAGTATCTACATGAATGCGGAGGCTTTTGAAAAAATTCAGACGGGCACTTTGCCGAAAGGAAACGTGCTAGCACTGGCGGAGGCTGCAGGCATTGCCGGTGCAAAAAAAACACCGGATCTTTTGGTGATGTGTCATCCTCTGCCGCTGGATCAAGTCACGATTCATTGTATGCTGGATGAGGCTTCAAACTGTGTCACCGTTTATTGTCAGGCGGCGGCTTTCGCCAAAACAGGTGTTGAAATGGAGGCACTTGCTGGCGTGAATGTGGCATTGCTGACAATTTGGGATTTGACAAAAGGCGTTGATCCCGCGCTTCGCATGGGAGAGATTACCCTGCTGGCGAAAACGGGTGGAAAAAGCGGTATCTGGACGCATCCGGACGGTATTCCGGAATGGCTGGCAAAACAACTACCGTCTACGCGCAGTCTGGACGGAAAAACTGCTGCCGTGCTGGTGATGAGCGATCGCGCTGCCAAAGGGGAATATCAGGACGAATCTGGCGCGGTTATTAATAGCCTGCTGGAAGCTCAAGGGGCCTCTCTTGCCGCTTATGAGGTTATTCCGGATGAAAAAGCCGCCATATCTGCGGCGCTTTTGCGCATATGCAGTGATAGCAAGCCGGATTTGTTAATTGCTTCCGGCGGGACGGGGCCGGGGCCACGGGATGTAACGCCTGATGTTCTGGCGGATATCAGTGACCGTATGCTTGACGGTTTGGGTGATTTACTGCGGTTCGAAAGTCTGCATTACACCGATACGGCCTGGCTGTCGCGTATGACGGCGGGGATGGTCGGCTCAACGCTGGTTGTTGCTTTTCCGGGTAGTCCGAAAGCTGTGAAAGAATGCTGGGATATTCTTATTCCTTTTCTGGGGAATGCTTTGGATAAAATTGCAAAACAGGGTTTTTAGAAAGGAAAAGACTGTGACGGATATCGATATTCATATTAGATTGTTCGGTGCATTCCGAAAAAACGGCCAATCCCTGACATTGTGTCTTCCTGCTGGCAGTACAATTGCCAGTGTAAAACAGCAGATCAGTTTGCAATTTACTGAAACGGAAGCAGCGCTGGTGTTTGACTCTGTTCTTGCGGATGAGGAGTCTATTTTGCCGGATGGCTTTGTGTTGGAAAACAACATCAACCTGTCTATTCTCCCCCCTGTTTGCGGAGGCTGAAGATGGAGAATATTTGCATTCAAATCACGGATCAGCCATTGAATATCGAAACGGCCTGCAGTTTTGTTGATAGTGCCGGTGCAGGTGCAAGCAATCTGTTTGTCGGGCGTGTCCGTAATAATCACGAAGGAAATGATGTTACAGGTATAACCTATGATATTCACGCCGGTTTGGCGGAAAAGGTTTTGCGCGATATTTGTACGGAAGCGGAAGGGCTGTGGCCGGAAACACGCTACTATGTCGCGCATTATACGGGTGAACTGCCTGTCGGCGGAATAAGTGTTGTTATTGCCGTCAGCGCGCCGCACCGTGCGGAAACATTCGAGGCCTGCCGTTATGTGATTGAAGAATTGAAGCTGCGGGCGCCGGTCTGGAAACAGGAACATTATACGGATGGCAGAAGCGATTGGCTTCCCGGCCATTCCCTGAAGGAAGATGTCGCCGTGAATGATGTCTGCTGCGGTAAATGCTCGTAATGAAAGGAGCGGTATGAAAAACGGCGGAGAGAAAATTGCCGGTGTGGTGCTGGCCGGTGGGCGGTCTTCACGTATGGGACAAAACAAGGCGCTGCTGCCATATGACGGTCACACGCTGCTGGAGCATATGACGCTTTTGTTGCGGGAAGCAGGCGTTGCGGATGTTTTCGTCAGTGGCAGTTACGAAGGCTATGACTGTATTCCTGACCGGGAAAAACATGCCGGACCGGCGGTGGCTTTGCGGCATGTGCTGCAGGATTTGGCGGATAGAAATATATATCGGGGCGCGCTTTGCGTACCGGTGGATATGCCGCAGCTGTCTGCGGGTCTTTTGCGTTATTTGTGCGGGATTGAAGCGGGAGCATATTTTTCCGATCACCCTTTTCCACTTTATATGCCGCTGCCTCTGTGCGGTGAGGCAGGGGCGACATCAATGCGCGGATTGTTAAATGCGGAAAATATTACCGCGCAGCAACTGCCAGAGAAATATACGCATCATATGATGAATGCTAATACACCGGAAGAGTGGGAAAAGGTTGTCGGAAAATGAATGTAAAAATGGACGGAACATCCCTGCGCTTCAAGATTACGGGGGCTGAGCTGGAAGAACTTCTGGCCGGACGACCTGTCGTAAACAGGCCGGTTGTCGGCGGTGTTTCCGTGGTGGTCGTGATAGAGCCTAGGCCGCATTTATCAACAGGGCTTTCTGCGCAATGCCTTGCGGAGAAAGGGGCTGTCACGCTGCAGCTAGCAGTTGCCGCCGAAAAACTGACACAGTTGAAGGATATGGGCAAAAGCCGTGACGGTATTGCGGTTACGGAGGGGGATACGGTTTTATATCTGCTGGTGGACGCGCGCAAAACATCTGCGGAACAGTAGCAATGTTTTTTCTGACGCTGTGCTTTTTTATTGTCGCTTTATTTTATGCAACGGCGGGCTTCGGTGGCGGGTCGACATATAATGCTCTTTTATCGCTTGCCGAAACGGATTACCGCATTTTTCCGTCCATTGCCTTGCTGTGTAATCTGATTGTGGTTTCCGGAGGTGTGTGGCGTTTCTCCAGGGCCGGACATATTAATCTGCGGCGTGTGATGCCCTGGGTCGTGACATCCGTTCCCGCGGCCTTTCTGGGTGGGGTGTGGGAAGTTTCGGAGTGTTTTTTTACCGGCCTTCTCGGCATATCGCTGCTGATTGCGGGCGCGCATATGATGTATTTTGAAGTCCGGACACAAGATGTTTCGGAAAGGCCCGTGCAAAATATACTGCGGCGTTTCCCCGTTTTGCTGCCCTGTTTTGCCGGTTTGTGTCTGGGGCTTCTGGCGGGAATTGTCGGGATTGGCGGTGGCATCTTTCTTGCCCCTCTTCTTTATATCTTGCGCTGGGATCACGCCAAAGCCATCGCTGGCACCTGTGCCGCCTTTATTTTGTGCAACTCGCTTGCCGGATTAGGAGGGCATGCCGTCAAACTTTACGGTACGGAGCTTTTGCCGCAGCTTGCCGGTTACTGGCCGCTGGGTTTGGCCGTGCTGGCCGGAGGCCAGATCGGCTCATGGCTTGGTGCGGTGAAAATGGACAAACGTCTGGTCGCTTTGCTGACGGCGGTATTGATTTTATATGTTGCCATACGGCTGCTGTGGCGCTGGTCAGGAATGGTTTTCTAAATGTTTCCACGCCTCGTAACCGCCAGCCATGCTGTAGACATTCATATAACCGTCTGCCAGCAGGATTCTGGCGGCTGTGACGCTGCGCTTTCCGCTACGGCAGTAGAGAACGAGGTCACAGTCGCGGGGCAGATCCGGGATATTGTTTTGTGACAATAGGGAAAGCGGGATATGCTGCGCCTCTGCAATATGTCCGGCCTGCCATTCATGTGTTTCGCGTACGTCAATAAAAACAGCCTGCCGGTTTTCCCTTGCCTGCTCCGGCGTGACTTCCGAGATCAATCCGCAGACGGGTGAGCTGTATTCCAGAACGATCTTGTCTTTCGGTTGGCAACAGACGGAACAAAAGGGGTTTTTAGGTAAGGTAAGGCATTGCGTTTGCATGTCATGCGCGTCAATCATCCATAATTTTCCCGTCAGCGGTGCAAAGCTTTTATCGGCAACGGCCACTTGTATTGCTTGCAAGGCCTGCTGTGTTCCGACCAGACCCGCGACGGCACCGATAACGCCGGCCTCGGCGCAGTTGGGGACGTAGGATTGCGGTGGTGCGGGATATAGACAACGATAGCACGGCCCGCCATGTAGGTTAAAGACGGAAACCTGTCCCTCAAATCCGGAGATGGACCCGTAAATCAGCGGTTTTCCACATTTGATGGCTGTATCGTTGATAAGAAATTTGGCGGCGAAATTATCTGTGCCGTCAATAATGATATCATATCCGGAAAAAATATTTTCAGCATTTCCCTCCGTCAGTTCTTCCGTATAGGCGGTGACTTCAATATCGGGATTTAATGCAATCAGCTTATCACGTGCTGCGGCGGCTTTATTTTGTCCGGTCTGGTCGGTGCTGAACAGGATTTGCCGCTGCAGATTGCTTTCTTCGACGGTGTCGAAATCGACAATGCCCAGATGCCCGACACCGGCAGCCGCCAGATACAGTAAAGCGGGGCAACCAAGCCCGCCAGCACCGATACACAGGATATGGGCGGCGGACAGTTTCTTCTGCCCTTCTTCCGTAATCTCCGGCAGGATTGTTTGACGGCTGTAACGATCATTTTCCATGTGTAAAAGTTACACGGCTTTGCTGTTATACACCAGAGAAGATATGCGGGGAATGATATCTTTGTTCCGGTTATATTCCCTGTAAAACAGCGAAGCTGAAGCTTCGAGAGGGCAGCTCGTATGAAGTGCGGCACACCACAATAATAACTTCCTTACATCCTTATTGTCCGGCGGGTTGTTTTGCGCCATTATCTATTGGCCGCTTTTTACAGATGGAGGGCATATGACAGAAATTGATAAAAAATCGCCGCCGGATTTTCCGCAGCTGCATGATATCGGTTTATTCTATGAAAGACTGCATGCGGCTGTCGCGCGTATGAATGCAATTCGTCCTTATGCGCTGGAGGTGCTGGGGCAGGTCGAGGGATATGATATTTTTCTGCTCTTTCCTGAAGAGCAAGACCCGAAGAAATTGTCGCTGCTATCAGCAGGCGGTTTTCACGGTGAAGAACCTGCAGGGGTCTGGGGTATCGTTGAATATCTTGAAACGGCGACAGCGGATGAGCTGAACGGCGTTAATCATTCTTTCTTGCCGCTGGTCAATCCAACGGGATTTGCTGCGGGAACGCGTCTGAATGTTTTCGGTGAAAATCCGAACCGCAGTTTTGTACCGGAGCTGATTGCTGATAACAGTGAAGATATCTATAAAAACAGGACAGAACCGTCTGTCGAAGGAAAGATATTGATGGCGCATATTGACCGCCTTGCGACTTTGGCGCGGGATGGTTTTGTGACTCAGCATGAAGATGACGGGCTGAACGAGGGCTTTATTTTTCTGAGTGAAGACGCGCCCCAGCCCAGCCCCTTTGCTGATATTTTTCTGGCGTGTTTACGGGAGCGTGTCGGCATTATTAAAGACGGCGGTGCCGATACACTGATCGACCCGAAGCTGCAAAACGGCATCTGGCATAATGATTTCGATGCGACATTCGAAGGGTTGCTCACCCGTAAAGGCATTCCGCGTGTTGTCACAACGGAAACGCCCTGTCTGAAACCGGCACGGGCGCGGATTGATTGTAATCGTGATATGATACGTGCTTTTGCGGCTTTCCGGCCTGCGGAATAGGTATTATTACCCGCGCAGATTTTGCGGTTTTCCGGATACGGTGTTTTGCGCGATTTTCTGCTCGGCTGGTGCGCCTGCGGCAGATTTTGCAGCCTGAGTGATGGCATCCGCGGTATCGGGATACCCGCCTTCTCTGGCGGCTTTTGCCGCGGCTTCGACCGTATCGGCATCATAGGGCAGCTTCTGCATGGTCAGCAGCGCGATATCATTCAGTCCGTTTTCCCCGGCCGTGACCATAATATTAAAGGCAAAGGCACTTTCATGATCCGCGAAAGAGCGTGAAGCTGTCAGTAGGGCGGTGGCAAAATCGGGATGGTCGTTCTGCAAACCAGCCTCGACCGCATATTGCACGGCATCACCGTCATAAGGCAGCTTCTCGGTGGTCAGAACGGCAATACGGTTCAGCCCGTTTACGCCTGCCATCGCCAGAATATTAAAGGCAAAAGCACTTTCATCATTCGAAAAGGATCGTGATGCTGTCAGCAAAGCATCGGCGAAATCCGGCTGCTCATTCTGCAGGGCAACTTCGACAGCGTTTTGCACGGATTCCGCATCATAGGGCAGTTTTTCTGTGGTCAGGACGGCGATGCGTTCCAGCCCGTTTTCAGCGGCAGTATTAAGAATGTTGAAAGAAAAAGCATATTCATCATCGGGGAACGCCCTGGAAGCTGCCAGAACATTTTCGGCAAAATCCGGATACCCGTTTTGCAGCGCGGTTTCGACGGCATTTTGCACGGTTTCGGCATTATAGGGCAGTTTTTCCATGGTCAGCAGGGCGATGTCACTAAGCCCGTCTTCCGCAGCGGTTTTGAGAATGTTGAAGGCAAAGGCATCTGCGTCCTCGGCAAAAGAAGGGGCGTCTGCCAGTAAAGCGGCGGCTTGATCGGGATCGCGGTTTTGCAGTGCGGTTTCGACTTTTTTCTGCAAGGCGAAGCCTTCACTCCAGCTACGCACCTGTTCCTGTATATCAAGAACGGTTCTCTCATCACGGTCTGCGGACGCGCCGGAAAACTCACTGTCACTGTCGCTTCTCTGCGTCAATCCGAAACCGCCAGCCAGCAAAACAGCTGCGAATGTTGCGATGAGATATCCCCGTCTATGCTTCGGTGCTGTACCTGCCATAATGCCGTCCTTCGCTCTGCTATAGTGTATTTTTGTGGTTTAATACATATTATATGAAAAAGGTAAAAAGAGTGTTTACGGCGGCGCAATTATCTTTCACGATGAATGCAGTGTCGAGAAACAGGGGATGCGCGTGAATAAAAATTTTTGGAAAAACAGGCTGTACAACGACAATACCCGTAAAAGAGCCCTCTATATCTATCTGCCAATTCTGTTGGTGTTGCTGGCGAATGTGGCGGTGGAGATGTTCGTGACGCCGAAGAGTAATTTTCTGAATCCTTCTCAGTCTTTTAAGGATAATATTCCGGTTGTTTACAGTCCGCATTACAACATCTCCTTTCGCGGGCTGGAAAATCTACATCCGTTTGACAGCAAAAAATACGGGCGAATTTATACGGAACTGAAACAGCAAAAACCGGATGCTGTGCCGCGTTTTATCACGGCGGCAAAGCCCGATGCGGCGCTGCTTGGTCTGGCACATACGGCGGAATATCTCGAAACGCTGCAATATGCCCGCACCATTGCCCGCATTACCGAATTGGGTTTCTTGCGTGTCCTGCCGGATAAGCTGGCAAATAATCTGGTGCTGGAACCGATGAAGTATCAGGCAGGCGGCAGCTTACAGGCGGCTTTGGCTGCGCTGGAACATGGCTGGGCGGTTAATCTGGGTGGAGGCTTTCATCATGCGTCCTCTGGTAACGGCGAAGGGTTCTGCCCGCTGGCGGATATCGGCATGATCATCAAATATTTGCGCCGCGAGGGAAAGATCAAAAAGGCGATGATTATTGATCTGGATGCGCATCAGGGCAACGGTCATGAAACGGATTTTACGGGGGATGAGGATGTTTATATCCTTGATATCTATAACAGTGAAATTTATCCGCATGATACAAAAGCCAAGCGCGGTATTGATCAGGCGGTCGAATTGCGTGCCTTTTCCGGTGATAAACTGTATTTCGGTTTGCTTGATCAGGCGTTGCCACAGGCATTCACGGCATTTCAGCCTGATATTGTCATTTACATTGCCGGTACTGATATTCTGGATGGTGATCCGTTGGGTGCGCTCGCCATTTCCGCAGACGGAATTCTTAAACGCGATGAAATGGTTTTCCGGCAGGCTTTTGATCATGATGTGCCTGTCGTGATGCTACTGGGCGGCGGATATCAGAAAAGTAATGCGCATATTATCGCGCAAAGTATTTTGAATCTGGACAGAAAATTCGGGCTGTTTTCCAGCGCAGGAAAACATTGACATTACGGAAAATAATTGTTAAGGTAACGCATCGAAAAATAACGGAAAACCATTTTTAAAAGACAGGCGGAGATACGGCATTGCCCTCACAGACAAAGCTGGATAACTATATGATTATGGCTGCGGTTCAAGGCAAAGATGATGATTTGCAGGAGCAGATCCGCATGGGCGCGAACCCGCGCGCCTATAAGGATGCCGCGCTTTACGCCGCCGCAGGGAAGGGACACACCTCTACGGTCTTGCTGCTTTTGGAAATGGGGCTGGATATCCATGCGGATGAAGATCAGGCAATTCGAAGCGCTGCAAAAAATGATTTTGAAGAAACCGTCGGTGTACTGATTTTACACGGGGCGGATTTTTCAGTATTGCCGGAAGACCAGCAGGAAAAGTACCGCCATCTGGTGCCGAAAACGCGGGAGGAGCTGCGCGCCGAACAGCAATCCGCAGTACGCGTACGACAAAATTCGCTCAGGAATTTTATCCGGAACCGGCGCTGAAGCGGCTGCCGGTTTTTTGCACTTGGCGCGGTGCGGTGGGCGCAGTTTTTGCCAGAACCGCTTCACTAGCCTGTCCCAGATTTTTCAGACCGTTTTGTTCAAAACCGGCTCTCTCCCACAGCATTTCAATCGCGCCGACACTGATATCGCGCTTTGTGACCGGACTGACAAAAGACAGTTTTGTATTTGCAAAGGGAACGGTGTTGCCCGTTTTATCAAGTCCGAGCGGTGCATCAAAATGTTTTGCAACAGCGGTGTCAAAATCCATGCCGCCGCCGCGCGCCACACTGTAATTCATCACCGATATGTGGGAATGGGCATAGCGCTGCATGCGGGACAGGCTGTTTGTGTCATATTCAGCACCGCTTTCTGTGAGGGAGGTAATTTCTCCGCGGCACAACGCTTCTTTTACCATTGTTTCGGCATGTGCGATATGAGGCTTGTCACCGTAAAGACTGTGTTGCTGTAGGTTGGACAGAATGGTTGTGCCGACCCGGCTTTGGCATAGATGTTGAAAGCAGATGCGGTCTTGTAATTGCGCAGATGTTCCCAGTTTTTCCGTTAGGGCCTCAATATCCGTTTTCCCTTCGGCAAAGTCCGGATAATGGCTGCTTTTCATCAGCAATTGTAAAGCGGTTTTGTACTGTGCCGTATGTGCCTGTAATTCGTTCAGATGAAATATTTCTCTGTATGCGTTCACGTCTCCCATACTGTCTGCCATGATGCCTTTCCTGTCCTGATCGTAATGGCAGGTTTCATGGACAATGTTCAGACAAAGCTTACCGATAATGTCTGCCTCATCCATTTCGGGGTCGTAAAACAAGGTTAGCTCTTTACTGTCGGGTGAGAAGCTGCCGCTGAGGGCACTGTTTTGTGCGGGGCGCAGATTGACTGTCATATCATTGTCACGCAAAAGCTCTGCCACCGTATTGCATTGCGGCAAATCCGCTTCTTCGAGAAATTTGATACAGGCGCGCAAAAGTTTTGCGTTCTGTCCTGTGGCGCCGTGATTAAGATCACTGAGTTTAAAGCGCGTACAGTCGTCCTGCCAATCTGTGTAAATTCTACTGTTGATGTCCCTTCGCTCGGCTGCGAGAACATCATTGCCCAATCCTTTCTTTTCCGCCATATCGACCATAGCGGCATAAACCATTTCCGCTTCGGTCTCGACTGCGGCTTTCTCATTTGTGATCAAATGAATGCTGTTTCCTTCGGCATAACATTGTTTGCCGTTGCGTTTAATCTGGCTGTGCAGACGCGGGTGACCAAGCTGCTCCATGAGAGAGGCGGCCTCGGGATGCATATCCTGCATCGTTTTTTCAATTTGCCGCTGCAACGGCGAGATCGCGAGTTTGCGAAACGTCTCTTTCAGCGTTTTTAAGACATTTTTTCCCATGCAAATATTATATAATAAGCTTATTAAATAATGGTTTCCGCGGTTTATATATTTTCTCTCTTGTAGTTTTGATTATTCGGGCGCAATACTAAAATCCATGACAAATGATGTAACGATACCTACGGTTCTGCATAACGCCGCCGCCATATTCCATGCACGGATTGTGGAGGATTTGTTTGAAAAAGGCTGGTCAGTACAGCCTGATTACCTCGGCATCGGACTGGCGGCGGTGCTCAAAATGCGGATGACGGAGCTGGAGGAAGCGGCGGCGCTGACACCGGCGGGAATCGGGCGGGAGAATGATAACCGCATTGCCAAGGATATCCGCCGTGACAGCACTTTCTGGCTTGATCCTGCAAATAGTACGGATCGCGAATATACGGAACTGATGGAGGATTTGCGCCTGACGCTAAACCGTCATCTGTTTCTGGGTTTATTTGAGTATGAAGCGCATTACGCCCTCTATCCGGCAGGC
The DNA here is from genome assembly GCA_006226225.1 of Alphaproteobacteria bacterium. Taxonomy (GTDB): domain Bacteria; phylum Pseudomonadota; class Alphaproteobacteria; order Micavibrionales; family CSBR16-224; genus CSBR16-224. The sequence goes on from SBHI01000055.1 coordinate 40,953, forward strand.
GGTTTTTACAAGAAACATATTGATGCATTGAAAGGCGGCAAGAACCGTATTGTCTCGACGGTTTGCTATTTGAATGAAGACTGGCAGGAAAAAGACGGCGGCATGCTGACATTATTTGACCGCAATGACCATAGCCGTGTTGTGAATATCGTTCTGCCGGAAGAAGGGAGCATCGCCGTTTTCCTTAGCGAGGATATTCCGCATGAAGTGACACCAGCGAATCGCGTGCGCCGCAGTATCGCGGGTTGGTTTCGTTGTAATACTTCCTCGGCAGAACGGGCGAACCCTCTTATTTAGGTGGTGTGTTTTCAGGAGCATCGGTTTTACTGCCGCAATGCGCTTCTTCCTGTGCAAGATTTTCCGGCGTATCTATTTTATTCTGCCGTTGCGCCACCTGCAGGCGCAATTGCCGCACAAGCGGTCTGGCAGCAGCGGCAAGCTGCCTTTTCATCTCTTTGCGTTTGGCGGTTCTTTGTTCGGCTGTTACCGGCCCGATACCCTGATAGCCGATATTGCGGATATGCTGTAAAAGCTCGATCTTGATGGAGGGGATCATTTCACGGATGGTGTCGATATCAATGATAATATGGCGGTTTTCATGGGCACGGACGACATCGGCGTAACATTTGTCATCCGTGATTTCCTTGGCGATAAAAACACTGGCCTGATAAGTGATGATAAACGTCGCATGTTCGAAGTAAAGGCAGGATTTGCCGTCCTGATCCGTCCATGTGTTGAAACCCATACGCAGACGATGTCCCAGCTGGCGCATGGTCACACCGTCCAAAAAATCTGTTCCGGACGAGGCTCCTTTATGACTGGCAAAGGAGGTGCCGGAAGGTGTCGTCATGCCCTGCGCCAGCTGCGTGCCGGAAAAATCGGTATTATAAAGCGTCTTCTCGGCGGCAAAATGCACATAAACCTGCGGCGGAGGTTTGACCGGGCAGACAACCAGTCCGGCGGAAAGGATGCTGGCGGCAGCACCGTGTTTTAGAAGGAAGGCGGTTGCGGAAAGAAAGCCCATCTACTGTGCCTGCGGAGGAGTTGAAAGTCCGAGCTGCTTCTTCAGTAATTCAAAGTCGATATGGGGAAAATCCCCCGGGCATTTCGCCTGTTCACGCAGGTAGTTTTCCGGCGTGTCAATCGCACTTTGGCGTTCCCTGACGGCGACACGGAGTTTTTCGATCATGGGAATTGTGGCCTGCATGACTTGTTTTTGCAGTTCTTTCTGTTTGGCTTGTGCGGCTTGCAGTTTCATCGGGCCGAAACCCTGATAACCAAGGGAGCGCAGATAAAGCAGCATATCCGATTTGATGTGCGGGATATACTCCTGAATACTCTTGATATCAATGGCGACATGCTGCATTTCATGGGCGCGGACGACATCGAGATAGCATTTTTTGTCCAAAGCTTCTCTGGCGATAAAGACAGCAGGGTAGTAAGTGATGGCAAATGTGGCGTGGGAAAAATAGAGACAGATATTTCCTGCTTTATCACTTCTGGTCGTGAAATTCAGAAAAAATTTGTGACTGACCTGCCGGGCGGTCGTGCCGTGCAC
>SBHI01000188.1 GCA_006226225.1 Alphaproteobacteria bacterium
CAGCGTGCGATGGCGATCGAGCGTGAGGAAATCGCCCGTCTGGCAAAAGACCGCGATGACGAGCGCAGCATTTACGAGCGTGGCTTCTACCGCCGTTTGAAAGACGAGTTGGTCGGAAAAGCACTGGTGAAAGCGGCTGCCGGTATGAAGAAAGGCCACAGCATCAAGGCAAGTGATCTTGAAGGCCTGAAGAAAACCGAGCTGCGTGCAATTGTCGTCGATCATGAAAAAACCATGGAAAATATCGAGGAAATGGGTATCAGCTTCGACAAAGCGATCGAAGACCTGAACAACCGCTTCGAAAACAAGGTCGACAAACTGCAACGCGGTGCCGAATTGATGCCGGGCGTGATGAAGATGGTCAAAGTCTTCGTTGCGGTGAAACGCAAAATGCAGCCCGGTGATAAAGTTGCCGGACGCCACGGAAACAAAGGTGTTATCTCGAAAATCATGCCGATGGAAAACATGCCGTATCTGGAAGACGGTACGCCTGTTGATCTGGTTCTGAACCCGCTGGGTGTTCCGAGCCGGATGAATGTCGGTCAGATTTTGGAAACGCATCTGGGCTGGGCATCCGCACAGCTTGGTAAGCAGATCGGTGAAGTGCTGGATCGCATCTATGATGCGCAGGCGCGCAACGATGCCAAAACCGAAACACAGGCCCGTAAGGATCTGCAGGGTAAATTGCAGGATGCCTATGGTGACGAGACATTCAAAACGGACATCAAGACTCTTGATGACAAAGAATTGCTCGAAATGTCTGACAACCTGCGCGGTGGCGTTCCCTATGCGACACCGGTCTTTGATGGTGCGAACGAAATCGACATCAACCAGTTGTTGGAAAAAGCCGGTCTGGATTCTTCGGGACAGGTGACACTGATCGACGGGCGGACGGGCGAGAAATTCGACCGCAAAGTGACCGTCGGTTACAAATACCTGCTGAAACTGCATCACCTGGTGGATGACAAAATTCACGCGCGTTCCATCGGGCCGTATTCTCTTGTTACGCAGCAGCCTCTGGGTGGTAAAGCCCAGTTCGGTGGCCAGCGTTTCGGGGAGATGGAGGTCTGGGCACTGCAGGCTTATGGTGCGGCCTACACCTTGCAGGAAATGCTGACGGTCAAATCGGATGACGTCGCCGGACGGACAAAGGCTTATGAGTCGATTGTTCAGGGCGAAGATACGTTCGAGATCGGTATTCCGGAATCCTTCAACGTCCTGATCAAGGAATTGAAGGCTCTGGGGCTGAATGTTGACCTGAAACAGAGCGGTTTGTAAGCCGAAAAAGGTTATCGACAAAAACAAAAGCGTTACTCAAGATTTTTTTAGGAGACGAGACGATGAATGAAGTGATGAATCTTTTCGGCCAGGTCAGCGGCCCGCAGAGCTTTGACCAGATTAGAATTTCCATTGCAAGCCCGGAACAGATTTTGTCCTGGTCTTACGGTGAAATCAAAAAGCCGGAAACCATCAACTACCGGACATTCAAACCGGAAAAGGACGGCCTTTTCTGTGCCCGTATCTTTGGCCCCGTAAAGGATTACGAATGTCTTTGCGGTAAATACAAGCGCATGAAATACAAAGGTATTATCTGTGAGAAATGTGGCGTTGAAGTAACGCTGTCGAAAGTCCGCCGCGACCGCATGGGACATATCCAGCTGGCAGCACCTGTTGCGCATATCTGGTTCCTGAAATCCCTGCCGAGCCGTATCGGTCTGATGATGGATATGACGCTGAAAGATCTTGAGAAAGTTCTGTATTTCGAAAGCTATATCGTTATCGATCCGGGTTTGACCGCTCTGAAGCCGAACCAGATTATTTCCGAGCAGGAATATATGGAGATGCAGGATGAATATGGCGAAGACAGCTTCCAGGCCGGTATCGGTGCCGAAGCGCTGCGCGAAATTCTGCTGACGGTCAATCTTGAAGACGAGCGCGTGAAAGTTGAAACGGAACTGGCGGAAACCAATTCCGAAGCCAAACGCAAAAAACTGATCAAGCGCCTGAAACTGCTGGAAGCCTTCATTGCATCCGGTACGCGTCCGGAATGGATGATTCTGGATGTTGTTCCGGTTATTCCGCCGGAACTGCGTCCGCTGGTGCCGCTGGATGGTGGCCGTTTCGCGACATCGGATCTGAACGATCTGTACCGCCGCGTGATCAACCGTAACAACCGTCTGCAGCGCCTGATTGAGCTGCGTGCGCCGGATATCATTATCCGAAACGAAAAACGTATGCTGCAGGAAGCTGTTGACGCGCTGTTTGATAACGGCCGTCGCGGCCGTGTCATTACCGGCACGAACAAACGCCCGCTGAAATCTCTTTCCGATATGCTGAAAGGGAAGCAGGGTCGTTTCCGTCAGAACCTGCTTGGTAAACGTGTCGATTACTCGGGCCGTTCCGTTATCGTGGTTGGTCCCGAGCTGCTCTTGCACCAATGCGGTCTGCCGAAGAAAATGGCGCTGGAGCTGTTCAAGCCGTTTATTTATAACCGTCTGCAGCTCTACGGACTTGCCAATACGGTCAAAGCCGCGAAAAAGATGGTCGAGCTGGAACGTCCGGAAGTCTGGGATATCCTCTCCGAAGTTATCCGCGAGCATCCGGTTCTTCTGAACCGTGCGCCGACGCTGCACCGTCTTGGTATTCAGGCATTCGAGCCGGTACTGGTTGAAGGGAAAGCCATTCAGCTGCATCCGCTGGTTTGTACAGCCTTTAACGCCGACTTTGACGGTGACCAAATGGCTGTCCATGTTCCGCTGTCTGTTGAAGCACAGCTGGAAGCGCGTGTTCTGATGATGTCCACGAACAACATTCTGCGTCCTGCCGACGGTAAGCCGATTATCGTGCCGTCACAGGATATCATTCTGGGTCTGTACTATCTGTCGCTTGCGGTGGAAGGTATGCCGGGTGAGGGAATGCTGATTACGGATTCAGGTGAATTGCAGCATGCGCTGGATACGGGTGCGGTTTCCCTGCACGCGAAAGTCAAAGCGCGCTACCACAATGTGGATGCCGACGGTAACCCGACCGTTAATCTGGTCGAAACCACGCCGGGTCGTCTGCTGTTGTCGGAACTGTTGCCGAAAAGCCACGAAATTCCGTTCGAGGTCATCAACCGCGTTCTGACCAAGAAGGAAATTTCCAACCTGATCGACGTTGTTTACCGCCATTGCGGTCAGAAACGTACGGTAATCTTCTGTGACCGCATGATGGCCACAGGATTCCGTTACGCTTGTAAAGCCGGTATTTCCTTCGGTAAAAACGATCTGATCATTCCCGATGCGAAACAGCCGCTTGTTGATGAAGCGAATGAGCGCGTCAAGGAATACGAGCTGCAGTATCAGGAAGGTCTGATCACGAAAGGCGAAAAATACAATAAGGTCGTCGATATCTGGGCAACTTGTACCGACCGCGTCACTGAAAAAATGATGGAAGCGATTTCCGCCCCGGATGAAAACGGGCAGATGAACTCCGTCTATATGATGGCGCATTCCGGTGCACGTGGTTCCACCACACAGATGCGTCAGCTGGCCGGTATGCGCGGTCTGATGGCGAAACCGTCTGGTGAAATTATCGAAACGCCGATTATCTCGAACTTTAAAGAAGGTCTGTCGGTGCTGGAATACTTCAACTCCACACACGGTGCCCGTAAAGGTCTGGCTGATACGGCTCTGAAAACGGCCAACTCCGGTTATCTGACGCGTCGTCTGGTTGATGTTGCGCAGGATGCCATTATCTCGGCAACGGATTGTGGTACGGATAAAGGTATCACGCTTAGCCCGGTTATCGAGGGCGGTGACGTGATCGTTAGCCTGTCCGAGCGCGTCCTTGGCCGTACGGCGGCTGTTGATGTGCTGGATCCGCTTTCCGGAACGGTGATCGTCAAAGCCGGCGAGATGATGGATGAGGCAATTTCCGAGCAAATCGAAACCGCCGGTATCGACTCCGTGCTGGTACGCTCTGTTCTGACCTGTGAAGCGCCTGAAAACGGCATTTGCGCACGTTGCTATGGTCGTGACCTTGCACGCGGAACGGAAGTCAATATGGGAGAGGCTGTCGGCGTTATGGCGGCACAGTCCATCGGTGAGCCCGGTACGCAGCTGACGATGCGGACATTCCACATCGGTGGCGCGGCACAGCGTGGTGCGATGCAGACCGCTGTTGAAGCAGCCTTCCCGGCAACCGTCAATATCCGCAACAAAAACATCGTCACCAATAGTGACGGCGTCCAGATCGTGATGTCACGCAACACCGAAGTGGTGCTGGTTGACAAGAACGGCGTGGAAAAAGCAACCCACCGCCTGCCTTACGGCGCGAAGCTGCTGGTTGCGGAAGAAGAGCAAGTCAAGAAAGGTGCGAAACTGGCGGAATGGGATCCGTACACCGTGCCGATCCTGATTGAGAAAGACGGTATCGTTCAGTACAGCGATCTGACCGAAGGCGTGTCGATCAATGAGGAAATGGACGAAGCAACGGGTATCTCTTCGAAAGTTGTCGCCGACTGGCGTCAGCAGCCGAAAGGTGCGCAGTTGAAGCCGCGCATCGCACTTGTCGATAAAAAAGGCAAAGTTGTCACATTGCCCAGCGGTATGGAAGCCAATTACTACATGCCTGTCGGCGCCATTCTGAACGTTGAAAACGGTGCAGAGGTCAAGGCCGGTGACGTGATTGCCCGTATCCCGCGCGAAACATCGAAAACGCGTGATATTACCGGTGGTCTGCCGCGTGTGGCCGAGCTGTTCGAGGCGCGTCGTCCGAAAGACTTCGCAATCATCTCGGAAATCGATGGTCAGGTCGAATTCGGTAAGGATTACAAGGCAAAACGCCGTATTGTTGTCCGTCCGACGGATGGTAAGGGCGAGCCGAAAGAATATCTGGTACCGAAAGGCAAGCACATTGCCGTGAATGAAGGCGACTACGTCCGCAAGGGTGACGCGCTGATTGACGGTAACATGGTGCCGCATGATATTCTGGCAGCACTTGGTGTCGAGGCACTGGCGCATTACCTGATTAACGAGATCCAGGAGGTTTACCGCCTGCAGGGTGTTCGTATCAGTGACAAACATATCGAGGTCATCACACGTCAGATGCTCCAGAAAATGGAGATCACGGAAACGGGTGAAACCACCTATCTTGTCGGTGAACAGGTTGACCGTCTGGAGCTGGAAGAAGCCAATGCGAAAATGCGCGAGGCAAGCAAACAGCCTGCGGCGGCGATCCCTGTGTTGCAGGGTATCACGAAAGCCAGCCTGCAGACGCGTTCCTTCATCTCTGCGGCATCGTTCCAGGAAACGACGCGTGTCCTGACCGAAGCGGCTGTCAACGGCAAGGTTGACCGTTTGCAAGGCCTGAAAGAGAACGTCATCGTTGGTCGCCTGATCCCGGCCGGTACGGGTTCGGTTGTCCATACGCTGAAACGTATTGCTGCCGAGCGTGACAAGGTTGCGATGGCTGCTCATACAATGATTGAAGAGCAGGCTGTTGAAGCGGCACAGCTGGAAGATCAGCAGGAAGGCGAAGAAACCGGCGGCAAAGCTGCTTCCGCGTAACACGCCTGACAAAAAGACAAATAGAGAGCGGCAGGAGACTGCCGCTCTTTGTTTTTATGGTGTTTTATCGAGCCAGTCTGTGACGGCGGCGATTTGACCGGGAGCCATCAGCGATGGCACATGGCCGCAATCGGGGAAGCTGATCACATCCATTTTTTTACCGCCGCCGCGTTTGTGCATTTTCTCAATGATCTCTTCCGTCAGGAGAAAAGATTGTGTGCCGTGCAGAGTCAGCACGGGGCATTTGATATGATCCCAGAACGGCCATAGGTCAAGCTCGCCGATTGGCTGGGTTTCAAAAATCACCGCGATTTTCGGATCATAGGCATAGGTCACGCCGCCACCCTCCAGCGGGCGTGCATTATGCTGCGCCATATGCTGCCATTGTTCATCCGTAATCGGTCCCCATGACAAGCCGCGGGTTTCGCGCATGCGTTGCTCCAGCGCGGCAAGATCGTCAAAGCGGTAGCTTTTGGAAATCACATCATAAATAAAATCCAGCGCGGGCTGCGGCACTTCCGGCCCGACATCGTTTAAAACCAGCCGCCCGATCGGGGAGAAGGGAATACCGGCAAGACGCATGCCGAGGAGACCGCCCAGAGAAACGCCCAGCCAGTCGACACTGCCCGGTTTGTTGACACCCAGATGTGCCAGCAAGCCTGTTAAATCATGACAATATTGCGCGTAATTGTAATCCAGCGGGTTTTTGAGGAAATCGCTGCGTCCACGCCCCGGCAGGTCAATGGCGATAAAGCGGTAGCCTTTTTCGACCAAAGCGGGGGCGATGTAATCGAAATCAAAACCGTTACCCGTCAGCCCGTGCACGCCGATCATCAACCGCCCGTCTTTCGCGCCCCAGTCGCTATAGACGAGTTTGTGAAATCCGGCGCTGTCCAGCCCGTAGAAATATCCTTCGCTGTAAGACATGTATGAAGTTTAGAAACAGGGCAGGGCGGTGGCAAGGATTAAAAATCCATCTCCTGCCCGAACATGATGCGGTGGCCGTCAATGGTGCGCAGGGCGAATTCGCGCATGCCCCAGTCTTCATCGCGCAGCGGCTTCAGAATTTCGCCGCCTGCGGCTTTGACCGTTTCGAAATAGGCGTCGATATCATCCAGTTCCAGATAGGCGAAATAGGAATGGTCACCCAGCCCGCCCGCAGGGGTGGCATCGGGGCATTCGCCCGCCATGATGCAGCAATCATCTTTGACGAAAAAGCGCCAGCCGGGGTCGCCGATCTCCCGCACCTCAAAGTCCAGAATATTTTGGTAATATTTGGCGGAAGCCTCTAGGTCAAGGACGGCAATCACATATTTGGTGGATTTGATCATCTGCGTGTTTTAAGAAAAAAATGGTCGGGGTGAGAGGATTCGAACCTCCGGCCTCTGCCTCCCGAAGGCAGCGCGCTACCAGACTGCGCCACACCCCGACTCTTTATAATGAAAGCATCGGTAATATAATTGATAAGAAAGGCTTTGTCATTGAAAAAATTTGCGCGGATTCTCTGTTAGGCATAAAATAATTTCTACGATGACAGAAGAACAGACGGACAAAAACGAAGAAATATCCAAAAGCACGCAAGTAGAGACCGGCGGCGCGCCTGCGGAGGGTTTTGCGTATAAATTCCGCACGGCGTGGCTGTGGGGTGTTTTTGCCTATTGTTTGTATTACTTTTTCAATCACCCGCCTGTGGAGCTGGGCTATACCGGTTATTTCACAATCATCATGGCTTTGCTGTTCTGTTTTCCGCCTGTACACCGCATCTTCCTGCGTTACGATAAGCCGGTTTCCGATACAGTTACGCGCAGTTTGATCGTGCTGGCCCTGCTTGTTTATTACACATATTTGCTGGAGGCTGTGTCAAAGCCGGAGTCGGATACGGTCGCGCCGCCAGCGATGGAAAAGACAGTCAAAACGGAAGAATAATTTAGCGGCGGCGGATATTGCGCGCGCTGGTACTGACAAAAGGATGCGGGGCATCTTTCCCCTGTTTTTTCAGCCAGTCATAGGCTTCCATGATTTCACCGCGGTTGTTGCGGAAATCATCGAACATCAGCGGGTGTGCCGGATGTTTGTCAATGCTCTGGGTGACGGTGCGGGCGGCAAAATCGAAAACTTTGCAAAGTTCCCCTAGTTTTTCCGCCTGTCCTTCAAATTTGATGACGGTATGGCCGTTCAGCATTTGATAGGGCTCGCCCAGACGCCGCTGGTTGCTCTCCGCTTTGTGGGAGACCAGCAGTTCCATATGGCGCAGTTTTTCCGCATCCGGCAGACTGGTGTAATCCGCACCATATTCCAGCAGCAGCCGCAGAATATCGGTATGGTTGTTTTGGGCGGCGCACTTGATCGGGGCGGGGCCAAGCGGATCTGCACCGTTTTCCAACAGGCATTTGGCAGCGTCAAAATTACCATTATTACAGGCCCATTGCAGGGCGGAATCGTCCTGATAGTGGATATCTGCGTCTTTTTCCAGTGCCGTGCGGATGCCGTCGACATCGCCGATTTTGGCATATCTGACCAGATTAAGCGTCCAAAAGGATTGTTGGTCCATCGGTTTCTGCCCGCCTTCGTTCTGAAAGCGTCCTGTTCTTTAATATTTGAAAATTGTCCTGTGAGGGCAGTATATGAAAAAATTATAGGGGAATGCAACAAAAAACCGGATTAACGGGAGGTTTTGACCTTGCGTTGTACAGCAGCAAAGGGGGGCGGGACTTGTTTGCCTGCGGACTTCAGATAGTCATAAGCCGCCATGATTTCGTCACGGTTGTCACGGAACTGTGAAAACAGCAAAGGTGTTGCCGGAGCTTTGCCGACCATTTGCGTGACGGTGCGGGCGGAAAAGTCGAAAATTTTGTGCAAATCGCCGATCTCGCGGATGCGGCCCTCGAATTTCAGCACGGTATGGTCATTGAAAAGCTGATAGGGCTGTTCAAGCCTTTTATCCACTTGCTCCATTTTGCTTTGCTCGTAAGTGCTGGCATATTTTGCCTTCATTTCAGTGCTGAGCGTATGAAAATTCGCGCCATATACCAACAGCAGCCGGACAATACGCTGATGCCCTTTCTCTGCGGCCCATTTTAACGGTTTGTCGCCATCCGCATGCAGGTCGGCACCTTGTTCCAGCAAAAACTGTGTTGCGTCATATTGCCCTTCATGACAGCTCCATTGCAGGGCACAGTCATCCTGATCGTGAATATCCGCGCCGTTATCCAAAGCATCCTGCATCAAGGCAATACTGCCTATTTTGGCAGCTTCATAAAGATGCGTGTTCACGGTTTTTTGATGTTCGGACATAAAAATACTCCATTCACAAAGATGCGAATGGAGTATAGAATATTTATATAATTATGTCAATTATGGCGCCGTTATTTCTTCGGGCCGCCGTGCTTTTTTGTCTTTTTTGCAGCGGCTTTCGGTGCCTGATCATCATTGGCTGTTTTCGGCGCCGGCTTAAAGCTTTCCGTAGCCGTTTTGCCCAGTTTTTTCTGTGCCTTTGCTTTCGGTGCCGCAGCTTTCGGGGCGGCGGGCGTTGTTTCAGCAGGTTTGTCTTCAGCTTTGCCTGCAGTGAGGCTACCGATCGCCTGTTTCAACGCGACGAAAGGTGTGTAGAAGACAGCTTTCGCAGAGCTGCCTGCCAGAACAGCTGTCAGCAGCAGTGACATGCCACCGGCTTCTTTCCCGGCTTTCAGGCCTTTGCCGATAATGCGTCCGAT
>SBHI01000165.1 GCA_006226225.1 Alphaproteobacteria bacterium
CGGCGCATTCATATTGTCGACGGTAAAATTACCGATATCAAAAAATGAACTAGCGTTTTGAAGCCGGCGCCTTTTGTCCCTTGGCTGCCGGCTTGCTTTCCTGTGGCCCGCCGGGTGCCGTCAATTTTGCCAGCCTATCAAAAACATCTTCTATCGGCTGTCTTTCCAAATAGCGCTCATCACTTAGAACAATAAACAGATCCTGACCGCCCCGTCCGAAATCCCAAGCGAGGTTGGTCATGACTTTACTAGGAGAAGGCCCATCCCCCTGCACCTTCTTCGCCAGAGATTTTGATAATGTCTCAAGTTTTTCCGCGGCTTCCTTATGTCCCTCCTGCGCCAGGATTCCTCCCGCTTTCCCGAAAAGATCCATAGCCGCCCGTTTAAACCCTTGTGCGGAGTCCACACCTTGCGACATTGCATTCGCGACATAGGCGGGGTTATTAATGACACCGTTAACCGCTTCATGTTCATTATTGTAAAGCATCTGCGCAGCCATCCAAAAACCCTGTGCCTGCTGCAAAATTTGCGGGTCACGCTCTGATCCGACATATTTAAAAACATCATCGTCATAACGCACATAATCATCCGGCGGAACTTTCTCTTTTTTTTCGCGTCGTTCCTGCATCTGCTCAGAAAGAGTTTCAGCTTTCTCTGCCAAAGTCAGCGTGCGTTCCGCTGCTTGCGCAACCAAAAGCGCCGTCTTCGTATCTGCGGAAATCACACCCAGATCCATCGCAACCAACCCCGTCGGCTTGCCTTCGTATTCTTCAGGATGTTTACCGGCCTGCTCGAAAAGGTCTTTAATACGACTATCACCAATTACATTTTCAATGATTTCGCCCAGCCTTTTACCGAACACGGCACGCATCTCTTGCGCGGGGGTTGCTTTGGCATCAAATTTCGATTCGATCGACATACGGACTTTTCCCTCATATTATTTATAAACATAGGTAAAACAACTTCTTGATGATTATATATGGAAACAGTTAACTTTTCCTGAAGGAAAGCTTTCTCCTGAACCAGCCTAAACGACGCTCGGAGATTTCCGCAGTGGCAAAGCACAACAGCAACACGGCAAAAAGCAAAACACCCTGCCGCACATACTTTTCCATCCCGTCCGGAAGAAGCGCATCAAAAAACTGCAAGGCCGGATAGTGTATAATATAAATCGTGAATGTCGCTCCCGCACACCATCTTACTGCAGCGGCGGCGCGCGTTCCTAAATTAAAGTCTTTATGCTGCGCCAATGCCGCAACACCGATCAAATGCAGCGCCACCAATGCACCGATCAGCGTGTTCCATAAAAACTCATCTGAAAATCCGAACAACACCTTTACAACCGCCTGCCCAAAAACGGCTTCCGTTCCCGCCAGTAAAATATGCGGCAGACCCGCCCAAAGGCATCCGGCATAAAACAGCACCGGCACAACAGCCATACCCCATGCCTGCGGCACTGTCAGCGCCACATCCTGTTTAATCACTTTATAAACCGCAATCCCCAACAGCCAAACAGGCAGCAAGAGCAATACCGAAATCCCCGCAAAAAAACAGAACAAGACCAATAGTCCTGCGCGCCACCCGCCGCGCAAATAAAATGCCGCACCAAAAATCAGATAGTAAGCTGCCTCATAACTAAGCGACCAATATGGGCCGTTTGTTCCAATCCGGAATCCCAGTAATCCCCATTCGTTACTGAACGTCCAGCCCCGCAGCAACTGTTCCCAGACCGGGGCGGCATTATACCACCAACCGTCGTAGACAGCGGGAGCAATCCGGCTACCAACGCCGTCCATCAGCACTGTCAAAAGCAGCGCCGGTATGACGACAGAGTAAAGACGAGTTGCGCGGCTGAACGCATATTGCCGCAGTGTTTTATCTTTCACCTCCGCCGTATAGGAAATCACCAGACCCGACAGGACGAAAAAAAACACGACGGCATCACTGCCCAGATTCAAATCACGGATAAACAGGTAATCACCATCGGTAAAACGCGGATAAGCAAAATGCGAAAATAGAACCAGCAAAGCAGCAAGAAAGCGGAGTAAATCAAGATAAAGGGAGAAAAAACGCGTCATTTTTTCTTTCTCCGCCTTTTCAGCGCTTTCCAGCTGTCGCGGAACGGCACCAGCAAGGCCGCTTTCAATGTCGGATGCGGCTGCACAATTCTTTCATTGGATGTGCTGCTTTTGGAAATGCCGAATTTCAACTCCTCGCGTCCGGCAGGGATATAGATTGTGCCAAAGATCCAATCCCACAAGGCAAAAATCTCACCATAGTTTTTGTTGTGATGCCGCGGTTCCAGAGAATGGTGAATTTGGTGCTGTGCGGGTGAAATAAGGATTTTCTCCCAAAACGGGCCATAGCTGAACCAAATATGACTGTGCCGGAAATTCGATCCCAATGCGTTAAACAGAAAATAAAAAACATTCACACCGGCGATCAGTGTCAGTTCTATTTTCCCTACCAGAAACACCAGCGCCAAACCGGAGAAAATACCGATAAAAATATTTTTTACAAAACTCGAAATCAATTCATAAACCGGATGTTTACGGTACAGCGTTACCGGTGTCATTACCTCTGCACTGTGATGCACAGCATGAAACGGCCAGAACACCGGCAGTTCGTGATGCAGCCTGTGCACCCAGTACACGCAAAAATCACGAATAAGCGTAATTACAACCGTCACCAGCAGAACGCGCCCGAATGTCAGAGGTTTTGTCGATACCTCGCCGCCGATGGCAAGCATCGTCAGCCCCGCAAACAGAGTCATCACCACGATCATATTAAAGGCCTTCGCCGCTGTCAGAACCTGCCCCAGCAAAAACAGTTTGATATCGATGACATGTGACGGATGAAAATAAATGTCTTTGGGAAACAACCACCTGAAAAAACCCTGCCCGCCATGCAAGTCATGCCGCTTGTGGTAAAGATAAATCAAAAACGCCATCACAAGGAATGGCAGCAGGTAAAGCGGATGAAAGCGCAGGTCAGGGTCGACCAGCGCGGATAAAAATGACAGGAAATGGTCAAGCGGGCTTTGCTGTTCCATCCTGTCATTTTAACACGAAAACTTTAAGAAAGACCTGCAAAATAAATCTCGAATATATGCAACCATCGTAAAATAAGTGATTTCCATCCACCATATCTTATAGTAGTGTGTAGGGAAAAAATGCACGTTAACATGTATTTAATAATATCAGTGATATTCTCACACAAATTCAGCACAAAACCCGTTCCCGGCGCGGAACTTCAACGAATATATTTTTTTTAAAAATTTTATAAGTCATGGCAAGCACGATACAAAAAACAGGCATTTTTATCCTATCCCTCTTCACAGCCGGGATCATCGCTACTGTTGCGCTGGCTAACAACACAACCCCCTCCCATGTTTATCAAGAGACCGAGAGGTTATTAGCCGCACTTAGAAGTATCGGGCAAATCAACGAAAAAGCCTATAACGCTTATGTGCCTGACACATCATTACGTCACCCCCGTCATGTTCTGCAAAAAGCGCGAGAATGTAACATGCTTGTCACTAAAATACTGGAAAACAATGATATCACCCCGCGTGCCTTTCCTGAAAGATCGTCTCCGTCGGAGATACGCCCTGCCGATGTAAAAAAAGGCGTTACCCATATCGTTGAACAGCTCCAAGCGCTGAAAACTTCCGATCAGAATGAGGCAAACACAGAATCTCCGCCGGTATCTGGCAAACTTCCGAGTGATGTTTATAACAATCTGAAACATATATGCGATTCCCTGACTGTGGAAATCATTCCGTCTGATGTTTACAGGATTGCCAGCGCTATCAGAGATAACGCCATCATGATATACAGACAGCGCGGCGGCGACGTGGAAGAGCTGCCTCCACTACTGCGCGTATCAGGAAAAGAGCCGGAAGATGTTTACCGCGAAACATGGAGCTTCATGGACAATCTGCGCATACTAGCCTTGCATCCGGATTTCGCCATTCCCGGCGGGGTTATCCTGCCTGACCAGGAACAGTGGCATATCAAACCGCAAAACGTCATCGGATTGATGAATGATGCGCTGGCTGAAACCGAAACAATCGAATATGTGCTGGGTATGAACAACCGGGCGCAAATCCCCCCTTTTGTTGCCGGAAAAATACCGTCCGATGTTTTTGCCGTGATCTATCAGGCAAACCGGATTGTTGAGAAGATTATCGATTCTGAAAATGAACGCATAAAAGAAATTAAGGGCGAGCAATAGCGATGGAAAAACAGCGACGATTATATGCGCTGATACCGGGCGTTACCGTTTTGCTGATGGGAATAACCGTCATAGCAGGGTGGTATATGGAGAACAGCCTTCTTATTCAAGTACATCCTGATTTTGCGCCGATGCAGTACAATACGGCATTCTGTTTCCTTTTAAGCGCTGCCGGTCTTGTCCTGTTATCTTTGGGTTACGTCTTTCCCGCCAAAATTGCAGGCGGGGCAGCCCTGACTTTTAGTAGCCTCACGATGTCCCAATATATCCTCAACATCAATCTCGGCATCGACACCCTCTTTGTCGAGACGGACATCATGACAAAAACCTCGCATCCGGGCAGGATGGCACCGAATACAGCGCTTTGTTTTGCACTGGCCGGTCTTGCCCTGATTTTTAGCAACAAAAAAAATATCTTTGTCAGCTTATCTTTTTCCGTCCTGCTGATGTCGTTACTGGCTTTAACGGGATACCTTATCAGAACGGAGCAAATTTACGGCTGGGGTAGCCTAACGCGCATGGCCATCCATACGGCCTCCGGTTTCTTCATTTTGGGAAGCGGTCTTCTCGCATCAGGAATAAAAGACCGTGACCAGTCTTTTGATGTCTGGCAGGTCACCCCAATGGCTGTGGCTATTACCGGCGTGGTTCTGACGTTTTTTGCATGGGCAGGTGCAAAGGAAGCCGTGCATGAGCAAAACCAGCAATATTTTGAAACGCTGGTTGTGGAAACGGAGGAAACACTTAAAACCCGCTTCAAACTCTATGAACAAAGCCTATGGGGTGCGGCAGGCTTTATTAATGCCTCTGACTTTGTCAGCTCTTTCGAATGGAAAAACTATATGGACACGCTACAGGTCAAGAAGCATTTACCGGGTGTTGCCGGAATCGGCTTTATAGATTATGTGCGGGGCGCTGATTTAAACGCTTATCTTGAAAAAATCCGCGAAAGTGACGACATGCCGGATTTTGTAAACCGTCCGAATACGTTTTACCCCGACAAATTCATTGTCAGGCATATTTACCCCAAAGAGAGTAATCAGGATTCGCTCGGGCTTGATATCGGCTATGAAATCCACCGCCGCGTCGCTGCAGAACGGGCACGTGACACGGGAACGGCTGCCCTGACAAAAATTATCTATTTTTCAAAAGACGGGGTACGGGATCCCGGATTTATGATGATGGTGCCTGTATATATCGGCAAAACAACGCCTGAAAACATTAAAGAACGCCGCGAGAAGATACAAGGCTGGGTTTATGAACCCTTTATCGGGGAAGATTTTCTCCGCGAGCTGGCAAGCGTCTCGCGCGGCCAAGTTGATATGATGGTTTATGACGGTTCCATTACACGCCCGGAATCACTTATTTACGGCGGAGAACATATACCGGGCGATTTTCTCGACATCGCACATAAAATGCAGTCACGCATTCTGGTCGCCGGACGGGTCTGGACGATTGACTGGCATTCCACCCGCGGGTTCAAAGCGCCTTCCAGTACAAAAACACCCTATCTTATCCTTCTGGTCGGCTTCCTGTTTACCGCGCTGATTTATGCCGTCTTCGACCAACTACTGCGCCAAAAAACTGCGGTACAGAACACTTTGCGCCTGCGTGAAAAAATGACGGGGATCGAAGAAACGCAAAAATTTCTGCAGGCAATTCTTGATAACACTGCGGAAGGGCTGATTGTTATTGACGGCAAAGGCAGCGTTATCAGCTTTAACAATGCCTGCATCCGCATTTTCGGCTATGAACCGGAAGAGGTTATCGGCAGAAATGTAAAAATGCTGATGCCCAACCCCTATCAGTCTGCGCATGATGGCTATTTAAAAAATTACATGTCGGGCGGCGCTGCAAAAATCATCGGTACTTTGGGAAGAGAATTTGAAGGTCTGCATAAAGACGGAGAGTCATTTCCAATCGAACTGGCCGTCACAGAAATTTCAACCGGCGAAGACCGCTTTTTCTGCGGTATTGTCCGTGATATTTCGGAAAGAAAAGAAGCGGAAGAGGAGCTGAAAGCCGCACAGCTGGACGCAGAAGAAGCCAATCGGGCCAAGTCGGAATTTCTAGCGCATATGTCGCACGAATTGCGCACGCCGATGAACAGCATTATCGGCATGACCCGCCTGATGTATGAGGACAACTCTATGTCCGACGAACATCGTGAGATGACCGGTATCGTTTACCGTTCTGCCGATAACCTGCTGGATATCCTCAATGACATCCTTGACCTGTCAAAGATCGAGGCCAATGAACTTGATTTGGAATCAATCCCCTTTTCCCTCCATGAAGTTGTCAACAACCTCATGGAAACAATGATGGCAATCAGCAGCAGCAAAGGCCTCCATCTGTCCTGCCGCTATGAGGGTGATGATATCCCTTATCTGCGCGGTGACCCGCTGCGGGTTGGGCGCATCCTGATGAATCTGGTAAGCAATGCCGTAAAATACACAAATGACGGCGAGGTCGAAGTCATTATCTCGGCAAACCGACTGAACGACCATACTATAGAGACCCGCCTTGCCGTAAAAGACACTGGTATCGGCATCGCCGAAGACAAGCTGGACCGCGTTTTTGATAAATTTGCACAGGCCGACAGCACCATTACACGGCGCTTCGGCGGCACGGGGCTGGGGCTAAATATTACAAAACAGCTTATCCATATGATGAGCGGCACAATCTCTGTTGAAAGCGTTCTGGATGAGGGGTCTGTCTTTACAGCCGTTATTCCTTTCACCATCGCAGATGAGCGCCCAACCGTTAAACGGCAGGCGCTGCACCGTAACGAGGAGGATTTCCTGCTAATTTCGGAACGGAAACCGCTGCATACGGCAAAATTCCTGCTTGCGGAAGATCACAAATTGAATCAGGCCTATATGCAAAAATTATTCGACCGGGAAAACATCCCCCATATCGATATTGTCGATAACGGCGCAGAGGCTCTTGAGGCTTACGAAAACCATCATTACGATGCTGTTATTTCGGACTGCCATATGCCGGAAATGAGCGGTTTTACCCTGGCCATAAAAATACGCGAGCAAGAAAAAAAGACCGGCAAACATATTCCGATTATCGCTATGACGGCAGATGCCATGATGGGATCCCGCGAAAGATGTTTCGAAGCAGGTATGGATGACTTTGTCGCCAAACCCGTCAATCCGGACGAATTAATGCTGGTGCTAAGCCGCTGGTTCCTGATGCCCGACACCGACGATGACGCGGATACGAGGCAGGCTCTCAAAAAAGACGCCCCTAAAAAGACAAAGAAGGCAGCCGCGAAGAAGAAAAAAGCACCGGCAAAAAAACCGGAAAAAGACCCCGCAGAAAACAAGCCGGTGATTGAATTATTCATACTGGAGCAATATGCCGAAACCGACGAAGATATGCGCGACTTTATCAATGCGTTTTTGGAACAATCCGCCATAAAACTGGATGAAATGCGCAACAATTGTGGCAGCGGCGAAAATAAAGACTGGTCCGAAGCCGCCCACACCTTAAAAGGCGGTGCCGGTATGATCGGCGCAGAACGCTTGCAAAAGCTTTGTGCACAGGCGCAGGACATGGAAGATGTCAGCGCAGAGGAACGTGAAACCCTGCTGCAGGATATCGAAACACTCTATGCCGCCGTTCAAAAAGAGCTTGAGCTTATCCTTTCCGATATAGAGGAATAACCTTCTCAGTAAAGATTTAAAGAGACCCCGGGCAAAAGATTAGCGTAAAATAACGGGATGATAATATCTGCAAAACCAAAAACTTTTCCCGTTTTGATAATCGCGGCGCTACTTTCCGCCATATTGCTGCGCGCCACCCCTGCTTTTTCTGAAACGCCAACAGAAGACCCCGTCTATCTTTCCCGTCTGCAAAATCAAGCGGAATGGCTGTCAATTGCCGCACGTCCCAAAACCAGCATGGCGGCACGCACGGAAACCATTAAATTCATCTTCGACCGCGAAAACTGGAAACTGTACCTGACCAACACCAAAAAATGGGACATCCATTACCGCTTTATTCACGCCAATGTCGACCCCGCATATAAGCATAAGCTGTTTAACAGCATCGAATATGAATCGCCCGACCGTCATTACGTTATGGGCTCGATCAGCCATTATCTGGATGGCGATTTCTGGGCGATGGAAATTGCCCCCAGCGATAACATGTCTGCCGATCTGATTGAAAAAGCCTATCACAGCCTCGTAAAAGTCACTTATTTCGGCAAAAAAATGCGGTTTCATCCGCAGTCGCCAACCCATCTTGAGCGCGTTAGAGAGTTAAACGGCGCCATCCCTATCTGGAATATGGATGATTTTCAATCTGCTATTCAATATCAACCGCTGACTCTGGGTGCGGGATACGGTTACCTGCGTTTTGTGCGCGGCACGGTCGATCCGGCAAGCGTCCGCCCCGACCAGATTCTGGTGACGGAATTCGTCCCCGATGATCTGCCCGTCTGCGCGGGGCTGATTACTTCACAATTACAAGCACCGCTGGCACATATCTCCCTTCTTATGGAGGGGCGGCGCACGGCGAATATGGCTTTGCGCGGTGCTATCGACAACAAGGATTTACGGGCACTGGACGGTAAACTGGTCAAGCTAATCGTCGAAGGGCAGGATTACAGCATCAGTCCTGCGCGGCAGGATGAAGCCAATAGCTGGTGGGCGCAACACCGCCCGTCGACAAATGTCACACCGCAGCTATACCCCGTTGATATCGGCCTGCCCGATCTGTGCGAGACCGGTTTTTCCGACATCGGTGCCGTTGGCGGCAAAGCAGCCTATCTCGGTGAATTGTGCCTACTGGATGATAAGGGTATTCAGATTCCCGGCGGCTTCGTTATTCCCGTCTATCAGTATTTAACTCATATGCGGGCAACGGGAATCGATACCTTGATCAACGGATTGATTAAATCTGAAGGGTTGCGCTATGCCCGCCCGACCGAGGTGCAGCTCTATAATATCCAATCCGCTATTAAAACCATGCCTGTCTCGCAAAAGCTG
>SBHI01000112.1 GCA_006226225.1 Alphaproteobacteria bacterium
CCCGAAAACGGCGCAAAAGGCCATGCCATTATCTGGGGCGGTGCCGATTTTACCTCGAAATCATTTTACAGCTATCTCGGCAGCGTCCACGCCCTTTCAGGGCAGAATATTTATAGCGACAGTGGTTTTCTGCTCAGAACCTCTTTGGGCTACGGTCAGTACAAATACAATAAAATCGGCTTTCCCAATACAGAAGTCAGCGGCAGTGTCAAAGCGGCCGATCTGATGCTCGGATACAAACACGCCTTTGACAAAGGCGGCGTAACCCTTTATCTGGGCGGCAGCATCGAAAACCACAATCTGTCCGCCAATGATGCGGGGAACAGCGTCAACGGCACACATGCGGGCTTTGCCGCCAATATGGATGCGCAGATCAGACCGACCGATAATATCACCCTACTTGGTATGGGCTCCTATGCCTCCGCAAACCAGAGCTATTGGTCACATTTTTCCGCAGGATACACCTTCAGAAACAGCCCGATTGGCGCCGTAACAGTCGGCCCCACAGCCGGTATTGCAGGCGGCAAAAACTATCAGCAAAGACGTCTTGGCCTTGCTCTCTCAGGCATTAATCTGGGCTTTGCAAACGGCTTTACCTATGCGGGTTACAGTCGCGATCAAAACGACAGTGGCAGTGGTTATGCCGGTTTCGGGCTGGATCGCAGTTTTTGAAAACACCGCGCCAAAGGCGCAATATAGGTCTTGTTATCAGGAAATTTCATCTCTTCCAGTTTGCCGATGCGGTCCATCATCATAAAATATTCGTAATCGTCACACTCTTCCTGGCTGTCCCATGATAGAGCGCCGCCGGATTTCTGCCCTGCTTCCGCAGGGCGCAGCAGAATCTGCACAGGAAGCTCTTTCCCGCATAATGCAATCACTCCCCGGCAGGAACCGGATGGCAGCGCGGCCTGCGCATTCTGCGGTTTTAAACTCATCCCCCTATCCGACAGCTCCGTCACAACCGCTTCCGCCTTCCCCTTTGCGGTTTTCAGCGTCACAGGAATATCCACGGGAAAGCGGCTGAAGGAACGGCGGTTGCGGTTGCAGCGGCGCGTCAATTTGCAAACCTGCCATGCCAGCCACGTCCCCAGACAGCACCACATCACAACAATCAGTATCGGCCAGCCGTCAATACGCGGCGTACCGAAAAACTCGTCATAGCCCGCATTGGCAAGGGCAACCAGATTAATCACCAGAATGAACCAGGGAAACAGGAACGGCAGCGGCTTTTTCCTGACTTTCGGCGTGACTTTGAAATCGATATGCTTTTTGCTGAACAAAGCCGGAAACGCCCGCACCAGCGCAGGACAGCGCGCCATATTGAAGATTTCATTCTTGATGACTTTGGTATAACCGCGCGAGAACTCCTTATAGGCCAGCAAGCCGACAAGCAGAAAAGGTATGTAGAAAAGCGACCATTCCGCAAAGCTAACCTTGATCGGCGAGATATAAAAAACCAGCGTCACGGCAGAGGCGATATACAAAAAGACATGGCGCGGCCCTTCGATATAATTCCCCACATGCAGCAGATAAGCCATGCGCTGCAGCGGCGTTAGATTCATGCGCCCTGCAAACAGCCCTTCCAGCCGTGCAATCTGCATCGCCCCCTCTGCCCAGCGTATGCGCTGCCGCTGAAAGCTGATCGCATCATGTGGCGCAAGCCCAGCCGACAGCGTTTCGGGATGATAGACCGATGACCAGCCTTTGGCATGCAGCAAGGTCGAGGTATGCATATCCTCCGTCACGGTTGCTTCGGCAAAACCGCCGACATCATCCAGCGCAGTACGACGCAGCACGGCACAACTGCCGCAAAACATCGCCGCGTTATGCATGTCGCGCCCGCGCTGCTGCGCATGGAAAAACAGGGAATGTTCCGACCAAAGATCATTGGCGCGGCCATCCCCAAGATGCTGATAGGAATCGAAATTGTAAAATTCCTGCGGCGTCTGCACAAAAGCCAGCTTCGGATCGGTAAAGTAGCCAAGCGTCCGGTCAAGAAAGCTCGGCGCCGCAATAAAATCCGCATCAAAGACGGCAATAAAGTCGCCCTTGCTTTCCTTCATGGCATGGTTGAGATTGCCCGCCTTCGCGCCTTTATTCTCACTGCGTGCGATGTAACGGCAGCCTAGCTCCTCCGCCATTTCCCGCATTTCCGGACGGTTGCCGTCATCCAGTATCCATGTCTCATGCGGATAGGTGATGCGCAATGCCGCAATTGCCGTACGCCGCACAAGGCTGACCGGCTCGTTATATGTGGGAATATACACATCGACCGCCAGCCCTTTTTCAACCGGCGGCGAGGAACGCGGCGCAAAATGAAGCAGGCTCAGCAAATTGATCGCCAGCCAGACAAAGCCCACCAGTTCGGATAGATAGAACAGAAAAGAGTAAATCGGGTAAGACGGATTAAAGATCGTCAGCCGCCACAGGAAATAGACTGCGGCAATCACAAAATAGACCCCGGCAAGGAATTTGCGGGCATGCACAATACTTTTTTCAGAGACATGTCCGGCAGGCAATGCACTGTCTTTATACGGTGGCGGTTTTGTCTGCTTTTGCATGAAAGAGCCCTATCCCGCACAATCAACACAGGTCGGCACAGCTGGGTCAAGATCAAGGCGTTTTGCGGGAATTTCTTCGTCGCACAAAGCGCAATAACCGTAATCACCGCTGTCGATACGTGCCAGCGCCTGATCAATACGGTGAATTTGCATTTTACGGCGACGCTCATTCGCCAGCGCCATTTCCTGCTGCTGCATCGCATCCATACGCGACAGACGCCCGACCATGGTCTGATCCAGCTCCACAGGCCTGCGGGCATCCACGCCGCGCACATCCGCATCTTCCAGCTCTTTTTTCAACGCCAGAAGTCTTTCTTTGTATTGATTTATGTTGGTCATTTCAGCCAGTTCGGAAATTGTTCCATCGCCAGAATATCCGCAACATCGTGCCGCTTGCGGATCACCGCATACTCATTCCCTTTCACCAGCACTTCGGGCACCAAAGCGCGGGTATTGTAATAAGATGACATCACCGCACCGTAAGCACCGCTGACCATAAACGCCGCCAGATCATCGCGCTTCATTTCCGGCAGTTTTTCGCCTGTCATAAAGGTGTCTCCCGTCTCGCAGACGGGGCCGACGATATCATAGGCATGTTCCGGCGTGCCTGCTGCGGCCTCGCGTACGGGCAGCAGCGGGTGATAGGCATTATACAGCGTCGGGCGGATCAAATCATTCATCGCCGCATCAATAATGACAAAACTGCGTTCTCCCGCGCCGATTTTCCCTTCGGAGGGGCAGTTTTTAATATACAGCACCCGCGACAGCAGCAATCCGGCATTACCGACCAGCGCGCGTCCCGGCTCCAGAATAATCTGACATCCCAGCGGCGCGATCATTTCCTTGACCAGCGCGGCAAAACTCTCAAGATCCATCGGTTTTTCATCTTTATAGGTAATGCCGAAACCGCCACCGATATCAATGCGGCTGATATTATGCCCGCTGGCACGCAAACGCGCGACCAATGTCGCCATCCGCGCAAAAGCGTCCTTAAAAGGTGCATTCTCGGCAATCTGCGAGCCGATATGCATCGCCGCGCCCGCAATCTCAATCCCCGGCAATTTTGCTGCGTAATCATATATTTCCGGCGCCTTTTCAATATCAATACCGAATTTGTCCTGCTTGCGGCCGGTGGAGATTTTTTCATGACCACCCGCATGCACATCCGGATTGACGCGCAGAGCAATTCGCACGGTTTTTCCCATTTCCGCCGCTGTTTGCGACAGCAAATCCAATTCCGGCACAGATTCCACATTAATCTGCCAAATACCGTATTCCAGCGCCGCCGCCATTTCCGCGCGGCTTTTACCAACACCGGAGTAAACGATTTTATCCGCAGGGATGCCTGCGGCCTTTGCGCGTTCCAGCTCACCACCAGAGACGATATCCGCCCCCGCGCCCTCATCCCCCAGCGCCTTCATCAGCGCGATATTACTGCCCGCCTTGCAGGCATAGGCGATCAGGAAATCCTGCGCAGGCATCGCGCCCCGCAACGCCTTGGAAAGCGCATGATAATTATCTTGTAACATCTTGAAAGAGTAGCAATAAACAGGCGTGCCGACTTCTGCCGCAATGCGTGACAATGCAACATCTTCAATATGAAGCTCGCTGTTTTTGTAATGATAAACGCCCATTTTCAACTTTCCGGATCAAACCTTTGAAATATATAAATTAACCGCCGCAACACCTGCGATACTTTTCTATTTTGCTGCAAACTCATAGCATAGAACAGGATAAAACAGAAGAAAATCACAGAGAAACAAAAAATTCCTTTACATATTATCGAATTTTTTGTATTCTTTTCGAAAGTTTTTTGTAATTGTTATTTGTGCCCTGCAGCTCAGCATGCTATCTTTCCATGTTATTCAGGACACTGCATAAACAAGCAACATATCGTTTATTATTTCAAGCCGGGAGCATATGCGAATGGCACGGGCGCAAAAGCGGCAGACTGTAGAGGACAAACAGAAAGAAGATGGCGTGACATCGGCATCCGTTTCCGTGCATCCCGCAACTGACGATCCGTCCACCCAAAAACGCAAAAATATCGTCTGGCGCTATTCCAAGGAATTATGGAGCGACCACCGTTTCTGGAAGCAGATGTTTCTGCTGAAAGGCGGTATGGGCGTTGTCACAACCGGCTTGCTGCTTGTGCCCGTTATCATGTCCCTGCCCGCGATCATGCTGGCCTCTGCCGTTGTACTGGGCGGTGTTCTGGCTGTCGGTGCGGCTTTCAGCATTGCCGTCGGTGCCAGCGGTCTTGTCGGCACATTTTCCCGCGCCCGCAAAAAAATTAACGCGGAATTCGGCCGCAACAAGGATGACATTACCGGCGTGCCCAAAGATCAGATCGCCCTGTCGCAAACACGTATGGCCTTCAAGGATATGCTGACAGAAAAATGGCCGATGCGCCCCATCGTCAACAGCAAACTGGTCAAACGCATCAATCAATCCCGTGCCGTCAATCGCTTTAAAAGCTTTATGAATGAAAGCGACAACCTGCTGGACACACTGACCGTCAAGAACTCCGCCCTGACTGTTGCGATCTTCGGCGGTATGTTGCTGGCGGTCGAGCTGGTGGCCGCACCGATCTTCTTCTCCGTTGCTTTCCTTGCCTATACCGTCGCCTCCCTCGGCTTTGCCATGTATATGGGCTATGAAGGCTTGAAAGATATGGGCAAGCGCCGCGAGGAAGCCAAACGCCTGAAAAAACTTGCACAAGAAAAAGCCAACAGCCCCGCCAGCAAGCTGGCCCGCGCCAAGAACAATGTTGTGGAAAGCTTTAAATCTGGCGGCGCAAAACTGAAAAAAGGCTGGATCAGCGCCCAGTTCTGGAAGAAAGCCGATAAAGAACAAAACGCCGCTGAAGAAAAACCCGCGAAGAAGCCGGCAAAAAAACCGGCCAATGAGAATACCGCCGCTCCGGCAGCGCAGAAGAATAGTTCTGGAAAATCACGCTGGAAGCTGCTATAGTTATGACCAATTACCGATTCTAATTATGAGGATGAAGAGATGAGCGCAGAAACCGTTGTTGAAACCACCGATGTCCACACAGCCCCCGCCGCCTCCGCTGGCGATGCCGCTGTTGCGAAAGGCAAAAAGAAGAAAAAAGAAACCTATCGCGTGATGCAGTATCTGCTGAAAGTCGGAAAAATTGAATCCAAGCAGGACACATTCCCTTCGGATCAGTTTATTTTGAGAAACCTTCCCGATGCCATCCGCAAAACCGACGGCGCATCGAAGAAAGCCAAAGTCATCCTCGGCCTTGCCGCCGCAACGATTGTTCTCGGCCTTGGCGGCATTATCGCACCGATCGCCCTTGGTCTGGCAGGCGTTATCGGTACAGCGACCGCGATGATCGGCGGCGCGATCAGCCTCAGCCTCGGCGTTGCCGCAGGTATGGTGGCACAGGATCAGGCGCAGGATTTCGGCAAAGAATTCGGCGAAGGTCTCGGCAAACGCCTGCTGGCCAAACATCTGGTTGAAAAAGGCCGCGAGCTGAATGAGCAGCGCAAAGCCAATGCCGAACAGCGCCGCAAACAGCGCGCCGCTGAAAAAGCTGCAAAAAAAGCCTCTGATGCCCAGAATGACAGCAAACCCCAGACGGAACAGGGCACGGCCTCGAAACTGTTCTCCGGCGCTTTAAAGCTGAAAAAAGCCTGGGATGACAATGCTTCCAAGGACACAAAAGACAAAGCTACCGAAGGCATCAAGAATGCCGGCGCGACAGCGAAGAAGAAAATCGGATCCCTGTACGACCGCATCAAGAATCGCGGTAAAAAAAAGGGCAATGATAAAGCGGCATAAATTCGCGCAGCACCTTCTGTCATAACACAGCATTTTTCTGACCGTTTTTGCCAAAAAAACGATTTAATAATCTGTTTTTGTGGTTTTTTATTTGCAACTGTTGCAAGCTGCGCTACACTTTTATCAGCATGAGACAGTTGTACCATTTGTGGCTTCATCCTTTTTCAAGAAAGGTGCGGATCGCACTTGCAGAGAAAGGCTTGGAGTTCGAACTTAAAGTCGAAAAGATATGGGAGCGCCGCACGGAGTTTCTGACGATCAACCCGGCAGGCGATGTTCCTGTGTTGGTTGAACCGGACGGTACGATCCTGACTGATTCGCAGGTCATCGTCGAATATCTGGACGAAGTTTACAACACGACCGACCTTTTGGGGCGCGCCCCTTTGGCACGGGCTGAAACGCGCCGCCTTGTCGCATGGTTCGATAAAAAGTTCAACGCCGAGGTCACGGAAAATCTGGTCGGCGAAAAAATGATGAAACAATTTCTGAAAATGGGTGAACCGCACGGCCCGTCTATCCGCGCGGGACATGCGAATATCCACTACCATCTCGACTATATCGGCTTTCTGACCGAAAAGCACCGCTGGCTGGCCGGGGATTTCTTCTCCCTTGCCGACATCACGGCGGCTGCACATCTCTCCACAATCGACTACATCGGTGACGTACCGTGGGACAAGCATCCGGCCGCCAAAGACTGGTATGCGCGTCTAAAATCCCGCCCCAGTTTCAAGCCGCTTTTGAATGACATCATTCCCGGCTTTACACCGCCGCAGCATTACAGCGTCGAACATTTTTAAGAGGGGTGAAACGGCGGGAATGGATAACAACACAGGGCTAGTGCCAACAGAATTACCAAGGGATAAAAATCTCTTCTGTTTCGGCTTCGGTTATTGCGCCGCCGCGCTCAGTATTGCGTTGCGACCGTATAACTGGACAATCGGCGGCACGACAACGGATCTGGAAAAGCGCACTTTCCTCCGACAAAACGGCATCAACGCCTATTTATTCGATTCTACCCAGCCCCTTCCCGCCCTCGACCGCATCCTGCAAGACACCACCCATCTAATCCTGTCGATCCCACCGACCGAACACGGCGACATTTCCTACGAAATGCACGGGCAGGAACTGGAAGCATTGCCCAATCTGGAATGGGTCGGCTATCTGTCTGCAACATCGATCTACGGCAATTACAACGGCAGCTGGGTGGATGAGGAAACCCCGCCCAGCCCGAACAGCCGCCGCGGCTCTCTGCGCCTGAAAGCAGAACAGCAATGGTATGAGCTGTTTTTAAACAGCGGCTTTCCACTGCATATTTTCCGTCTGGCCGGTATTTACGGCCCCGGACGCAGCACGCTGGATGTTGTGCGTGCCGGAAAGGCGCGCCGCATTGTAAAAGAAGGGCATGTTTTCAACCGCATTCACATTGACGACATCGTACAGACACTGTTTGCCTCCATGATTTATCCGCAGCCTGGAGAAATTTATAATCTTGCCGATGACGATCCGGAACCAAGTCATGAAGTCATTAAATATGCCTGTGAATTGCTGGGATTGGATGTGCCGGAACTGATCCCTTATGATGAGGTTGATTACCTTGCCCCGATTGTCCGCAGTTTTTATCAGGACAACAAGCGGATTAAAAATGAGAAAATCAAACGTGACCTCGGCGTCAAACTTCTCTACCCCGATTACAAGCTTGGGCTAAACGCCTGCTTTGCCGCCGAAGAAGATATCGCGGCAGTCTAACAGCGCTTGACAAACACGCCATGTTTTCGCAATCTGTCACGCATTCGCCCTGCCGCAAAATAATGAAACAATATATATTCCGCTATGGCCGCCAAACAGAAAAAAAATGCCCCCGTCGCCGTCATTGACATCGGCTCCAATGCGGTTCGTCTTGTTATTTATGACGGCTTGTTCCGCTGCCCGCTACGCACCCATACGGAGCGGCTGATTTGCGGACTGGGGCGCAGCATGATGCAAACGGGATGCCTTGACCCCGAAGGCGTTGCACAGGCAATGGATGCGCTGGCGCGTTTTTCCGGCATTCTGGAAGCCTTACAGATCAAAACCGTTATTCCGCTGGCAACCGCCGCCCTGCGCGATGCGAAAGACGGGCCGAAATTTATCGCCACCGTGCGGGAAAAATTCAATATTGATATTCAGGTTATCAGCGGCATGGAAGAAGCCCGCCTCTCCGCCCTTGGTGTGATTGCCGGCTTCGGCGCGATCTCGGGCGTGGTCGGCGATTTCGGCGGCGGTTCACTGGAACTGATTTCCGTCGACAACAACCGCATTCTGGATCAGGTCACGCTGCCACTGGGTGCTTTACGCATTCTGGCACTGAAGACCGAGCAGGAACGCCACAGCTATATTCAGGAGCATCTTGCTGGTGTGCCGCTGCTGGAATCGGCGCAGAAGCAAAATTTCTACGTTCTGGGCGGTGCATGGCGCTCGCTGGGCAAAGCGCATATGCATATGACGGATTACACGATCCCCGTACTGGATCATTACACCATCCGCGCCAATCCGGCGCTGGAATTCACGACGCTGCTGTCACGGCAAAGCCCTGCCTCGCTGGAGCGTATGGCCGGTCTGTCCGCCCGCCGCGTCAAAGATATTCCCGTCGCCGCGCTGGTGATGTCCTATGTGCTGAAATATTTAAAGCCGCAAAATATCATGTTTTCGGGAACAGGTCTGCGCGAAGGCGCGATTTTCGACCGCCTGCCGCAATCCGAACAACA
>SBHI01000153.1 GCA_006226225.1 Alphaproteobacteria bacterium
AATTTCTTTGTCTTGCGTTTGCTATGCGCATGGATATAGCGCGACATGACCTCTTTACCCGTACCCGACGATCCGGTAATCAGCACCGTTGCCTCGCTGGGTGCAATCTGGTCGGCCATTTTGATGATGGCTTTCATCGCGGGATCGCCCGCAATCATTTCGGTATTTTCCTGCGAGGCCGCTTCCAGAACCGCAGCGATCAGATCAGCATCAGGCGGCAGCGGCACATATTCCTTTGCCCCCGCCTTGATCGCCTTCACGGCGGCGGCGGCGTCATTATCCAGCCCGCAGGCTACGACCTGCACAGCAATATGCTCGCTCTCCAGATCCGTAATGAATGTGCCGATATTCTGGCGCACATCAACCATGACAAGATCCGCACCGCGCCCAGCGCGCAAAGCGCCCAGTGCCTCGCCGGTATCTTCGCAATGCACGACATCGACCCCGCGCGACAGGGCAATTTTTCCTGCTGTGCTGATATGTCCTTCAAGACTACCGACGATCATCAGACGCATAATGCTTTACCTTTCCCCGTCAGTCGAAATACCGGATGCGGTTTTGCGGGGGCAGAATGCTGTTCAAAATCATTTCAAGGCGGCGCGGATTTTCTTTACGAGCCATCGACATCAGCGCATTGATGACAAGACGCTTTTCCGTTGCCTCGCTTTGCGCGTTATGTTCCAGCTTTGCCGCCAACGGTGCAAAAACCACCGTCGACAGGAAAGCACCATAAAACGTCGTCAGCAACGCCACCGCCATACTGGGGCCGATACTGGCCGGATCATCCAGCAAGGCCAGCATCTGCACAAGGCCGATCAGCGTTCCGATCAGACCCATTGCCGGTGCGACCTCCGCCGCGCGGCGCAAAATGCTTGCGCTTTTGTAATACATGCTGGTTTGCGCATCAATCTCGCGCCCCAGCATCCGCGCAATTTCTTCGCCCGTGCTGCCGTCACGCAGCATTTGCGTGCCTTGCAGCAGAAAACGGTTATGGCGCAGCGGCGCTTCGTATTTCTGCAATTCCAGATAGCCTTTCGCCCGTGCAATCAGTGCCAGCTCCAGCAGTTGTTTGGACGACAGTTCAAAATTAATCTCGTGCCGCACCATAGCGCGGCCGATCACGGTAAAGGCCGTTTTAAAATTCTCGCCGTTAAAGGAGACCGCCGTCACCGCCAGCGTACCAAACAGCACGATCAGCAATGCCCGCGCATCCAGAAAGGCTTCCGGTGTCCCGCCCATAAACAGCGCCGCGACGATCAAGCCGATCGCCAGCAGCAAACCGATAATAATGGAAAGATCCGCCTTGCGCTTTTGCACTGTCCGCAACACCGAGGCCTGCGGCAGTTTTACCGCAACATCCGCGCCTTCAGCGGACTCCGCCTGTGATGATGACTTTTCCCTTGCCATTCCTTTACGGACAGCCTCTCAATAAAAGAATAAACCTAAAACGGCCGCCTATTGCCGCGTACGATCAGATTTGACGATTTCCGTCATGGTGACACCAAGACGGTCTTCATTCACAACAACCTCGCCGCGTGCGACAAGGCGGTTATTGACGTAGATATCAATCGCTTCACCGACTTTGCGGTCAAGCTCGACAACCGCGCCACGCCCCAGTTTCAAAAGCTGGCTGACCTGCATGGTTGCACGGCCGAGAACGGCAGAAATCTGCACCGGAATATCGTAGATTGCTTCTACGTCTTTCGGTGAATCCGCAAAACCCGCACTCATCATTTCATCTGTCATTTCTGCAAAATCAACACCACCGGATGCGGCATCATCTGCACCGCCTTCCGAAGCTTCCGCTGCTTGAACAGGCTCATTACCGCCTTCCGGCAAATCGTTGTCTTCATCACTCATGGCAAAGCCGCCTCCCTGAAAGAAAAATCGTTTCGATATATACTCTCACGTGTTTTTTCGTGAAACAGCACATACCCTAGCATAATAACCGTCTTTACAATGAAAAAGCAACAGGTGCTACGCTTTCGCTTTGCTTTTCGCCTTTTTCTTTTCTTCCTTCGCAGCGATTTTCTCTTCCGTAACGTGTTCTTTCTTGATCACGCCGTGATAATAAGCTTTCAAATCTTTCTTCAAGCCGGGTGCCAGCACGTAAAGACCAATCACATTCGGCAGCGCCATCGCAAAGATCATCGCATCGGTAAAGCCAATCACATTGCTCAGATTTGCGGCAGACCCCAGAATAATGACCGAGCAGAATACCAGCTTATAAAGCGTGCCCAGCATTTTGTTTTCTCCGACCAGATAGGTGAACGCCTTCAATCCGTAATAAGACCATGCGATCATCGTCGAAAAGGCAAACAGGATTACGGCGATCCCCAGAATATAAGGGAACCATGAAAAAGTGCTGGCAAAGGCGCGGGAGGTCAGCTCGACCCCTTCCATACCGCCGCCATTGTTGTAGGAACCCGTCACAACAATGACCAATGCGGTAATCGTGCAAATCATGATCGTGTCGATAAACGGCTCCAACATGGCAACAACACCCTGACTGACCGGAATTTTCGTTTTGGTGCTGGCATGCGCAATCGGCGCAGAACCGATCCCTGCCTCATTGGAGAAGGAGGCCCGCTGAACCCCTTGCAATAAGGCACCAAAGAAACCGCCTGCCAGCGCATTAATCCCGAAAGCTTCACGCAGAATCGTGCCAAAAGCCGCCGGAATTGCCGTGATATTCATTAAAATAATCACCAGCCCCGCCGAGATATAGATAATGGCCATTAGCGGCACGATTTTCGATGTCACGCGGGCAATCGACTGGATGCCGCCGATAATGACCAATGCCACCAGCACCGCCAGAACCAAACCGAACAGCCAGCCCTTATCGGCAAAATAGCTAGCCTCGCCGCCGGTGATATTCACAAATTGCTGAAAGGACTGGTTGGCCTGAAACATGTTGCCACCGCCCATCGCGCCACCGATACAGCAAACAGCAAAGAACATTGCCATCAGCCGTCCGATTTTTCCCAGTGTTCTTCCTTTTTCCGCGAAGCCGTCACTAATGTAATACATCGGCCCGCCGGAAAAAGAGTCATCAGGATTTTTATGGCGGAATTTGACAGCCAGCGAACATTCGGTAAATTTTGTCGACATACCGAAAAAACCCATCGTCATCATCCAGAACATTGCTCCCGGCCCGCCAACAGAAATCGCAACCGCGACCCCCGCAATATTCCCCAGACCGACCGTTCCGGACAGACTGGTCGATAATGCCTGAAAACGGTTGATTTGACCGTCACCGCCTTCTTCCTTATCGTATTTCCCGCGCAGCAAATCCAGCGCATGACCGAACATGCGCACATTGACAAAGCCGAAATAGAAACTGAAAAACAACCCCGCCGCCACAAGCCACGCCAAAATCAGCGGCGCGCTTTGCTCATATTCCGTGCCCTCAAAGATTTTAACGGAATAGAAGACAATGGACTGCACCTTATCCGAAACCGGTTTAAACGCCTCATCCAGCGAGCGGTCAACAGACTGTGCCGCAGCTGTTTGCGCAAACAGCACGACTCCGAAAATACATGAAATTAAACCGGTCAGAATTCTTTGCATGCCCGCATCTTCCTTGAAAAAATTAACAAAATAACCTCCCACCCTCCTTTTTCTAACATAAAAAACCCGGCTTGCAAATTACTGAAAATTTTTCCAGACTGTGAAAAGCGGGTGTTAACGCTTTCGTATCTTTTTCTATTTATTCTTGAAGGCACGGAACGGCAATTCATTTTAGTGCGGGTCATGTCACACAACCACATCATCATCAGTCAGGATAATATCTTACGCCAGCTCGTCTGCGGCGTGCTGCGCAAGAAAAACCTGAACTTTATCGAAGCGCAGGAGCTGATAACAGAACACGCGCTCTCCGATGCCGTCATGGTTATCGATATCAGCGATGATGATGCCGCGTCTTTTTCCCTGTGGAATATGTGCCAACAGCACGGCATATTAAAACGGTCGATCTTTATCGTCTCGCAGGAACATACGCTTTACGGTGATATTCTTGAAATTTGCGGACAGCAACGCGTCCTGCCCAAACCCTTCACACCCGATGCGCTATATCACAGCCTCGACATTTTTGCGCCGCAACAGCCCGCGGCCGCACAACCCGCCGAACAGCCTCCTGCAGCAGCGCCGCCACCACAAACTGCCGCACCGCCGTCCGCGCCCGTCGCTCCGGCCGAACCCGTACCGGAATCCGCAGAAAGCATGCAGGCCGACCGGGAAGGGTTTATGCAGCGCGCGCTGGATTTAAGTTTTGAGAAAATGCGCGAATTGCGCGCCGCCCCCTTTGCCGCCGTCATCGTCAAAAATAATAAGGTTATCGCCGAAGGCTGGAGCGAAGTCATCGAAAAGCACGACCCTACCGCACATGCGGAGATCAATGCCATCCGCAAAGCCTGCGAGGTTTCAGGTGATTACAAACTGCGCGAATGTGAAATTTACTGTAGCACCGAACCCTGCCCGATGTGCCTTGCCGCCATTTATCTGGCAGGAATTTCCAAAGTCTATTACGCCAATTCCGTCCGCGATGCCGAGGAATTCGGTTTCGGACATCAGGATATTGCCGCCGAAATCGCCATGGACAGAAAACAGCGCATTATGCCGTCAATCCAGATGATGGAGAGTGAGGCATATTACGCGCTGCAGGAATGGCAAGAGAATTACTCACCGTCGGGAGGTTACGCCGACTAAATTTATACAGATGAAAATCTGAACAGGAAGGAGCATATTATGCGTCACGAAATGCTGGGCGGGGATACATTCCCCATTATGAAATGTTATCTGGATAAAGGCGAAGCCATCCGTGCGGAATCAGGCGCGATGGTCTCCATGTCCTCCAATATGACATTGACAGGTAAAATGGATGGCGGTTTCGGCAAGGCGCTGGGGCGTCTGTTCACCGGTGAATCCTTCTTCCTGCAATCCATCGAAGCGCAAGACTCTCCAGGCTGGGTTATGCTGGCCACGCCTGCCCCCGGCGGCATTGCGGCCATCGAATTGGACGGCGCGCGCGAATGGATTGTGCAAAAAGGCGGCTTTCTGGCCGGAACACAAGATGTGCAAGTTTCCACCAAAGCGCAAAGCCTGACAAAAGGCCTTTTCAGTGGCGAAGGCTTTTTCGTGATAAAAATCGGCGGTACGGGAACGGCTTTCTTTTCCAGTTACGGCTCCATCATTCCGCTTGATGTCGGCGAAGGCGAGACCGTCCGCGTTGATAACGGTCATCTTGTGGCTTGGCACGCCGATATGAAATACGAATTGGCCAAAGGCGGCACGTCATGGGTCTCCTCCTTCACCTCCGGCGAGGGATTGGCCTGTATTTTCCAAGGGCCGGGCCGCGTCTATATTCAGACACGGAATCCGCGTGATCTCGGCTTCTGGATTTCTCCCTTCATCGTCTTTCCGAAAAATTGACAATGACGGGGATTTCCTATGTAATGATAAGGATGAATGCGCACCGCCTTCAAAGCGTTCCGCGAACGAGGTTTAAACATGCCCCACACAGATAAAATCTTTACCTTGAAAACAATGCTGACCTGCCTTGTGTTTGCAGCATGTTTTGTCCTTATCTCCTCTGCGGTTTTCGCACAGGCCGGCACAACACTGAGTGCCGGACAGCGGGTCGTGCGCCCGATGGTGCCGCTGGATCCCGTCACATTGCAGGTGGAAGGCATCAGCATCCGCCTTTGGGGCATCAAGGCTGCGCAGACCCGCGAAACACCGCTGGAGCTGCGCGCAATGGATTTTATCGAGAAGATGATTAACAATGATGTTGTCTCTTGCCGTATTGAGAAAGTGGATCGTGGCGTTCCTTACGCCCGCTGCACCACACACAGCAGTGACGAAATTAATCTTGCCCTGCTGCAAAGCGGCTATGCCGTTGTTGATCGCCACCAGACCTATGGGTCGGTTTTTGCCTCTGCCTATGAAGATGCGCAAATCACGGCGCGCGACCGCCGTGCCGGTGTTTGGGAATTTGTCGTTGCGGAAGACCGTGACAAACTGATCCCCGACTGGCTTGACCCCTATATGTCCAGTCTTGTACCGCTGTCGCTGATTTTCGGCCCGCTGACCGGGCTGGCCCTGATTGCCTTGGCGGCACGCCAAGGGTTTCGCAATATGATCAAACGTCAGGAAATGGAATTTAAGGAAACGCGCGAAAAAGAAGAAGCACTTCTGCGCCGTGAAAAACTGGTTCTGGCATCTGCGATCGAAGGCGAGCTGTCGGAAAACAAAGTCAAGATCGAAGCCTTCCTGACCATCTATCACGATTTGCTGAAAGAATTGCAGGACGACACCGTCACGCCGAAATATCAACGCTCGGGCGGCGATTTGATTCACAAACACCCTGCTCTGAACCGCACGGTTTTTGAAGGCAGCATCAGTAAATTATCGGCACTCGACATGCAACTGGCCAGCACCCTTTCCAAGCTTTACGCCTATATTCATGCCGAGCCCGACTATATCACGATTGACAGCAAGATGCCGCATGGCGAAGTGCTGACGCTGATGCAGAAAACCATCCAGACGACCGAAGCCCTGATCCCGCAAATTGATTTTGCGCTGGAACAATTATCTTCGATGATCCAGAAACAACTGGGCGGCACAGATGATGCCAAGAAACCGGCTGCGCGCGGCCCTGTCGCACAAAAAGCGCCTGCTCCTGCCCAACAGGCGGCACCGCAACAGCAGCAGGCGCAGGCACAAAAGCCGCCGCAGGCAAAAGCACCGGCAGGACAAGCGCCCGCAGGGCAAGCCGCGCAAGCACCTGCAGGACAGCCGGGACAACCGCCACAGACACAATCCGGCGGCGCAGCCTCATAATATTTTCAGGACGTTTTGTTTCTTACCGTTCGGTACGATTGCTGTACAGCAGCTGATCCAACAGTTGCTGGCTTGGCTCACCGTCAACCGTCAATCCCGCTTTTTTCTGGAAGGCGCGAATGGCATCCGCCGTTTGCGCATCCAGCTCACCCAATGGACGGTTTTTCGGCAGCATACCCATATCAATCAACATGCGCTGCACGCGTGAGACAAGCTGTTTTTGAATTTCCGGCGTGTATCCCGGCCCATCTGTCGAACCCTCCTCCACCAGCGCGACAGGCGGCGGCAGATCGAAATCTCCGCCCGCAGCTGTTTCGATGGCATTCAGATTTTCCGGCAAATCCAAGACATTCGTTGCGGGCATCGCAATCACATGGCGGCCGCGCAAACGGTCGGCAGATGTTGCAGCCTCTGCAAAACCCAGTTTTCCGGCCTGGTCATACCATGCAATTGCCTTGTCACGGCTGTCCGCACCGTTTCCGGCAAAACGGCCTTCATACAACACGCCCAGATTATAGGCGGCTTGCGCTACACCAAGGCGCGCAGCATGTTCCAGATACCCCATCCCCTGTTTGACATCGGCTTTTACGCCGATTCCCTCGACATAGGCAATGCCGAGATTATACAGCGCTTCAGGATGGTCAAAAGCGGCAGCCTCGCGATACCAGTACATCGCCTGCGTCATATCACGGCGCAATCCCAGCCCCTGATGATACATGACACCAAGATTGTAATGCGCATTGGCGACACCGTTTTCAGCGGCTTTTACAAACCAGTAAGCGGCGCGGCGGAAATTCGTCGGCACAACGCGGCCCGATGCATAAAGCGCACCCAGATCATGCTGGGCGGCGGCCTCACCTGAAAAAGCGCGCGTTTCAAGATCCTGCAATTCCGTCGGCAAAGAGGCGTCAGCAGTGATGCGATCCAGATTCTTCATTGTAATGCGCTGTTCACCCGTTCCGGCGGCAGGCGCAATCGCTGCGGCTTGCTCTGCTTCAACCGCCATCGCGGCAGCATCCGCCATCACGGGCTGCGGTGCGGGCTGCGGCACGGCTTTCGGCTGTGCAATAACAGCTTTCGCGGCCTGCACGGGTTTTTCAACAGCAGGCATCTGTTGCGGCGGCAATTCCACCGCATCTTCAACATGCGCCAACCACAAAGTTTCTTTCGGCGTCTCTTGCGGTTTCACCTGTTCTTTGACTGCCGCCTGTACCGGTTCCGGCTGTTTGACGGCTTGCGGCTGAGCAGGCGCAGGCTCTTCAACCGGTGCTTCCTGTACCACAACCATGATATCTGCTGCTGTCACGGGTTTTTCCGCAACAACGGTGTCAATATGCTCTTCCGGAACGGGGGCGGAAACTTCCGCAACCTCATTTGTTTCCTGATTTGCTTCCTGAACGGCTTCGACGGGCGCCGGAGCGGCGGATGCCACAAAATCATCCGTGCGCACGTTTTTCAGCTCCGCCAGAACACGCGCATACATATCTTCGGTTTTTGCCTGCCGCTGCTGCAGTTCAGCCAGCAATTGCTCATGCCTTTCCACGCTTTCGGCAAGGCGTGCAACCGCGCGATCGGTCTTGTCACGCGCTTTCAGCTGATCCAGTGTCTGCCATTCGGGGGCAAAAGCAACTTCGGTGCTTTGCGCCGTGTTCAGTTTGGCAAATTCTGTGCGGGTCACGAATTCTTTCGATGCGGGCTGCTGCATCAGCGCAACGGCCAGCGCCGTCGTGGCAACAAAGAAGCTCAGAACCGATGTCAGCGTTGCGGCTTTGGAGCGCGTCGGCTGCGCATCGGGTGACCATGTATCGGGAAGCTGCGAGGGATCAATTGCCAGCGGCAGGAAGAACTTTCCGCTGTCCTGATCAAGTTCGGCACCCGATTCTAAATCAGCGATACGGGCGGCAACATCATCACGGACAGCCTCCGTTTTTTCCAGACGGCGGCCGAGCGCTTCAATTGCGTGAAAAATCTCCGCATTGACCTTATCCTGATGATTTAAAAAGATATCATTATCTTTTTGCTGACGTGCCATGGCCGTTTTTTGATCTGTCTGATGTTCGAAATATGTTCCAGACGATAACAGAGAAATCGCAAAAAGTCATGTAAAAAAAACTTGGCAAATCTTTCTGTGATTTCTATGCTTGAAATTACCGAATAATTCAGATATGTTCTGTTTCGTTGTTGGGGTGTGGCCAAGCGGTAAGGCACCGGTTTTTGGTATCGGCATGC
>SBHI01000042.1 GCA_006226225.1 Alphaproteobacteria bacterium
GAGCCGGGTATCGCCGTCGGTTATCTGAAACAGGAAGTGATTCCCAAAGCAGGCGAAACGGTTTTCGATTATATTCTGGAGGAAATCACAGCGGACGAAAAAGCCGCCCATGAATATAAAATCGATATTGCCTGCGATGCGCTGGAACTGGACAAAACCGCGCCGATGGACAGACTGTCAGGTGGGCAGCTGCGCCGCGCTGCGCTGGCACGTGTGCTGGTGGAAGAACCTGACATCCTGCTATTGGACGAACCGACCAACCATCTGGATCTTGCCACCATCGAATGGCTGGAAAATTATCTGAATGCCTATCGCGGCACAGTGCTATGTGTGTCGCATGACCGCACATTTCTGGGCAATATCACCGATAAGGTTTTCTGGCTGGATCGCGGTGCGGTCAAAGTTTCTCCACGCGGCTTTAAATATTTCGATGAATGGTCGGCGGATCTGTTGGACCAAGAAGCGCGGGAGCTAAAGAACCGCAAAAGCTTTGTCGCCGAAGAAGTCGAATGGGCATCACGCGGTGTGAAGGCGCGGGTGAAACGTAATATGCGCCGCCTTGCCCGCGTACATGAAATGCGTGCGAAATTAAAAGCCGATGAAAGCGCCTATCGCCGCGCTACGGCAAAGGTGACATTGGCACCGTTGGCGGATATCGAAAAAACCTCGCAGGTCATGGCGGAATTTTACAATGTGTCGAAAAGCTTCCAGACCGAAGACGGGCGGCGCATTCCGGTGATGAACAGCTTCAGCATTAAAATCAAACGCGGCGATCGTATCGGTATTCTGGGCAAAAACGGATCAGGCAAAACCACCTTCCTGAAACTGCTGACAGGAGAAATCCAGCCCGATGGCGGCAGTGTGAAACTGTCAAAAACGGCTGAAATTTCCTATTTCGACCAGAAACGGCAAGACCTTGTGCCCACGCAATCGCTGTGGAAAACGCTGTGCCCGTCGGGCGGCGAATATGTCGATGTGAATGGCAAACAGCGCCATGTCGCGGGATATTTAAAGAATTTCATGTTTGACCCCTCCGATATTCACCGGTCTGTCGGCACATTGTCGGGCGGAGAAAAGAACCGTTTGCTGCTGGCGAAAATTCTCGCCAATCCCGGCAATTTCCTGCTGCTGGATGAGCCGACCAATGATCTGGATATGGATACGCTGGATATGCTGGAGGAGGCACTGGTGAATTACAACGGCACCCTGCTGGTGGTGTCGCATGACCGCGATTTCCTTGATCAGACCGTGACGCAAATTCTGGCCTTTGACGGCAGCGGTGATGTGATGCGCGTCATCGGCGGTTATACGGATTACCTCGCCGCCTTGAAAGGTGAGTTATTGGATGAGCCGAAAAAAACGCAACAGAAGAGAGAAGTTGCAGCTGATAAAAAACAGGAAAGCGCCCCAAAACAAAAACCGCAAAAAATGACCTATAAGGACAAGCGCGAACTGGACCAACTGCCGAAAAAAATCGAAAAGACCGAAGCAACGATTACGGAATTGAAAGAGTTGCTGGCAGATGCGGATTTATACAGCAGCGACCCCGAAAAATTCCACGCCGCCGTCAAAGCCCTCGCCGAAACCGAAGCCAAGCTGGAGCGTTACGAGCTGCGCTGGCTGGAACTATCTGAAGAAGCAGAGGCGATGACAGCGAAGTAAAACCTTATTGCTGACGTTGCCACATATCGGCATAGACGCCTTTTTTCTTGAGCAGTTGTTTATGTGAGCCGCGCTCGACAATACCGCCACCGTCAAGGACGAGGATTTCATCAGCACCGGTGACGGTGGACAGACGGTGGGCGATCACCAAAGTAGTGCGGCCTTCGGACACTTCTTTCAGGCTTTTCAGGATATCCTGCTCGGTCGCGGAATCGAGTGCGGAGGTTGCCTCGTCAAACAGTAAAATCGGCGGGTTTTTCAAAATCGTGCGGGCAATGGCGACGCGCTGTTTTTCTCCACCCGAAAGTTTCAAGCCGCGTTCACCGACCAGCGCATCATAGCCTTCGGGCAGTTTGCGGATAAAGCCGTCAATATGGGCAAGCTTTGCCGCGCGGATAACATCTTCCTCCGTCGCGCCGGGACGACCATAGGCGATATTGTAACGGATGGTATCATTAAACAGCACCGTATCCTGCGGCACGATACCGATGGCGGCACGCAGGCTGTCTTGCGTTACGTCACGCAAATCCTGCCCGTCAATGCGCACCGCACCTTCATTGACATCATAAAAACGGAACATCAAACGGCTGATGGTCGATTTCCCCGCGCCGCTGGGGCCGACAACGGCGATGGTCTTGCCCGGTTCCACGGTAAAGCCGACACCTTTTAAAATGTCGCGTTTGGCATCATAGCTGAAATGCACATCTTCGAATTCAATTTTGCCTCCATTCACATTCAGCGGCTTGGCATTATCCGCATCCTTGATTTCGCGGTCGATGCGCAGCATCGAGAACATATCCTCCATATCCGTCAGCGACTGACGAATTTGACGATAGACAAAACCGAGAAAGTTCAGCGGCAGATAAAGCTGGATCAGATAGGTATTCACCAGTACGAAATCACCCAAGGTCATATTGCCCGCCACCACGCCGCCGCCCGCCATATACATGACAATCACCAGCCCCGCAGCGATAATGGCGGCCTGCCCGATATTAACAACCGACAGGCTGGTAATGGATTTGACCGCAGCCTCTTCATATCCTGCCAGCGCGACATCATAGCGGCGGGATTCATGGGCCTCATTGCTGAAATATTTGACGGTTTCGTAATTCAGCAGACTGTCCACAGCCTTGGTATTAGCCTCGGTATCGCGTTCATTCATGCTGCGGCGGAATTTTAAACGCCATTCGGTGGAAACCAGCGTAAAGGCGATATAGGCAAAAATCGTCACGAAAGTGACCAGCGCATACCAGAAATTAAACATGTACCACAGCACGCCGCAAACCATGAAAATTTCGACCAGCGTCGGCACGATATTGAACAGCATGAAGCTCATCAAAAATTCGATGCCTTTAACACCGCGTTCAATCACACGGCTCAGCCCGCCTGTCTGCCGCGTAATGTGAAAGCGCATCGACAGCGCGTGTAAATGCTGAAAGGTTTCCAAAGCCACGCGGCGCATGGCACGCTGGGTGACCTTTGCAAACAGTGCCTCCCGCAATTCCTGAAACACAACTGTCATCACTCGCGCACCGCCATAGCCCAGCAGCAGCGCTGTCGGAATGGCAAGGATCATATGCTCCGACGGAACAACCGTCAGCGCATCCACAGCCTTTTTGTACAGAAGCGGCATATAGACATTGGTCACCTTCGC
Organism: Alphaproteobacteria bacterium; assembly: GCA_006226225.1. Lineage (GTDB taxonomy): Bacteria > Pseudomonadota > Alphaproteobacteria > Micavibrionales > CSBR16-224 > CSBR16-224. The sequence continues at coordinate 3,317 of SBHI01000042.1, forward strand.
ACAGATCAGCGCGACGATTGCCAGCAGCACACGGAGTTTGATTTCCCCTTCACCTTTCGGCCACAGATAGGGAACAAGCGTTCCTAATGTACGCCATTGCGAATGCTGTTTTGATGTATCGTCGTTTTTCATGCCGCAGTTATCTTACCTTGTTTCAAAGACAAGGCAAGAACAGCTTGCAAGAGAATTTAGCGGCTTTTTTGCGGCGGCGGACGGCGGGGTGTAGGGCCGTGACGGTGTCCGGTATCGTCATCTGCTGCGGGAGTGCCCCGGATGATGAGAGGCTCCAGCGTGATTTCTTCATGGAGTTTCTCCATCATTTTTTCAGCCTGACGCGCCAGCAGTTTGTCGCGAATGCCTTGTGCCTGTGCCTGCATGACAAGGGCGACAACAATATTGGGCGCTTTTTCCTCATCTAGAATATCACTCATAGCGGCCTTGAAATCCACACCGGCGAATAACCCGAATTTATCCAGTGTTTCCGCGTTGGTTTCGGTGTTTTGGCCTTTCCGCTGCGCTTCAAAGGCATCGGCGACAAAACGCAAAATCAGGGCATTATTGCCGAAACCGAAAATCTCGTCATTATCCAGCGCATCCGTATGGCGGGAAAAACTGATACCGCCCGGCAGTGTGGCCATTTTTTGTGCCTCCGCATCCGTCTGGTCGCGGTCGGTATAGGCGGTTGTGCTATCAGATTCGGCGTAAAGGCGGATAACCTGTGTCATGGTTTTCAGATTGTAGTAATCCAGCCGCCATTGCGCTTGAAAATACTGCTCATACGCCATTTCCGTGGCAAATTGCGCGGCCTCTTCATGGCTTTTGGTTTTGATGTCCTCGTCATAGCTGTCCTGATAGGCGACACCCATATCGGCGTAATCGGGGAAATTTGCCTGATAAGCATCCCAGATTTCCGCTGCGCCATTCTGCTTCATTTCATGAGCGATGCGGACGGCAATTGCCTCTGCGCCCGCTTCGGATGTCAGTTCCATCGCCATCGCATAATGGATATCTTTCTCAATCGCCGTGCGGTTATGCGCGCCGCTTTTGTTTTGATAAACATGTACCAGTTCGTGAATAAGTGTCGCGGTCAGCTCGGCATCCGTATTGCTTTTATCCAGATTGACTGTTTCCAGTTCCGGATCGTAATAGCCGTGCAACCCCTCTGCCATATCTTCAAGCGTAAAACGTAAATCCTTTTGCTCACGAATAAAGTCGATAAGCGCCTTGCCCGCAGCGCCGCCTTTCTCTTCGATATTCGTCAGAATGTCCATCAGGCGTTTTTCCGCCTCATTATCGGGGCTGTCGCCATTCAGCGGATCAAGGCAGCCATTGCGGAATTCCAGATCCTCTTCCGCCCAGCGCGCAGTCGGGATCGGTGCCTGGGTCGGTATTGGTCTGCTATCACTTGAGTTGCCGGACACAGACATGCAGCCGATCGGCCCCATTGCCAGCAAGCCCATAATGACGGTCTTGCGAAAGCAATAGCTGAGATTGCGCCGAAAGCGCGATTTTATATGGCTGTCCTTTTTCGTGAAGGGCATTCACACTCCTGCTGTTTTGTACCGTTATGCTTTATAAATTCCTCTATATAATATTTATCATAATTACAACATAGAAATCAAGAAAAATCATGGTCTAAGCATGGTTTGCAGGAGAATCTTGTGCAAATGCGCGATTTGATTATGATGTTGTGTTTCGGTTTTAAAGTAATTGACGGAATTTTATGCAGCATTTCGCGACATTGGGGCATCTTTTGGGCGGCATCGGGATTTTCCTGCTGGCAATCTCGCTTTTGACGCGCGGATTGCAATCTGCGGGGAGCGAATTCCTACGCCGCATGATGGCCAAATGGACAAAAACCCCTTTGCACGGGCTGGGGCTGGGGCTGGGTGTGACGGCGATTTTGCAATCCTCCAGCGCGACAACAGTGATTGTTCTGGGACTGGTCAACGCCGCTATCTTAAGTATCGGTCAGGCGATTTGGGTCATCATGGGCAGCAATATCGGTACGACGCTGACGGGATGGATCGTTACGGTTGTCGGGCTTGATTTTGACATCAAGCCCTTTGCACTGCCGTTGATCGGTATCGGCATGCTGGCACAGGTTTTTATCAAATCACCGCGTGCCGATGCTGTTGCGATCGCCCTGACAGGGTTTGGGCTGTTTTTCCTGGGGATTGATATTTTAAAAGATGCCTTTGCCGGATATGCGGATCATATCAATCTGCAAAATATCAACGGCAAGGGCGGTTTTTATCTGATTATGATGTTCTTCATCGGCTTTGCCGCAACGGTGGCAACGCAATCATCCAGCGCGGCTGTTGCTTTGATTTTAACGGGGACAGCAGGCGGTTTGATCGGTCTGCCGGAAGGTGCGGCGATGGTGATCGGGGCCAATCTTGGCACAAGCACGACAGCGGTGCTGGTTGTTATCGGTGCCGAGCCTGATGCCCGCCGCGCAGCCTCCGCCCATGTGTTGTTTAATCTGATCACGGGTATTATCGCATTAGCGATTTTACCGCTGATGTTGACATTTGTTGCGGATATTACGACGGCCCTTAATATGCCGCACTCCGATACGGTTAGCCTCGCTTTGTTCCACACGGTTTTCAATGTGATGGGCGTTATATTGCTGTCGCCTTTCGTGCCGCTTTTGACGCGTTTTCTGGAGCATTCTTTTATGAGTGCGGAGGAGGAGGAAGGCCGTCCCCGCTATCTGGATGATACAACACTCCACATTCCCGCGATGGCGCTGGATGCGCTGGTGCGCGAATTGGGACGTTTGCAGAATATTGCGGCGCGGGCCGCGCTGACGGTAATTGTCGATACGCATGATGATGATTTTCATGAAGATGTGCAGGCTGCTATCCGTTACCGTGCCGCCTTGGCAAAATTGTCGGCGCGGATTGACGGTTTTGCCGATGCGCTGGCACAGCAGCGCCTGCCGGATGATACACTGCTGCGTTTGCAATATGCTTTGCGCGTCAACCGCTATCTGCATGAATTTGTCCGCCTGTCCGGTGCGGTTGAAGCGCTTGTTCCTTTGCAGGAAAAAAAGAAGCTGCCACCAGCACTTTTGAAAGAAAACCGCCAATTCCTTGATCGCTGCATAAAATTTCTGACATTGCTGGTGGAGCAAAAGCCTTTGCCGAAGACAGCGCTGGCTCTGTTGAAAAAAGACGGTGGCTCTCTGAAAGATGCCTTGTTGAAGGCGGGGGTGCGTAAAGCAATCAGCGTGTCTGAACTGTCGGCACTGCTGGATGCCGCCAGCCATGCACGGCGGATGATGGAACAGGCGATTAAATCGCAGCGTTATTTGAAGATTCTTGAGGATGAACAGCAGAATGTCACCGAAGAAAAAAAGCCGGAAGCGCTGCCTCCTGTTTCCGAGATCGAAGAAGCCGCTGTTTGACGTCATTCCACCCTATTTGAAGATTGACAGTATTATGGATTTTGTTTTATAAAAATAACCTGCATGTCCATCTCGCGAAAGGGAATACCTATGAGCGCCCCCAAAAAAAACGTGAAAAAGAAAACGCCCGCAAAGAAAACGGTGAAAAAGACATCCGGCAAAAAGACGCAGCCGGAAAAAAAGCCCGTAAAAAATGACAAACCGATGACGCCAAAGCAAAAAGAAGCGGCGTATCGCAAATTGTTACGCGGTATTGACGGGCTGTCACTCATGAAAGCGCTGCGCGAGAATACCGAATTGGGACATACCGAAAATGTCCGCCTGATGGTTGACGAATGCTATTTAAAAAACCAGAAGCCGCAAAAAGGGAAAAAGAAAAAGCAGGACGGTTCGACAGGACGGTTGTGGAAAGACGCAATTGACTGGACGTTGCCGACAGCTGCGGCGAACGGGCAGCTTGAAATTGCAAAAATCCTGCTGGAGGCTGGCGCCGATGTCGGCACAATGGAAAACAATGCGCTGCATATGGCTGTTTTAAAAGGCCAGTCCGACATTGTTGATCTGTTGCTGGAACATGGTGCTGACCCGCGTTCGGAGAATGACCAGCCTTTGCGCTTTGCCGCCACGGAAGGCCGTGCGGAAATCGCTGAAAAACTGATTGCCGCAGGCGCGGATGTACATGTCAAAAATGACGATCCTCTGCGTTGGGCTGCGGCCAAGGGTCATACGGATACCGTGAAGGTGTTTCTGGCTGCCGGTGCGGATGTGCATGCCGATAATGAAGGCGCGCTGCGCCGTGCTGCCGGTGCAGGGCATGCCGAGACAGTAAAAACACTGCTGGAGGCCGGGGCGGATATTGAGAAAGCATTGGAACATGCGGTGTTGCGTGATGAAAAATTCGCCGTTGCAGCGTTAAAAATGCGCACGCATGATGGTTGGACGGTGATTGATGATTTTACCGTCGCGCATAGTACGGGCAATGGCGAGAAAATGCCGTCACTGACGACTGTTTTCAGTTTCTTTGCCAATGAAGTCGCCATTACAGCAAGCACACCGGAACAACCCGTACCAAGCGCACCAACATTGCAAAAATTCAATGACTACGCAGACAAACCGAAACTGGAAGAAGCGGAAAAAATCTTTGAAGCTCACCGCAACAAACGCTGGGAAGCAAAGAAAGCCGCTGATGCCGCAAAACGTACGACACTGAAAAAATGACGGCAGCAAAACCCGGTTTTGAAACTGCGGCACTGGCGGCGCTGGAAGAACATTATCCGGACTGTCTTTGCGCCTTTGCTGCGGGCTCGGTTCTACGCGGTGAAGCTACCGAAAAATCCGATATTGATATGGTTGTCCTCTACGGGGATAATTTCACCGATATTCACCGCTTTTCTGCCGTGGTCGCGGGCTGGCCGGTGGAGTTTTTCGTTCATAACGCGCAGGCGCAGGATTATTTTATGGATCGCGACCGTCAGCGCGGCATGTGCGTGATGATGGATATGATTGTAAATGGGCGCATACTGCCGGAAAATGCACCTCTGGCTCTGGCACAGCGCGCTAAAGCAGAAAAACTGATCGCCGCAGGCCCTGACCCATTGACGGAAACGGAAATTGAAGACCGCCGCTATTTTATCACTGATACGCTGGATGATCTGGATGTTTCTAAACCCGCGCTGGATATGTATGGCACATTGGCGAATCTTTATAACCAGCTGGGCGATTTTTACTTGCGGGCGCAAGGAAAATGGTCAGGGCATGGCAAAGCGCTGGGGCGGATTCTGCGCCGTGAAAATGCCGTTCTGGCAGCGGAATTTGAACGGGCTTTTGCGGCGGCATATAAGCAAGATTATGCACCCGTTATTACATTAGGTGAAAAACTTTTATCTCCCTATGGCGGGCGCTGTTTTGCCGGTTTGAAACGTGCTGCATCGGGGGATTGGCGCAGCTTCGGCCAGTCGTCGGGTTAAAGCACGCTCCCTAGACAAATTTCTCCATATCTTTACAATGAAACGCACTGCCGGATCAGCCTGAGGAGGAAAAACATGCACGGCTTTGCCGTCGTTATAGCGGTTTTTATTATATCTCTACTGGCCTTCCCGAAATACCGTCTTCACATTATCGGAGGATCGGTGCTGATCGGGCTGCTGCTGTATTTCACAACAGATAGCGATATTCGCGAACAGCGCACAGCCTTTAAGCAGATTAAGCAGGCCGAAGTCGCGGTTTTTGACGCGCTGCTGGAGTGGAATGGAAAAGAATCGGCTTTTCAGGGACGTGTCCGTAATTCTTCGCGCCATAAT
>SBHI01000054.1 GCA_006226225.1 Alphaproteobacteria bacterium
CAAATTCAAGCTTTTTGCCGTCCGGCAAAGTAATCACGATCATTTTCTTTTCTTGCGCTTGTTGTGACATTGTCTTTATTTCCGTTCAATTCAAACTAGGCTTGCTTTACACAAACCGATAGGGGATTACCGTAACATGGTAAAAAGTGTAAATCACGCGAAAAATGCGGGTTTTGCACCTGTTTCTCCGGTTTAATATTTGCAATGTAATATTAACATAATGTAAATGTTCTGTTAATCTCGGTTTCGTTTTTTGAAAATGTTTTAGAAGAAAGACAATCAAATGGGATATCAGGCAACCATTATCATTCACCTAGATGAAATCGACACCATCGCGCAAGATAAGGATTTCGGCAAAAAACTGGCAGCAGCCGTATTGGAAAAAGCCAATAAAAGCCCGCAAGGTGACCAGACCGTGCGTTTCAATACCAGTAGCGCACGCAAATCGGCCTTTGCCGGTGCAGTGATTGAAGTACATCATGCCGATCATAATGTGATTGTGGAATCCGGCGGCAATACCGGACGCATCATCCGCCCGCAATGCAAAAATTTCGGAAAATGCGGGAAGTAACCTTTACTCCGTCTTTGTGCGGCGTTTGCGGTCTTGCCGTTTGAGGTAACGCTCGAAAACAGCAACGGCGCTTTGAAACTGATGTGCGAAAATCTGTCCACCCGCCATTTCCATCATACGTGACTGGAATTCCGCATCCAGAAAACAGGTGACTTCGGTTTCCGTGTCCGATACGGGCACAAAATCCCATTTCGCATAGAGTTTTTTAAACGGCCCTTTGACGGCGGCGACTTCAATGACGCTGTGCGGCAGGGCGGTAATCAGACAGGTATAGGCAAAAGATAGTGGTCCGATACCGACGGCGACGCGGGCGGTCAGGCCGTCTTCCGTCCGGTCGGTAATTTTCAGCGATTTAATGAAGCGCAACACATCGGGGTATTTTTCAATATCCATCATGACATCGAAAATACGCTGCTGCGCATAGGGAACAACCCGCACTGCCGTATGTTTAGGCATGCGCCTGTTGCAGCTGTTTCTCACGGGCGGCGCGCAGTTCCTCGAAATCGGAATCGGCGTGATAAGACGAGCGTGTCAGCGGTGAAGAAGCGACCATCAAAAAGCCTTTGGCGCGTGCCAGACGGGCATAGTCGTCAAATTCCTCCGGTGTCACGAATTTCTGCACCGCCGCATGTTTTTTGGTCGGTTGCAGATATTGGCCGATAGTCATGAAATCGACATCGGCGGCACGCAGATCATCCATGACTTGCATGACTTCCTCGCGGCTTTCACCCAGCCCGACCATGATGCCGGATTTTGTGAAAATGGACGGATCCTGTTTTTTGATTTCCTGCAGCAGCGCCAGTGATGTGAAATAGCGCGAGCCGGGACGGATTGACGGATACAGCCGCGGCACGGTTTCAAGATTGTGGTTGAAGACATCGGGGCGGGCATCGGCGATCAGTTTTGCCGCGCCGTTCTTGTCGCGGAAATCGGGGGTCAGAATTTCAATCGTCGTGCCCGGTGATTTCATGCGGATGGCGGCAATGGTTTTGACAAAGTGATCCGCACCGCCATCGGGTAGGTCGTCACGGTCAACCGAAGTGACGACAACATGTTTCAATCCCATTTTTTCAACGGCGACACCGATGCGCAGTGGCTCGTACGGATCCAGCTTGTCGGGGCGGCCTGTGGCGACATTGCAGAAGGAACAGGCGCGGGTGCAGACCTCGCCCAAAATCATGAAAGTAGCGTGCCGTTTTGTCCAGCATTCACCGATATTCGGGCAGGCGGCTTCTTCGCAAACCGTTGTCAGGTTCAGATTACGCATGATTTTATGCGTTTCGTGATATTGTTTGGAAACGGGCGCCTTGACGCGAATCCAAGAAGGTTTCCTCTGGATCGGATTGTCCGGACGGTTACGTTTTTCCGGGTGGCGGTGTTCCCGTGCCTTTTGGGAAACACGTTCGGGGCGCTGCTTTTCTTCTATCTCTTCCATAGCACCGCACTCTAGTGAGAGTCGCGCGGAAATGCAACCTGATTCTGCGGTTTAGGGGCGGGTAAATTGCACTCCGGCGAGGGCGGCGAGTAATGCGGTTTCAGCGCGCAGGATGCGCGTGCCAAGATCGGCCATGATGGTAAAATCCTGCGCGGCGAGAAGCGTCAGCTCGGAATCGGAAAAGCCGCCTTCCGGCCCGGTCAGTATCGCCAGCGGCACCTCACCTGCCTGTTTGACGGCAGCGGCCAGCGGCAGCGCCTTACCGCTTTCAGCGCAAGCAATCAGGATGCGGTTTTTCGGCCATGTTTCCAGCAGCTTGCTGAGCGGTATTAAATCCGAAACTTCCGGCACATCAAGCCGTTCGCATTGTTCGGCGGCCTCAATCACCTGCGCTTCCATACGGGCGGTATTGATACGGGGATTGACGCAGTGATCTGTCATCACGGGAATTAGTTTTGCCGCGCCAAGTTCAGTTGCTTTTTCGGTGATAAAGTCCATGCGCGTTTTTTTGATCGGTGCAAAAACCGCCCAGATATCGGGAGAAGATGTCTGTTCTTTTAGTGATGCATCAAGAATAACAGAGCCACGTTTTTTATTGATTTCAGAAAGTGTTGCACGCCATTCTCCATCTTTTCCATTAAAAACACGTAAGGGGGTATTAGGGGAAAGCCGCAGCACATTGCGCAGATAATGGATTTGATTTTCAGACAGATCGCATGTACCCTCGGGAACGAAATCCTGAGGGATAAACAATCTGGTAAGGTTCTTTTCATCACGATGGCGCGTAAGCATAAAAAGGATGTAGCACATACCGATATGACGGGCAAAACTTTTGTTGATGCCTGTCTTGCCGAGCAGTTGCGCCCTTATGCGCATCTGGCGCGCTGGGATCGTCCGATCGGTACATGGCTGGTGCTGTTCCCCGGTTGGTGGACGCTGGCGCTGGCCTCCGGCGGCGTGACGGGCGAGCTGCTGCAATGGGAAACGCTGCGGCTGTTCCTGATTTTTGCGGCGGGCGCGTTTCTGGTGCGCGGCGCAGGCTGCACCGTCAATGATATCTGGGATCGCGATATTGACGGCGGTGTGGAACGCACGCAAAAACGCCCGCTGGCGGCGGGAACAGTGACCCTGAAACAGGCGCTGGGTTTTGCGGGATTGCAATTCCTGCTGGGTTTGCTGCTGCTGCTGCAATTAAATCATTTCACCATCATGATCGGTGTTGCCAGTGTGCTGCCGATTTGTCTTTATCCGCTACTGAAACGCGTGACATGGTGGCCGCAACTGGGGCTGGGGCTGGTTTTTAATATCAGCGCCCTGATGGGCTGGGCGGCGGTAACGGGAACGATGGCATGGACGGCGATTTTCATCTATCTCGGCTGCATCTGCTGGACCATTGGCTATGACACGATTTATGCCCATCAGGATAAGGAGGACGATGCGCGGCTGGGGCTGAAATCCACCGCACGGCTGTTCGGCAAACACAGCAAGCCGCTGGTTGGGTTGTTCTATGTGTTGGCATGGCTGTTCTGGACGGCAGCATCGCTGATTGTCTTTACCCATGCATGGCTGATGCTGCTGCCCGGGTTGCATCTAATCTGGCAGCTTGCCGTCTGGCGGGCAGATGAGCCGGAAAGCTGCTTAAAAATCTTCCGTTCCAACCGGACGCTGGGTTGGGTCGTCCTTGTTCTTTTTCTGCTTTAGGCCTTTTTCTTTTTCGCGGCTGTTTTGCGCGGTGCGGCTTGGGTCGCATCCGAGCGGATATGCAAGTCGCGCTGCGGGAACGGGATTTCGATATTGTTTTCTTTCAAGGCGTACCAGATGTCGAACCGTGCCTGTGTTGAGGCTTTAAAGACATCTCCGATATTGCGGATGAAAAAGCGCAGGTCGAAAATCAGCGCGCTGTCGCCGAAATCTTTAAACACCACAGTCGGTGCAGGGTTTTTGATGGAAAAGGAATTCTTCTCGGCGCAGGCCAGCAGAATATCATGCACTGTTTTCGGATCAGCACTGTAGGAGACGCCGACAGGAATAACAACCCGGCCGATTTTGTCGCTATGCGTCCAGTTCTTGACGGAGGAGGAAATCAGCTCGGAATTCGGCACGATGATCGAGGTGCGGTCAAAGGTTTCGATTTCGGTCGAACGGACATTGATGCTTTTGACAATGCCTTCGCCCGAGGAAACGACAACCCAGTCACCGGTCTTAATCGGGCGCTCGAACAGCAGAATCAGGCCGGAGACGAAGTTATTGACGATACTCTGTAGACCGAAACCGATACCGACGGAGAGCGCACCGGCAATCAGTGCCAGATTGGTCAGGTTAAAGCCGAAGGCGGACAGGCCGGCGAAGAGTGCGATAATCGTTCCGGCATATCCCAGAATCTGTACCAGTGAACTGCGGACGGAATCCTCGATTTTTGTCTTCGGCAAAATCCGCTGTCCCAATACGCGTTGCAGCGAACGGGTCAGGAACAGCAGCACAAAGAACACGACAATCGACAGCGAGATTTTGGCAATCGAAATCGTTATGCCGCCGACTTGTACGCCGTAAAAGGCTTTGATGCCCCATTCCTTGATTTCCAGCCATTCGGTTCCGAACATACCTGCAAAGACAGGAATGCTGAGCAGTGCCAGAAACATGTCTAGCGTCAGTGATGCCCAGAAGAATACCAGCTTTTCATCTTTAACTTCCGGCGCGGCATCCGTTGTCTGCGCTTCTTCTGCCGTTCCTCCAAGCCCGCGATGTACAAAGGCATCCAGCTGATACAGTGACGGACGCAGGCTGCCGCGCAGCATCAGAACAAAGGTCAGGAAGAAACCGACCAGAGCGATTTGTGTGCTAAGATAACGCGTCAGCGAGACATAACCGAAGACATTGGCGGCCAGAATAAACACACCTGCCAGTGGAAAAAGATAAAAGATCTTTTTCGGCAGAAAGAACCGTGCGCGTCCGCTTTTGGAGCGCAGGGTCAGGGAAGAGAAAACCAGCAGCAAACATGCGAAAATACTGCTGAAGACATAGCTGTGCGCGACAATCATTTCGATCGGGGATCCGGCAATACGCCCGTATTCCATCAGAACTGAATCGGCACCATATAACAGGCCCGAGAGAATAAGCAGCCATTTCATCGCCTTGCGGATCGTTCCGGCAATCGCCAGATTACGAGCGGCGGTGATCAGGAAAATTGCCAGAGCCGAGAGCAGCAACACCCGCTTTGCGAAATCAAGCGCGGTCTGGTCAAGGTCGGGTGCAACACTGAGCGCTTGAAACACAATAAACAATGCGACCAGCATACCGCAAAAAGGAATGATCGTGGCAAGACTGGCCAAAGCAAAGGGCGTGTAAACACTGTCTTCTTGGTGGTGGGCCAGCTTTGCGCGTAAAAAGCGGCGCATGGAAATCGTGCTGCCGCCGATCAACAGCAGGGCAATCAGCAGGGCGATTTTCATATGGCTTTCCTGCCAGATTGTATTGTGAACGAGGGTCGCGATCTTCTTTTGCAAGTCCATCATTGCGGTATGGCCGGTTTTCCAAAGCGCAAGATCAAAAGGCAGGGTCTGGCGCTCCATCAGTCGGCTGACGAACATGCCGCGCCGCAGCGAGGTAATTTTTTCCAGAGAGCGCAGGGTTTTGGCATGGGATGCCTCGGCCAGTTTCAGCGTTGACTCCAGCGCATGCGCTTTTTCCGTCAACTGTGCACGCAATTCGCGGATGCCGTCGGGTTCGGGGGCAGGGGCTTCGCCTTCTGCGGTCGGGGCAGGCGGCTCTCCCAGATCGCTGACATCTGCCAGCGCGGTTTTATGCAAAGGGGTGACTTCGTCATCAACCGTCTGAAAATGGTCGCGCAGCAGGCGCAGCTTATCGCGTGCCTTGTTCAGCTGTTTGTTTGTCAGTCCCTCTTGCGTCAGTAGAACATCAAAGGCTTCAAGCTCAGCCTGTTTTTCCTGCAGATCGGCCTGTAATGCGGTCAGGCGTGCTTCCGTGCTTATCTGTGCGTTTGCAGGAAGGGCAAAAAGCAAGATGGGGAACAGTAGGGTGGCGCAAATCCGGATCAGAAAACGTGGGGAAATCATGCGGGTTTATCCGTTGGTTTTGTTTGTTTTCAGCGGCGGACGTATTTGCGTTCCGGTGTGCCGCGCGGTCTGGCCGAGGCTTCTTTGATCAGCGTGGCCTCATCCTGACGGCACAGCGGGGTGCTGGTTTTCTGGTCGGGCCATATCTGACGCGCCCAGCGTTGCAGTGTTGCCTGATCCATGCTTAAGGCACGTTCAAGGCGGGGGCTGAAATGGTTGCAGAAGCTGGTCACGCTCATTTTGATGGCATGCTGTGAAATTTCATTGGCGATATCGGTGCGCAGCGTGTGCAGCTTTTTTGTCGGTTCGCCGCTGCCGCGGGTTTTGTAGAAATTGATCAGGCGGTTTTCGTAATCGGCGATCAAGGTGCGGTTCTTATGTGTGAATTGCTGATATTGGCTGTAAAGGCCGTTATAGCCGGGAATCAACTGGCAGGTCAGGCCGATGACCATCAGCTCGCTGTGGATGCGCAAACCCTGTTCGGCCTCGAACTGGCTGATATTGTAACAACGCGCGGCATGCGCTTTTCCCGCTGCGGTAAAAGACAGCAGAACTGCCAACAGGGCAAGGATTGACAGGGCAGAATATCGCTTCACGGGATGATCCCCTTTCGCCGGATGTCTCAAATAATGTTTCGCTTCTGATTTGCGGGTTACTCTACAGAATCTGCTTGGCAGCATCAAGTGAATTGTTATAAAGATATTAGAAAAATCCGTATGACTTTAGAGCCGCAGACAGTGCGGCAGACAGGGTAAAGGGCAGAATGGCAAAGGCACAGTTAAGCGGCAAGGCACAGCTGGACAGTAAGGAAATGCTGGAAAAGCTGATCGGTTTTGATACCACCAGCCATCTTTCGAATCTGGAGCTGATCAGCTTTGTGCAGGATTATCTGGACGGGTACGGTATCGGCTCGGAACTGATCTATGACGCACAAAAGAAAAAGGCCAATCTTTACGCAACGGTTGGCCCTGCCGATGTGCCGGGCGTGATGCTGTCGGGCCATACGGATGTGGTGCCGGTCGAAGGGCAGGACTGGGACAGTGATCCCTTTACGCTGCGCGAACAGAACGGCATGTTCTATGGGCGCGGCACCTCCGATATGAAAGGGTTTATCGCCGTGGCGCTGGCCAAACTGCCGGAAATGCTGGAAGCGGGGTTGAAAGCGCCCGTGCATTTCGCACTGTCTTATGATGAGGAAGTCGGATGCCTTGGCGCACACGGCATTGCCGCACATATCGGGCATCAGCATATCAAGCCGAAACTTTGTATTGTCGGTGAGCCGACCAGTATGAAGCCGATTACCGGACATAAAGGCGTTTGCGATTACCGCTGCCATATTCACGGCAAGGAATGTCACTCGTCCTTGTCGCCTTACGGTGTGAACGCCGTGGAATACGGGGCCGAGCTGGTGGCACACATCAAATCCATCGCCCGCCGTCTGCAAAAGGAAGGCCCGTTTAATCGCGAGTTTGATCCGCCCTGCACAACGGTGCATGTCGGCGTGATGCATGGCGGCACGGCACTGAATATCGTGCCGAACAAATGCGAATTCGAACTGGAAATCCGCTCGATCCCCGATCAGGATCCCGTTGAAATCGTGAATGAGATCAAAGATTACGCGTGGCGTCATCTGGAGCCGCATATGAAAGACATTGACCCGCAAACAGGTATTACTTTGCAGGAGGAAGTCAGTATCCCCGGTTTCAGCATTGATAACAGTGATCCGGCGGTGCTGTTTGTGCAGAGTTTAACGGGCGCCAATCAGGCTGAAAAGGTCAGTTTCGGCACCGAGGCGGGCATCTTCCATGCGGCAGGTGTACCGACCATCGTTTGCGGGCCCGGCAGTATTGAACAGGCGCACCGCCCGAACGAGTTTATCACGGCCGAACAGGTGACGAAATGCGAGCGCTTCCTGTCGCGGCTGTTGACACGCATGACGGAAGAGATGCCTTTTTAAGGGCGTGCGTCCCAAAAAAATGCTGATTTAATTGTTGCGTTTCCCGTGATAGCTGGTATATATCGGGGCGCAAGGGCTTGATGCCTTTAAAAAACGAACAACAACAATGCAATAAAGACAAAAAACAGTTTTATAAGGAGACAAGAAAATGGGTGTTGAAAGAACACTGTCGATCATTAAACCCGATGCAACGCGCCGCAACCTGACAGGTAAAATCAATGCGCGCCTGGAAGATTCCGGATTGAAGATCATCGCGCAAAAGCGTCTGCACCTGACCCGCGGGCAGGCCGAAAAATTCTACGAAGTTCATAAGGAACGCCCGTTTTATAACGATCTGGTCGAATTTATGATTTCCGGCCCCGTTGTTGTACAGGTTCTGGAAGCGGACGGCGCGGTTGCCTTGAACCGTAAAGTCATGGGCGAAACCAATCCGGCGAATGCTGCCGAGGGAACGATCCGCCGTGATTTTGCTGAATCAATCGAAGCAAACTCCGTTCACGGTTCCGACAGTGCTGAAAATGCGCAGAATGAAATTCGTTTCTTTTTCAGTGAAACGGAAATCGTCGGCTGATTTTTTAACGCTTTTATAAGGATTTGATGCTTATAATCAAAGACTAAGAGCGGCGGCGATAAATGCGCAGCTTGCTCTTGTGTTTTTAGGCGCGCATGCTAGACTGAAAAAAACTGGAATTGCGCGGCTGATGGACGCTGCATCAGAATCTCTATAAAAATTAAGAAATAACGGTATTTAAACAGCATGCAAAGCAGGGAACAACAGGAGCCGGTACAGCAGTCTTCCGATGAGACGGCTGCGGCTGCACCGCAAAGCGGCGGTTTTGGTATGGCGGCTGCAATGGCGGCCGAGCAAGCGCCGCCGACGGCAACGGCAGAGGGCGGTACGCCGCCCGCCGATACAACACCGGCTGAACCTGCTCCGGCAGCTGATGCACCCGCACCCGCTGCTGATGCCGCAGCTGCACCTGCAC
>SBHI01000208.1 GCA_006226225.1 Alphaproteobacteria bacterium
CATATGAACGTGCTGTTGGCCGAAGCCAACGTGCCGTATGACGAAGTGTTCGAGCTGGAAGATATCAACCGCGATTTCGCGCAAACTGATGTTGCCTATATCATCGGTGCCAATGACATTACCAACCCCGCCGCAAAAACAGATACGGCCTCGCCGATTTACGGCATGCCCGTACTGGATGTTGAAAAGGCAAAAACGGTGCTGTTTATCAAGCGTTCACTTGGTTCGGGCTATGCCGGTATCGACAACCCGCTCTTCTATCAGGACAATACGATGATGCTGCTGGATGATGCCAAAAAGATGACGGAAGAAATCGTAAAGGCGCTGGAATAGGCTCTAAAGCGCGAGGCGCATAAAGACGGTATCAAAGCTTTGCACCGTATTGCCGATTTGCACATCATAGGTCTTGCGATCGGTGCGTTCAAACCCCAGACGTTCGTAAAGGCCGATTGCGGCATCCTGTGTCGCGGTGACATGCAGCGTGACGGCCGCAGCGTCTTTTGCACGCGCCGCATCAATCAGCCCCCATGACAGCATTTTTCCGTAGCCTTTGCCGTGATGTTCTTTCAGAACATGCAGTTTGCACAACTCGTAAACACCGTCTTCCTTTTCCGGTTTCAAGCCGCCAATACCGATCGGCACATCTTCCAGCAAGGCGACCAGAAATGCACCACCTTCCGCCGCCATATCTTCGGCCTGCGCCATAATATCGCCGTGAAAGGATAAATCCTGCACAAAGCCCTGCGGATTGGCGGCAACCGATTCCGCATAGATCCGGCGCACAGCGTCAGGGTTTGCGTCGTGGAAGGGAATGATTGTGATCATTTTTTGCGGCCTTTTTCTGTTCGACGGTTTTGTCCTGCGTACCGTAATTGCGCAATGTCGCTTTGAAAATATCACGCAGAGTCACAATATCCTGAATATTCGCGCGCTCGTCAATCTGGTGCATACCGCCCTTTTTGAAATAATCGCCCGGCTGTTTGCCGTGGCCGTCATAACCGCCACGCTCAGGCAGGCCAAGCTCGATAATTTCCGCATCAGGGAAGTAGTCCTGCACAAAACGTCCATCCGTCGTGCCGCCGCTGCCGTCCAGAACCGGTGCTTTGCCTTTAATCTCTTCCACCGCTTTGGCGGCCGCTTTCGCCAGTGATGACGGCGGACTGTAATAAGGCATAGATGCTGTATCCAGATTGGCGGTAACGGTAATTTTGTCCAGCTTATCCGCATCGGGATGATTTTTTGCCCATTCCGGCGGATTTTTCAGCTTGTCTTCAATCCATTTTGCCAGTTCTTCCGGTGTCTGGTTATGGGTGTAGCGGATATTCCACAAGGCTTCCGCCTTTTCCGGGATCACCGCAGACGCATTAAAATTACCCGATTTTAACGCCACAGCCTCAAAATTCGTATTGGGGAAATATTCATTCCCGTCTGCCCAGGCTTCACTGTTCAGAATTGTCATCGCTAGCGACAAGGCACGGTTCGGATTTTCAAAAAGTTCGGTATAAGCAGCATGCCCCTGCACACCTTTGGCGGTAAATGTCCCGCACAGGCTGCCGCGACGCCCCAGCTTAATATGACTGCCGATTTCATCCTGCGAAGACGGCTCACCCACGATAAACGCGTCAGGGTTTTTGCCTTCCTTTTTCAGCCAATCAAGAATTTTGCGTGTACCGTTCACAGCCGCCCATTCCTCGTCCGTGGTCAGGACAATCCCGATGCGGATATTGATACCTTCCGCCTCCGCTTTTTCAGCCAGCTCGTTCACCGCTGCGGCAAAGGCCGCCACGCTGCCTTTCATATCGGTAATGCCGCGCCCGTAGAGATAACCGTCTTTGATATCACCGCTGAACGGATCATCCGACCAGTTTTTCTTTTCTCCTGTCGGTACAACATCGGTATGCCCTATATAGCACAGATATTTCTCCGGCTTTCCCGCCTCGGGCGTTCCCAAAACCCATTCAACGTAAAGATTATCGACTTCGTAATCCCATTTTTCATGTCCACCGGAAAAACTCATACGGCTGCTGTCGGCGCCGGTCTGCGCAACGAAATCCTCGACAATATCCAGCGTTTTACGCGATGCATCCAGATCAGCCGGATCAACCGCTGTAATACTGGGCACACGCACGAGTTCCTGCGCAAAGGAAATCAACGCCTTGTCCTCCGCAGTTTGCGGTGTAAAAGGTGTTGGCAATACGGGTTTTTTTTCTGCTTTCGGCGCAGATTTTGAACCGTCTTTGGGCATAATCGACTCTTCTCTAAACAGGACTGTTTTGGTACCTGTTTGGAAATTATCATAAGTTGCAGGAAACACCGAGTCAAAAATAACGTGGGATTGTTATTTTTTTTAAAGCCTAACCCTTCTTGTCGGCGGCATCAGGGCAGTTTTTACGTGCGCGATATGCTTTGTAACGCAATCTGATATCGGCAGCCATAGCTTTACGCTCTTCAAAATTCATATCCGCCGCCAGCGTGGCCGCCGTATTCAGGAATGAGGACAATGGGGATGTCCGTTCTTCCAGCATATCCGCTGCAATCGTGTCAAATGCGGCGCGGTCAAACTGTTCCGCCTCCATCGCCGTCATCAAAGCGGCATGAAGCGCATCATATTTTTCGCGCCCTGCACGGAAACGCTGCCGCGCCTTTTCCATTTCCTCCTGATAATGTGCTTGTTTTTCAGCGGGCAGCACTTGGCTGACAGGGCTGGCGGCAGGGGGTTGTATAGACGCTATTTTTCCACCCAGCAACAGCCCGCCGAGAAAAATATTCAGCGCTACGGAAACCAGTAATGCGGTTTTTAAACGTTTCATCACATCCCTCCGTCTTCACCATAAGCATAATAGCTCATCAATGTGTCATGCTGCGTAACACCGTCGCCTGTCCGCGCCGCGTGAAAACTTCCCAATGCCAACCCCGCTGCAAACAGCAGGACAGATGCGGCAATCCGCCAAGATGTCAAACGCGGCAAAACATCATCCCGTAGCGCTGGCTTCTGCGGTAGGGCATAAGATGCTGCCAGAATACGGTTTTCAAATTCTCCGTCAGGAACAGGCACATCTACAGTAAACGCGCGGGTGAATTCCTTTTCCGCCGTCAGCAGATCGCGCAAAGCAGCATCTTCCACCAACGCCTTTTCCGCCTTTACGCGCAGATGCCGGGGCCATTTTTCTAGTGCTGCGCCGTAGGATTCCAGATAATCGCGAAATTCCTGTTCCGTCATCTCCAGCCTCCTTCTTTTTCCATCATCTGTTTCAGCGCCGCTTTTGCACGGCGTACCAATAGTTCAACGGATTTTTCCGTTGTCTCCATCACATCCCCCGCTTCGGCATGGCTCATCCCTTCATAGAAGCACAGCAAGATTGCCTGATGCTGGCGTTCCGGAAGGCGTGACAGAGCTCGCAGAACATCCTGTTTTATCAACGCATCTTCACCGCTTTCCGCCATTTCTGCCGGAACAACTTCTTCAAAAAGCGGCAGCACGGTTTTACGAGCACGCAGCGTATCCCGGCAGGCATTCAGCACAACGCGGTAAAACCACGCAGCAAAACGCGTCTTGCGCTCAGGATCCCACATATGCGGGCGCTGCCAGAATTTCATCAAAGCGGTTTGCACGATATCCTCCGCATCTTCCCTGTCTGCGACATATTTAAAAGCAAAGCCATAACATTTACGGGCATAGCGGTGCACAATTTCCGCAAAAGCCCGTTGATCGCCGTCCTGCACCATTGCCGCCAGTGTTTCATCCGACAGCTCTGATAAGACGGGGTCTTCCCGTTTCCGGTCGGGGAAATATGCCAGACGTTTTTCATCATCCTGCGCGCCCCTCTGACTGTTTTTGCCCCTGTTGTCCTTGTGTTTTTTCACTTTGCTGTTCTTTCCTTGCCTTACGTGCGCCGAAAAAGCCTTTGATATCGACTATAATGACATAGAAAGCCGGAATAAGCACCAGCGTGATAAGCGCCGCAAACAAAATTCCAAAACCCAGAGATATCGCCATCGGGATCAAAAATCGCGCCTGCCGCGACGTTTCAAAAATCATCGGGGCCAACCCAATGAAGGTCGTCAGCGTTGTCAGCAAAATCGGACGGAAACGTAAAACCGACGCATCGGTAATCGCACTTTTGATCGTCATCCCTTTTGCACGGCGGCGATTGGCAAAATCAACCAAAATCAGCGACCCGTTCACCACAACCCCCGACAATGCCATCATCCCCAGCAGGCTCATCACACTTAAGGAATAGCCCATAATCATATGGCCGAAAACCGCACCGATCGCCCCGAAAGGGATCGCCAGCAGCACCATCAGGGGCTGGCTGTAACTGCCGAACTGCAAAGCCAGCAGTGCGTAAATGACAAACAGCACAGCAAACAGCCCCCAAAGAAGGCTCATAATACTGTCGCGAATTTCCGCCTGCCGCCCTTCGAAAGAATAGGTCAGCCCGGGATAACGATGCTGCAGTTCCGGCAAGGTATCCTGCGTAATCACATTGATGATGCGTCCGGCCTGTGAAGGCGGCTCCACATCCGCTGCCACTTGTACGACGCGGCGCCCGTCACGGCGGTAAATTGAGGTATAGGCACGGCCTTCCTCCATTGTGACAACATCACGCAGCAGTACATCCGATCCGTCCGGCGCGCGGAGCATCAGATTGTATAAGTCAAATTGTGACGAACGCTGTGCCTCGGGCAAGCGCACCAATATGCGGACTTCATCACGTCCGCGCTGCTGTTTAAACACCTCACTGCCATAGAACGCCGCCCGCACCTGCCGCGCCACATTTTCCGTCGTCATGCCCAGCGTATAACCCAGCGCTGTCATGCGAAAATTAAACTGCTTTTTCCCTTGCGCCGATCCGTCATCAATATCTTTTGTATTCGGAAAATCTGCCAAAGCCACAGCCAGACGCTGGGCCGCCGCATCCAGCACTGCCGTGTCAGAATGGCTTAGCTCCACCGTTAAAGCCGCGCCCGATCCCGGGCCGCCCCTGTTTGACAGGAAGGATGAGGATTCCAACCCTGTAATCACGCCAACTTCATCCCGCCACAGCGCGACCGTCTCGCGGGTACTGACCGGGCGAATATCAGGATCGGTCAGATAAATACGCGCCTCAACAACGTTTTCAGAAATTTTGCCATACACACCTGTCGCAAGCTTATCACCGCCGTTATTCTCAACAACCTTCTCTGCCGCATCCAGCATGTGCTTCTGTACTGTCATCACACGTTCCATCGGCGTACCAACCGGTAATGTTACAGAGGCAAAAGCATAGTCGGATTCCACACGCGGGAACATTTCCATTCCCATGCGCCCGCTACCGACATAACCGCCGACCGCTGCCAATAACGCCATAAACAATGCGACAACAAAGTAACGGTGACGGACCGTCACACCGATAAAGCGACGGATATGGCGTTTAACAAAATAATCAAAGCCGCGTTGAAATTTTCTTTTCGGCGTCCCCAGCATTCTCATGACTTTGCCCTGCTCTTTCTTGGGGCGCGCAAAGGCCAGATGCGCCGGCAAAACAAACAGACATTCAATCAGTGAAAACAGGAAGACGGCGCAAACAACAACCGGAATCACGCTGAAGATTTTGCCGATTGTTCCCGGCATAAAAAACAACGGCAGAAAGGCGACAATATTCGTCAGAACACTGACCGTGACGGGATAGGCGATCTCGCGCGCCCCTGCCACTGCCGCCGTCAGAGGATCCAGCCCTTTCTGGCGATAGCTGTAGATATTTTCTCCTGATACGATCGCATCATCCACCACCAGACCCAAAGCAATAATAAAGGCAAACATACTGACAATATTGACGGTAAAATCCGTCACCGGAAATGTCAGGAACGCCCCCATAAAGGCAATCGGTATTCCCATACTGACCCAGAATGCCAACCGCGTTTCCAAGAAAAAAGTCAGCAGCAGGACAACCAGCCCCAGCCCCCATAAACCGTTTTTCATCAGCAGCGCCGCACGCTGTGCGAAAATTTTGGAACGGTCATCCAGAACAATAATGTCCATCCCCGGCGGCAAGGTCTCATTCAGTACTGCGATATGCGTTTTCACACGGGAGGATACACCGACCGGCGTTTGATCACCGATACGGTATACATCCAAAAAGACCGCCTGATGACCGTTATAGACCGCATAATTATTACTGTCGGCAAAGGCTTCGTGGATATCGGCAATATCTCCCAGTAATACCTGACTGCCATTCGGGCGGATAATCACCGGCACATCACGGAACTGTTTTGCTGTATCGCGCCGTTCCGTCATGCGGACAAGAATTTCACCACTGCTTGTATCCAGCGCACCACCACCCAATTCCAGTGCAGTTTGCCGCACGCGCTGCGCAATCTGCGGCAGGCTCAAATTATAACGGCGCAAATTTTCCTGCGGCACTTCGATATGGATTTCGTAATCATGCACACCGCTCAGCTCGACCGGTCCGATTTCGGGATCTTGTTCCAGCACGGCCTGCACCTGTTCCGCCGCATTGCGCAAAACACGCTCATCCGCGTCACCGAATAAAGCCAATGTCACGACATCACGGCGGCGGCTGTTAATCGCGACTGTCAAATTCTCTGCATCAACCGGAAACGTCCGGACGCGGTCTACAGCAGATTGCACATCTTGCAATACCCGCATCATATTCTCAGTATCTAGGACTTCGATGGATACGGATGCCGACCCTTCCGTTGCGCGGGAACTGATTTCTCCCAGTCCTTCAATGTCACGCACCGCATCCTCTACGGCCAGCACAATCCCCTGCTCCACCTCTTCCGGACTGGCACCGGGATAAGACATACGCACAGTGACTGAATCCTGCGCAAATTCAGGAAAGACTTCCTGCGTTGATTGCGTAAAAATAAACAACCCACCCAGCAGACAAATCACCATCAACAGATTGGCAGCAACAGGATGCGCTGCCATCCACTTGATCGGACCGTTTTCGATACTGTCCTGATGTGCTGTTTTGTCTGCGCTCATTCAGCGCCTCCTTCAATCAGCATTGCGTCAGGTTTCAGATTTTCTTCTACAGCCTCAGTAGTCGTGCGGATTTTCATACCCTCAACAGGCACACCGATATCCGAGGTCACAACCAGCTCCCCAGCCTCCAACCCGCTGGCAAGATAGGCGTAATCACGGTCTTCACGTAAAATCTCAACAGCATTAAATGCCAATAAACCGTCCCGCGCCGTCCAAACAACGCCGCCGTCACGCAACCATGCCAATGGTACGCGTACGGTGTTTGCGAGCTGTTCTCCTTCAATATGCACCCGCACATAATCACCCAACATCAGTGGAAAATCTGTTTTCACAGCATCTTCCGCCAGCAGCATCGGATCAGCCACCGCAACCAACACACTCGCAAGACGGCTGGCTTCATCAAGCCTTCCGGTCATGCGCACCAGCTGCGCCTGTCGCGTACCGCGCTTCCCGTCCAGCACAATTTCCGCCGGTGCCGGAACATTCATCCAGCGCAAATCCTCCAGTGGTACGGACAGTTCAACCCAATATTCATCCGTGCCTGCCAATGTCGCGACAATATCCTGCGCTGCGACGCGGTCACCGCGCACAGCGCGTCGTTCTGTTACCAAAGCGTTGAAGGGCACTTTCACAGAGGTACGTGACAAGGCCAGCTGCGCCGTATCCAGATCCGCTTTTGCCTTTTCCATTTCCGCACGTGCCTGATCCAGCTGCGGACGGCGTAATGCCAGCGCAGTGTTTTCCGGTTTTTTCCCCGTTGTTCTTTTCAGCATTTCCAATTCATTTTTTGCAACTTCCTGCCGCCCCATTTCCAAACGGTATGCCGCTTCGGCCTGTTGGAACAATGCCTGCTGCTTTTTTACGGCCAGCGCGTAATCAGCAGGCTCTATTTCCAGCATGATTGTGTCCTGCGTGAAAAAGCCGCCCGGAACGAAGGCATCTGCCGTTGCGATAATTTCTCCACCGACTTGCGGTCTAATCTGCGCACTCGTGGACGGAATAACCTGCCCCATTGCTTCAACCATGACCGTATAATCGCCCCGCTCTGCCACAGCAGTTTCCACAGGCAGTGCCATTGGCGGCGGCGCAGGGCGGCGCTCGACCGTCGGCGGGT
Source organism: Alphaproteobacteria bacterium (assembly GCA_006226225.1). Taxonomy (GTDB): domain Bacteria; phylum Pseudomonadota; class Alphaproteobacteria; order Micavibrionales; family CSBR16-224; genus CSBR16-224. The sequence goes on from SBHI01000208.1 coordinate 8,106, forward strand.
TTTCGACATACCACAAAGCAACGAAAATACCGCCTGCAAGCACCGCCACAGGCAGAATAATTTTAAAGAGCTTCGCGAACATCCTGTTCTTCCCCGTTTTCCGTTTCATTACGTTTTTCCGCAGACCCTGCCATAACGGTATCCGTCCAGCCGCGCCCACCCAGCGCACGGTACAGCGTGACACGGTACAGTGATAAATCACGGCGCGCCTGTACCATCTGCCTTTCAAGGCTTTGCACATTCAAAAGCCCGTTTAAAACAGATAAATAATCCGTGCTGCCATTGGTGTAGCTAACCTGCGCCTGTGCCAGCGCATTACGCGCAGCGTCAAGCTGTTCCGTAACGGCGGTGATTTTATCGGACTGATATTTATTCTGCGCCAGCGCGTCTTCAACCTCTTTCAACGCGTTTAAAACGGTTTCCCGGTAGGTTTGAAATCTTTCATCCGCGACAGCCTGCTGTCGCTCCGTTTCCGCAACCCGCGTTCCGCCGTCCATAACAGGTGCGACCAGTGATGCCGCCAATGTCAAAGCCCAATTCGCGAATAAATTACCGAAGGACGCCCCCATCGTTGCGTAATTCGCCGTCAGATTAACCCCCGGCAAACGGTCAGCCGCGGCTGCTTCTTTTGCCCAATCCGCTGCAGAGACCCGCAGCCAAGCAGCGCGGATATCCGGACGTTCCTCCAGCAACAGGCTGGGCAGACCCGCTCCCGGCAAAGGCAATAATTCCGGCAATACCGCCTTTTCAGGAGCTGTGAACTCCGCCGGCGGCCGTCCTGTCAGCACCGCTAAACGGTTCAAAGCAAGCGCCTGCCCCGCCTGTACGTCCGGCAGTTGCGCCCGTACGCGTGCAAGAATTTCCTTTTGCTGCAACACATCCAGTGCCGAGGCGATACCACCTGAAAAGCG
>SBHI01000120.1 GCA_006226225.1 Alphaproteobacteria bacterium
CCAAACATGACAGCCATAAGGATAAAGACAAACACGGCAAGAAACAGCATAAACGGAAGTGACGGCACGGAAACGTCCCAGCAAAAAACCCGCGCTTTTGGCGCGGGTTTTTCTTTTATTCCGTTAACCGGTGAGCGTTAGTCACGTCCACCGAACAGATGCAGCATATGCTGGAACAAAATCACGAAATTCAGGTAAAGGCTGAAAGCCCCGACCACAGCCATTTTCGCGTTATCATCCGGCATATAAGCACTGTGATAGCTTTCCTTGATGCGCTGCGTTTCAAAGGCTGTCAGTCCGGTAAAGACAAAAACGCCCAGAATAGACACCGCAAAATGTACGGCAGGCGAGTGCAGGAAGAGATTAACAACCGAGGCCGCAATCAAACCAAAGACACCCATCATCAAAAAACTGCCCATGCTGGTCAGGTCTTTTTTGGTGGTATAGCCGTAAATGCTGATCCCTGCAAACATTGCCGATGTAATAAAGAACACCCGCGCAATACTGTCGCCCGAGAAATAATGGAAGATATAGGCCATGCTGACGCCGAAAGCCGCGGAAAAAATATAAAAAGTCATCCGGACAGCCGAGACCGTCATGCGGGAAATACGCGCAGGCGTAAAGCCGAACATAATGAACAGAAGCGGGCCGAACAGCGCCACCATACGCAGCGGCGTTTCAAATACGGCTTTGTAAAGCGGTTCGATATTTGCCACAGCATAGGCGGCAAGCCCTGTGACAACCAATCCGAACATCATCACATTATAGACGCTGCGCATATGATCCTGCAGACCGGCATCAAAAACGACTTCGCCGCTTCTGCTGTCATAGGCGCTTTGCGCATGTTTTTTCGGTTCGATACTCATCTTTTGTATTCTCCTTTTTTCAAGTCACAAGATGTGCATAACATTCAAATCAGCTATATATATACCTTCATTATAGCACCTTTTCCAGCTGTTTCGCAATGAATCGGCGCGAAAAACGGAGGGCTGAAAAGCCCTGTTTTCAAAAGTTTTTCCTTTTACAGAGAAAGGGATAGGCGATAACCTCTTGGATTGTATCTATTTTTAACCTTGCATTAATCTAAAACATGTATTCTGATAATAGAGGGTCATGCTTCTTTAAGGAAAACAAAGGCTGGTTCCCTCAACACAAACTGAAGACATAGCAGCAATCGTATTAATTACTACAGTGAAGAAAAAGGAGTGAGGAATATGCTTAAACTTTGGACAAAAGCACAAGCGTGGAAAAAATGCGAAGACGGTGCAACGGCTATTGAGTACGGCCTGATCGCGGCAGGTATTGCCGTAGCGATCGCAGCGGTGGTCTTTGCCTTTGGTGAAGAACTTGTCGGCCTGTTTGAAGGTCTGACAGATACGCTTTCCGGCGCAGGCGGCGGCGGCGAATAAGCCCCCCACCGTACTGACAACAGTATAACAGGACGCCCGCCTTATTTTGCTTCATAAAGCATGTAAGGCGGGTTTCTTGTTAAATCCCAAGACTTTTTTATAATCCAGCGGTTTCATCAACATGGTTACGACGGTTTTCTCTGTTTTGACAGCAGCGGCTTTTATCGCCACGCTTGTTTGCGCGGCTCTGGCGGCCTTATCGGATTTGCGCGGGATGCGGATTGCCAATCTGCTGTCACTGGTTATCACCGGCAGTTTTGCCTTCGCTTTTCTGGTTGATCTGGCCGTCCTGCGGGAAACCGCGCTGTTCGGTACATGGTGGCATGCCCCGCTTGCCGGCCTTCTGATGCTGGTTATCACCTTTATTATGACCGGCGCGGGCATCATCGGCGGCGGCGATTCAAAACTGGCCTCGTCACTGGCCTTATGGACGGGGCTGAGCGGAATGCCGTCCTTTTTACTGGTCATGAGCTTTTCCGGCGGTATTCTGGCTTTTATCGCCATAGCCGGACGTGACAGCCGCATTGCAAAGGCGCTAGCCCCCCGCTGCGGCGAAAAAAGCTGGATTGCGGCGCTGGCCGCCGGAAAAAACGCTCTCCCCTATGGTGTGGCGATTTTTTTAGGTGCCGTTGCCGCATTTTTACAGACGGGATTGTTTACGGCAATCTTCATCACGCCTTTTGTCACATAATAATTAGGTTTTGACCCTTTGACGCGTTTGTGGCAGAATAGATAGAAGGACTGTTAAGTCTTCCCGCCTTACAATTGAAAATATTCACTTTTCTGTCTTTATGACCCCTGGTGTTTTAAAATGAATAAAAATGTCGTTTTGATTATTCTTGGCGCGGTATTCGCCTCTGTTATCGTCGCTCTGATCGTACAGTCAGGCATGAAAAAAGACGATGACGGCGCAGCCGCTCCTGTTGATATGACGCGCATTCTTGTCGCCAACAAGCATATCGCCATTGGTAAGCGCTTGACGGAAGAGGATACGGAATGGAAAAAATGGCCGAAAGACGGGGTTTTCACCGGGGCAATTGAAAAAGATCCGGAAAAAGAAGATCAGGATATCGATGTTTACGACCAGATCGTCCGCCGCGTCATTGAAAAAGGCGAGCCGGTCACAAAAAATGCCATTCTTGAGGAATCACAATCGGGTAGTTTTGTCGCCGCCTCTCTGGGAGAGCATATGCGCGGATACAGCATCCGCGTCCGTGCGGAAAGCTCCGTCGGCGGCCTTGTCCGCCCCGGTGATTTTGTCGATGTGATTGTCACTTATACCGTCCGCCTGCGTGGCGAGCTGCAAGATGCCGCTGAAGGCACTGTCATTCGTGATGCCAGTCAGGTCGTTCTGGAAAGCGTCCGGGTACTGGCCGTTGACCAACGCACCGAAGATAAGGTTGATAGTGATAAAACCGCAAAACCCGGAAAAACCGTCACATTGGAAGTCACGCGCGAAGGCGCGGAAACACTGGCGCTGGCCTCCCAGATGGGGGATTTAAGCCTTGCGCTGCGCAAACTGGGGGATACCGCACCGACGCCGCAAGGAAAAAAAGAGCAGCTGACGACCGATGTGTTTATCAGCGATGTCGTGCGGGAGCTGCAAAAGAAACAACAGAGACAATCTGTAGAAACCGGAACAATTCGTATTTATAATGGACGGAACGTGCAGGATATTACTGTCCGCTCTAGTCCGTAACCAAAGAATAAAAACTGCTGAACGGGATAAAACGCCGTGTTACAGAAAAACATGGAAAGTGGGGGAGAAATGAAGGCAGGACTGAAACGATATTGGGGCATACGCTCTGTGTCCATCGTGCTGATATGCGCCTTGGCCGTCGCGATGATCATGTTCTCTGCCGAGACGGCGCGCAGTCTGACCCGCCAATCGGTTCACCTTGAAATCGGCAAGGCAAAAACCGTCAATCTTCCCTATGATATTGCCGATGTGCTGGTGGCCAACCCCTCTGTTGCCGATGTCGGTGTCTTGCGCACCAATCGTCTTTACATTGTCGGGCAAAGCATTGGCGACACCAATATCCTGACCTTTGACGAAAACGGTAATCTGCTGGCCGAAATTCAGGTGCATGTCCGCGTTAATCAGGACACATTGCAGGATACGATTACCGAATTTTTCCCCAATGAGAAAATCAGCGTCCGCACCGTCGGAACCGACATCGTGCTGGGCGGCAGCGTTTCGAATGCCAATGTTGCCGCGCAGGTGCGTGATCTGGCCGGACGTTTCCGTCTGGATCGCAATCAGGCGCTGGTCGACATGATGACCATCGAAGGTGAAAGACAGGTTCTGCTGCGCGTTAAAATCGTCGAGGTTAACCGCACCGCCCTGCGCGAGCTAGGAATTGAAACGGATTACAGCCTCACAAACGGCGCCTTGAACAACGCGACGGGTCTGGTGAATGACGCAAACGGCAATATTTTAAACATCAACGGCACGGCAGGTATCGGTCTGCCGGAATCAGCCACGGCACCTTTCGGCGTTGGAACGTTGTTCCTGTCTGATGGTGCGGGTTTTGGCCCTTTGAATCTGAGCCTGCGTGCGCTGGAGCGTGACGGTTTTGCCAATACGCTGGCCGAGCCGAACTTGACCGCCATTTCCGGTGAGGAAGCCGGATTCCTGGCGGGTGGAGAGTTCCCCGTCCCCGTCTCCCGTGACCAGAACGGCAACCTTGTCATTGAATTTCATCCCTTCGGTGTCTCTCTGAATTTCCGCCCGACGGTGATGTCCAATGACCGCATCAGCCTGTTATTGTCGACGGAAGTGTCCACATTGGCACCGCAGGAAGGTCTGTCGCTGGCAGGGATCGAGATCCCCGGCTTTCAGGTACGCCGCGCGCAAACCACAGTTGAAATGGGTAGCGGCGGAAGCCTGATGATCGCCGGTCTGATCCAGTCCGACACCACCAATGCCTTAAACCAGATGCCGGGTATCGGTAATATTCCGGTGCTGGGGGAACTGTTCAAATCCCGCGCTTTCCAACGCAGTGAAACCGAGTTGCTGATCGTTATCTCGCCCATTCTGGTTGAGCCTTTCGCGGAAAAACAGGCTGATATTCACGAAGCACCTGCCGATCAGGAAACGCCGCTGGAAAAAGCTTTGCTGTTTGACCTGCGTCGCACCTACGGCAAGGAAAGCGTTCCCGAAAAGATGCTCGCGGGACAGCGTTTCGGATATATGATTGATTAAAGGGGATATGCCATGACAGGAAAACGAAAATTGCGCCTTCTGCCCGTGTTAAGCGGCATGATGCTATCCGCATTGGCTTTGTCAGGCTGCCAGCTTTACGATCCCGTTGTCGAAACGCAGGTTTACCCCGTCCAGATGCGCATGCAGCAGCACGCGACCAATACCGTTATCTCGACCGAGATGCCTGCGGATGAAAATATCGTCCGTGCCGTGGCCGCTGATTACGCTAAACGCGGCGAAGGCGGCATTACACTGCAAATGCGCTATCAGGAAGGTGATAAAAAACTGGCGCATCAGGCACGCCACGCCGGTGAAGATTACCTTTACCTGTTCGAAAAATACGGTATCGCGGATACGCGGATTGAAATGGTTCCCCTGCCCAATCACGGCAAAAAGACCGCCGACCTTGTTGTGAATTACAACGCATGGAAACTGTCCGCGCCTGATGGTTGCGGGCCTGAACGCATCCCCGGTTATTACGGTGCGGAAGGCGGCGAGACAATCCAGAATTACAAAATCGGCTGTGAGACGGAAACCTATCTCAGCCGCATGATCAGCGATCCGCGCGATCTGAAAGGACGCAGCGGCTTACCACGCGGCGATGCTGCCCGTGAAGGCGATATGCAGCAAAATTACAGAACAGGTGTACCAAACGAGCCGCTTCAAGGGCTTAGCTCAAGCGATATCGGAAACTAAGGGGAAATAATGTCCGACAATACCGCAGTTTTACTGCCCGCCGCACGTGTAGATGTTTACGGGTTGAATAAAAAAACGGTTGATGCCGCCAATGCGCTGGTGCAGGACTGGCGCTATGCCCGCGTTGCCGTGCGTGTTGTCGAAGGCGGTATTGATAACGCCACCACCGATTACGAACAGCATGTCTCCCCCGATCTGGTCATCATTGAAACGGATGATATCGGTGACGGCTTTATCGACAAGCTGGAAGCACTTGCTGAAAACTGCGTTGAAGGCACGGAAGCCATTATCATCGGCCCGAAAAACGATGTCGAGCTTTACCGCCGTCTTGTCAGCATGGGTGTGCGTGATTATCTGGTCGCGGCTGTTAAAAAAGACGAGCTGGCCGAGGTCACCGCACAAATCCTGCTGGATAAAAAAGGGCTGAGCGACAGCCGCCTGATTACCGTCATTGGTACGAAAGGCGGTGTCGGCACGACAACTGTTGCCCATATGCTGGGGTCTGTTCTGGCGGATAAGATGGGGCACAAAACATTGCTGCTGGACGGTTCCGGCGGCTGGGGAACACTTGTTATTCCCTTTGGTGCAGAGGTCACAACGACCCTCGCCGAGGCGACCCGTCAGGTACAGGGCGGCACGGAAGACGATATCAAACGCCTCTTGAACAAAAATTCCGATTTGCTCACGCTGCTGCCGACCGGTGGCGACCCGCTTTTCGAAACCTCCTGTGATGAAGCCGGTTTTGAAAACATGCTCGACTATTTTATGAAGACCTATCCCGTTGTTGTGCTCGATTTGTCAGCAGCGGAACACCATATCCAGCGGCTGGCGCTGAAAAAAGCGCATGAAACCATTATCGTGACAACACCGCTGCTGCCTGCGCTTAGAAACTGCCGCACGCTGCTCAAAGAACTGCGCGGCGAGCAAAAAGAGGATGACGGCAAAAAACCGCTGCTGATCGTTAATATGGAAGGCTGCGCCAAAGGGCTGGAAGTGCCTGTGAAAGAGATCGAAAAACTGCTGGAATATGATGTCAGCCTTACCCTGCCCCATGATCTGAAATTATTCGTCGGTAATGAGGCACAGGAAAAAGAAATCAGCCGCGACAAAGCCGCAGAAAAGCTTATGAAACCGTTTATTGATTTTGCAAGAACGCTCGTCCCCGATGTCAAAGCCTCTACGGAAAAAGGCGAAAAGGGCAAAAAAGAAGGGTTTCTGTCCAAAATCTTAAAATCATAACGGAACGGACCGCCCATGTTTGGAAAAAAGTCGGACAAGGATAAGAAAAAACAGGACGCCGCTCCGAAAAAGGAAACGGGCGAGAAAAAGCCTGCCGAAAAAAAGGCAGCAGACGCACCGCCTGTAAAGAAAGAAGCTCCCCCGCCCCCGCCGCCCAAGGATGACGACAGCGCTGCAGATGACCAGCCGTCTTTGGAAGATACCATTATGGCGCTGCAAAGTGCCGAAGAAGATACCGCGCCCGAACCGCCCCCGCCGAAGAAAGAGGAGGAAGTCAAAGACTCTCCTCCGCCCAAACAGGCCGATGCGCCCCCGCCGAAGAAAAAAAGCGATCTACCGAAAAAAGGCGAAAAAGCCGCCGCAGCAAAGGAAGAGCCGGACGAACATACCTCGACCGTGCGCACAAATCCCCGTATCGAACGGGCGCATAAGCGTATATGGGCGGATTTGCGCGACGGCATTGACCTGAAATCCCTCGCTCGTATGGATACGGAAGCCGCGCGGGAGGAAATTCTGTCCGCCGTAAACGAGATCGGGCAGTTCCGCTCGCTTGATCTGACCCCGGCAGAGCTGGCACAAATCGCCAAAGAAGCCGCCGATGACATGCTTGGCTTTGGCCCGCTGGAAGAACTGCTGGAAATGGACGGTGTGGCCGATATCATGATCAACGGCCCGAAAGTCATTTATATCGAGCTGAACGGTAAAATCCAGCGCGCCAATATCGAATTCCGCGATGATCAGCATCTTTTGACGATTGCACAGCGTGTTGTCGGCATTATCGGCCGCCGCGTCGATGAATCCAGTCCGATTTGTGATGCGCGTCTGCCCGACGGATCGCGTGTCAACGTCATTATTCCGCCGCTGGCGATTGACGGTGCCTCCATGACCATTCGTAAATTTACGAAGGAAAAGCTGACACTGGACAAGCTGCTGGATTTCGGTGCCATGACGCCCTCTTGCGCGGAAATGCTGAAAGTTATCGGCGAGTGCCGCGCCAATATCCTGATTTCCGGCGGTACGGGTAGTGGTAAAACCACGATGCTGAACTGTCTGACCAATTATATCCGCAAGGATGAGCGCGTCATTACCTGTGAGGATGCGGCGGAGCTGCAATTGCAGCAGCCCCATGTCGTGCGTCTTGAGACCCGTCCGCCGAACCTTGAAGGCGTCGGGGAAGTGACCATGCGTGACCTTGTCCGGAACTGTCTGCGTATGCGCCCCGACCGCATTATCGTCGGTGAGGTGCGTGGCCCGGAAGCATTTGACTTGCTACAGGCCATGAATACCGGTCACGACGGATCAATGGGAACGGTCCACGCCAACAACCCGCGCGAGGCCGTCACCCGTATGGAAAACATGATCGCCATGGGCGGGCTGAACCTGCCGCAGGCTGCGGTGCGCGAGCAGATTGCCTCCGCCGTTAATGTGATCATTCAGGTGCAGCGTCTGCGCGACGGTTCACGGAAAGTCACCCATGTCAGCGAGATTACCGGCATGGAGGGCGAAGTTATCACCATGCAGGATCTGTTCAAATTCCAGTATGAAGGTGATGACGAATTCGGACGCATCATCGGTACACAGAAATCAACCGGCTTGCGCCCCATCATGTATGAGCGCGCACGCGAGTTTAACCTGGAAGAAAAAGTCCTGAAAGCGATGGAAGAGGCATATACTTAAAATGGTTCTCAGCCCTGCCATTATTGCAATGATCTTGGTTCTGACCGTCGGTATTTTGCTGGCGGTGATTATCGGGCGCATTCAGGACAAAAAAAAGCATATGTATTCAATTGTCACCGGACGCAGCGAAAGCAGCGGCCCGCGCGACAGCAAGGATAAAAAGCTGGCGCAGCAGCGTGCGGAAATCGCCAAAAAGCTGAAAGAGTCCAGTGACGAAAACAAAAAAGAGAAAAAAAAGCGCGAAGGATCGCTGAAATTTCTGATCCAGCAAGCCGGATTTGTAACCCCGATCTGGAAATTCTATCTTTATTCCCTGATTTTTGCCCTCGCGTTTTTCGGCCTGATTTCCCTGACCTCATGGTCAGGACTGGTCAAATCACTGCTGCTGTTCACCGCCTTTTTCGGTATGCCGCGCTTTTTCCTGAAATTCAAGGCCAAACGCCGCCAGAAACAGTTTCTGGAGGATTTTGCGGATGCACTGGACGCGATTGTCCGTATGTTGCAGGCCGGTATGCCCGTCAGTGAAGCAATTTCAATGGCAGCGCAGGAATTCGGTGGGCCGCTAGGGCTGGAAATGTCGCATATTTACGATGACCAGAAAGTCGGTATCCCGATGGGGGAAGCCGCTGCCCGCGCATCGGAACGCATGCCGCTGACCGAAATGAAAATGTTCGCCACAGCCATCCAGATCCAGAGTGAAACAGGAAGCAGCCTCAGCGAGGTTCTGACCAATCTGTCCGGCGTCATCCGTGCGCGCTTCCGCCTGCAACGGAAAGTACAGGC
>SBHI01000160.1 GCA_006226225.1 Alphaproteobacteria bacterium
GCGGAAAAAACGCCCGAGAAAATTTTGAAAATCGCCGTTGACCCGGCAACGGGTATCCAGCCTTTTCATGGCCGTAAGCTGGCTTTCGGGCTGGGTCTGCAGGGTGAACAGGTCAAGAAAGCACAAAAACTGGTCGGCGCACTTTATAATGCCTTTGTCGCGCTGGATGCCTCCATTCTCGAGATCAACCCGCTGGTTGTGACGAAAGAAAATGATGTTATTCCGCTGGATTGTAAATTGAACTTTGACGATAACGCGCTGTTCCGTCACAAGGATATCGAAGACCTGCGCGATGAGTCGGAGGAAGATCCGGCAGAACGCAAAGCCAAAGACCTTGAACTCAGCTACGTCAAACTGGCCGGAAATATCGGCTGTCTCGTCAATGGCGCTGGTCTGGCAATGGCGACAATGGATATTATCAAGCTTTACGGAGGCGAACCGGCAAACTTTCTGGATGTCGGCGGCGGCGCGGATAAAGAGCGCGTGACCGAAGCCTTCAAACTGATTTTGTCCGATCCGAATGTCGAAGGCATTCTGGTCAATATTTTCGGCGGTATCATGCGCTGTGACATTATCGCCGACGGTATCGTTGCCGCAACGCGCGAAATGGGGCTGACCATGCCGCTGGTCGTGCGTCTGGAAGGTACGAATGTGGATAAAGGGAAAGAAATTTTGCGGAAATCGGGGCTGAATATTATTACAGCCGACAACCTTGCCGATGCGGCGCAAAAGGTCGTTCACGCGGTCAGAGAGGATGCAGCTTAATGTCAGTACTTGTCGATAAAAATACCAAAGTGATTTGTCAGGGCTTTACCGGTGCGCAAGGTACCTTCCATTCCGAACAGGCGATTGCTTACGGCACGCAGATGGTCGGTGGTGTGACGCCGGGCAAGGGCGGGCAGCAGCATCTTGGGCTTCCCGTTTTTGACACGGTTGAAGAGGCTGTGAAAGAAACAGGTGCGTCGGTCAGCGTCATTTATGTGCCGCCGCCATTTGCGGCAGATGCGATTTTGGAAGCTGTTGATGCGGAAATCGCACTTGCTGTCTGCATTACCGAAGGTATTCCCGTGACGGATATGGTGCGTGTGAAACGTGCATTGGAAGGATCGAAAACGCGACTGATCGGCCCGAACTGTCCCGGTATTATTACACCGGGTGAGTGCAAAATCGGTATTATGCCGGGGCATATCCACAAGCGCGGACGTATCGGGATTGTTTCCCGCTCTGGCACGCTGACTTATGAGGCGGTTGCCCAAACAACGGCGAACGGCCTTGGTCAAACGACCTGTATCGGAATTGGCGGCGACCCTGTTAACGGCACCAATTTTATCGATGCGCTGGAATTGTTTCTGGAAGACCCGGAAACGGAAGGCATTCTGATGATCGGTGAAATCGGCGGCACGGCGGAAGAAGAGGCGGCGGAATTCCTGTCGCAGCATTCGCGGAAAAAACCCGTTGCCGGATTTATTGCCGGTGCAACAGCGCCTCCGGGTAAACGGATGGGGCATGCGGGCGCAATTATCGCAGGCGGAAAAGGTGACGCCGCGTCAAAAATGGCGGCACTGAAAGAGGCCGGTATCGTGGTCTCCGACAGCCCTGCCGGACTAGGTGAGGCGATGCAAAAGGCAATGGCTGCTTAAAAGAAAGGCGGAAAATGGGTGATCATCTGATAACGGTTACCCCCGATTCCGCGGATCCGACGCGTGGTATCCTGCAATTTCACGGACAAAACTATGACTGCGTTCTTGGCCGCGGCGGTGTCATTGCCGCTGTGGCAAAACGCGAGGGTGACGGTGCAACACCGCTGGGCACATGGGCGCTGCGCTGCGTTTACTACCGTGCTGACAAGCTGGAAAAACCTTCAACCGCACTGCCGTTGCATGTCATAAAAGAAACGGACGGTTGGTGTGACGCGTCTGAACATCCTGCCTATAATACACTTGTCGAACTTCCTTTTGACGACTCGCATGAAGAGATGTGGCGCAAAGATGATGTCTACGATATCGTTGTGCCGCTGGGCTATAATGATGATCCGCCGATTCCGGATATGGGCAGTGCTATTTTTCTGCATTTGATGCGGCCCGAAAAAACGCCGACGGCAGGCTGTGTGGCGCTGGCATTGCCGGATCTTTATGCGGTACTGGCACATTGCGGGTCTGATACCGTCATCTCCATATCCGAAAAATAAATATCTGATAATAGTTATGTAAATAAATAACATAAAGGCCCGCCTATTTTTTGCGGAATGTTGTATTTATTTTCACTTTTTATTCAGTTAGTTAAAATAAATTTTATCTCTAAATGAAAAATAATTCCTTCCTGCGGCTCTTGTAAACTATTCGTTAACCTTATTACCATAAAGTACTATTAGAAAGCTTGATAAGAACCGGCGTTTGAAAACCCTGATATGAAGGTTATCGGAAACAGGCGCGGTAAATATAAGACAACGTGGAAGAGAGGTCCAAAATGGCAGAAGCAGAAGCAGCAGTACAAGAGAAAACCAGCAGCCTGGGTGCAACATTTGGTGCTGTTGATAAGAGAGGGCGGACAAAGGATTTCGGTCTCGGAAAAGAAATTGCCAATGAACGTTCTTCTCGTGGCGCCTTCCAGGCCGAAGCACAGGCCACGATGGTGATTGAGCCTGTTCTGCAAGCTGACGGTAAGGTCAAACACACAAATACAACTATCTCGCTGCTGGACGGACAGGGACGTGAAAAAATCGTTACCTATGCTGCCGCCCGCAACCGTGCGATGAAAGTTCTGGACGATGCGAATGCGAAACCCGGTGAAAAGGGTGATGCGCTGATTGTTATGGGCATTGTCGATCTGGATCAGCGTAACGAGATGGGTTATACCGGCGAAAAACTGATGGAAGGACTGAAACAGTCCCGCGCAAGGCAGAAATTTGCATCGGGAGGTGGCCGACGCCCTGGCCAAGCAAGATAGACGGGGGCGCAGCCATGATCCGTCTCGCAATTCCAGATCTGGTGCCGTCAGAGGTCTATACGGACCGGGATGGGGATTTGCGGGTCAAAGTCCGGCCGCTTTCGGATAAAGAGGGGTATACCGCCGATATTCCGATGGAGGTTGCAAAAGAGCTGCAAGACAATCTGAATTATGCTGTGGCCGAGGCGAAAAACCTCGGCCTTTCTCATATGCAGCTGGAAAACTTCCGCGACATGCAGAAGATTTTCACGAAAATTCTGGGCGATACGCCGACGAAAAAACCGCGCAGCCGCCGCGGTAAAAAAATCACAATCGCCCGCAACTAGAACCGCGCGGCTTTTCTCTCATTTTTCTCGTTTTTTGATAAGGGAAACTCCTTGTTTTCATGCGCCAATACGCCTAAATTTGTGGGGTATTTGTCAATGATGCGCAGCCAAAAGCAGGGAGAGGGAAACATGCCTTATGATCCGGACAATATTTTCGCAAAAATCCTGAGAGGGGATATCCCCTGCGATAAAGTCTATGAAGATGATCATGTGCTGTCCTTCCGCGATCTGCACCCGCAGGCACCGACACATATTCTTGTCATTCCCAAAGGTGCTTACACGGATATGGATGATTTTACCGCCAATGCCGCGCCGGAAGAGATGGCCGCCTTTTTTAAAGCCGTCGGACATGTCGCCCGCGAAGAGGGCGTGGCGGAAACAGGTTACCGCATCATCTCAAATTGCGGTGTCAATAGCGGTCAGGAAGTGCCGCATCTGCATATTCATATATTGGGCGGGCGCAAGCTTGGCCGTATGGTCGCAGCGGCATAACGATCTATTTCAGGAGTTTTAAAGGATGAGTATGGCAACCTCCCCCGTGAAAGAACAGCAAGTGCTTTTAAAGACGCCGCTATGGGAATGGCACAAAAAACAGGGCGCACGTATGGTGCCTTTTGCCGGATATGATCTGCCCGTGCAGTATGAGGCCGGCGTTAAGGCCGAGCATATGCAGGTGCGTGAAAAGGCGGGGCTGTTCGATGTATCACATATGGGGCAGGTGATTATCCGTTCCCGCGATAATAGTGACCCGGCGGCAGCGCTGGAGAAAATCGTGCCGAGTGATATTTGCGGCCTTGCCACGGGCAAAATGCGTTACACCGTTTTGCTGAATGACAAGGGCGGTATTCTGGATGATCTGATTGTCACCCGTCTGGGTGAAAACAGGCTTTTTGCAGTGCTGAATGCCTCACGCAAAGAGGATGATATTGCCTATATTGAAAAAATGATCGGTGACCTTGTGCAGATTGAATTACTGGAAGACAAGGCACTGCTTGCTCTGCAAGGGCCGAAGGCTTTGGAAGTGTTGGAAAAGGCCATCCCTGAAGTCAGTTTTAAAGGTTTTGGTTTCATGTCTTCGAAATATGCGGTTTTTGAGGGCGAAGATATTCTGGTCAGCCGCAGCGGTTATACGGGTGAAGACGGATTCGAACTTTCCGTTTCCAGCCGCAATGCTGAAAAACTGGCGGCGGCATTACTCGAAGACGGTGAAGCGGTTTGGCCGATCGGTCTTGGCGCACGCGACAGCCTGCGGCTTGAATCAGGTTTCTGTCTTTACGGCCACGATATTTGCGAGGAAACGACTCCGGTGGAGGCGGGGCTGCTCTGGGTGATTCCGAAACAGCGCCGCACAGCGGATGCCGGTTATTGCGGCGTTGAAATGATTGCCGCACAAATCAAAAACGGCACCGATAAAAAGCGCGTCGGGCTGCGCCCCGAAACCCGCGCACCGATCCGTGAAGGTGTCGAGCTTTTTGATGAAAACGGCACGCAAATCGGCAGTGTCACCAGCGGCGGCTACAGTCCGCTTTTAGAGGCGCCGATTGCGATGGGTTATGTGTCGTCGTCCCATGCTGCGGCAGGGCAGAAGATACTTGCAAAAATGCGCGGAAAGGACTATCCGTGTGATGTTGTTAAAATGCCTTTTATCACCAAAGGTTAGGAGAGGAGACAAGGTAAGATGAGTACGCTGTATTTCACGGAAGAGCATGAATATATTCTGGTTGATGATGACGGTATTTGCACGGTCGGCATTTCCGATTACGCACAAAAACAGCTGGGCGATATCGTTTATGTCGAAACGCCGGAGGTCGGTACGTCATTTGACAGCGGTGAGGAAGCAGGCGTGGTTGAATCCGTTAAAATCGCTAGTGAAATTTACAGCCCGGTTTCCGGCGAGGTTGTCGAGGTGAATGAAGCGCTGGCCGATAATCCGTCATTGGTGAATGATGATCCGGTGGGAGATGGCTGGTTTTTCAAAATCAAAATGACGGATGAATCCGAACTGGAAGATTTGAAAGACGAAGCGGAATATCAGGAATTTCTGGACGAGCTTGCCGCTTAAAAACGGCAGGCAATTCCGGCGAAGTTTTTAAACGGCGGGGGCGGCAGTGGGAAAACTTATTCACTTTAGGAACGATGGCGACATGACAATCAGCAATACGGATCTTAAGCAGGACAGTTTTGATACACGGCATATCGGCCCTGACGCAGCGGAAACGTCAGAGATGCTGGAGGCCGTTGGCGTGGACACTCTGGATGCGCTGGTGCGTGCGGTTGTGCCGCAATCGATCTATGTTGATACGCCGCTGGATTTGCCGGACGGTCTGTCCGAATATGCGGCGCTGAAAAAACTGCGCGGTATTGCCGGTAAAAACAAAATGCTGCGTTCCTTCATCGGCATGGGTTATACCGATACCGTCACGCCGCCGGTTATTCTGCGCAATGTGCTGGAAAATCCGGGCTGGTACACAGCCTATACGCCTTATCAGCCTGAAATTAGTCAGGGGCGTCTTGAAGCATTGCTGAATTATCAACAGGTGATTATTGACTTGACGGGGTTGGATATCGCCAATTCTTCCTTGCTGGATGAAGGCACGGCGGCGGCAGAGGCGATGACAATGGCGCGCCGCGTTGGAAAATCGAAAAGCGATGTGTTGCTGGTGGATGAAAACTGCCATCCGCAAACCATTGATGTTTTAAAAACCCGTTCCGAGCCGCTGGGCATTACGCTTGAAATCGGCGCCCCCGAAAGCTTTGCAGGAAAAGACGGTTTTGCCGTATTGCTGCAATATCCCGATACCACAGGCGCGATCGCCGATTATAGAAACCTGACGGATGCCGTTCATGACAAAGGCGGTCTGGTGATTGTTGCCGCTGATTTGCTGGCGCTGACGCTGTTGACCCCGCCCGGTGAATGGGGCGCTGATATCGTCGTCGGTTCGGCGCAGCGTTTCGGTGTGCCGATGGGGTTCGGTGGGCCGCATGCCGCATTTTTTGCGACGCGTGATGATTATAAACGCTCCGTCCCCGGGCGGATTGTCGGTGTCTCCGTTGATGCGAAAGGCCGTCCGGCGCTGCGTTTGGCGCTGCAAACGCGCGAACAGCATATCCGCCGTGAAAAAGCCACCAGCAATATTTGCACGGCGCAGGTACTGCTGGCCAATATCGCAGGATTTTATGCTGTCTGGCACGGTGCGGAAGGTTTGACCCGCATTGCAAAACGCATCCATAATTTGACGGCATTGCTGGCGAAAACACTGCAACAGCACGGTATCAAAAGCGCGAATGAGTATGCGTTCGATACGCTGACATTTGATCTTGGCAGTGCGGATGCCGAACAGGCGGTGCTTGAGCGCGGTGTGAAACAAGGCATCAATCTGCGCGGCTTCGGCGACGGACGTATCGGTGTGACACTGGATCAGAAAACGGATTTGCAGGATATCACATTAATCGCCGCTGTGATTGCCGATAAGGATCTGGAGATTGTTGCAGAGGCAGCCTCTCTGCTGCCACAGAATCTGCTGCGCCAGTCAAAATTTCTGACCCATCCGGTCTTCAGCAAATACCGTTCTGAAACGGAAATGCTGCGCTATTTGCGTCGTTTGGAGCAAAAGGATATTGCACTCAACCGTTCGATGATCCCGCTGGGTTCCTGCACGATGAAGCTGAATGCGGCGGCGGAAATGATGCCCGTTACATGGCCGGAATTTTGCGATATGCATCCCTTTGTGCCGCAGGATCAGGCCGCAGGCTACCGTGAAATGATCGCCGGTCTGGAAGAGATGCTGTGCAAAATCACAGGCTTTGCCGCAGTGTCCTTGCAGCCGAATGCAGGATCGCAAGGCGAATATGCGGGGCTGCTGACCATTCGTGCCTATCATCACAGCCGCGGTGAAACGCACCGGAATATTTGTCTTATTCCCAGCTCCGCCCATGGCACCAATCCTGCCAGCGCGGTGATGGCGGGTATGAATGTCGTTGTCGTGAAATGTGACCAGAACGGCAATATCGATTTGGATGATTTGCGTGCAAAGGCGGAAAAACACAAAGATGATCTTGCGGCATTGATGGTGACCTACCCGTCAACGCATGGCGTGTTCGAAGAAGGTATCGTCGATATTTGCGACATCGTCCATGATTATGGCGGACAGGTTTATATGGACGGTGCGAATATGAATGCGCTGGTCGGTGTGGCCTATCCGGGGAAATTCGGTGCGGATGTCGCGCATCTGAACCTGCATAAAACTTTCTGCATTCCGCATGGCGGCGGCGGGCCGGGTGTTGGCCCGATCGGTGTTGCCGCGCATCTTGCGCCATTCCTGCCCGGCAGCGCTGTCGTGGAAGGCATTGGCGGTGCGGAGGCCGTCTCGTCTATTTCTGCGGCGCCCTTTGGCTCGGCAGGTATTCTGGCGATTACATGGATGTATATTGTCATGATGGGCGGGGAAGGTTTGCGCCGCGCGACCGAGCTTGCGATCTTGAACGCCAACTACATCGCCAAGAAACTGAGCGACCATTACAGTATTCTGTATACGGGTAAAGGCGGCTTTGTGGCGCATGAATGTATTCTGGATACGCGCCGTATCCATACGGAAATCGGTGTCAGTGTCGAAAGCATTGCCAAGCGTTTGATGGATTTCGGCTTCCACGCGCCGACCATGTCATTCCCCGTACCGCATACGCTGATGGTGGAACCGACGGAAAGCGAAAGCAAGGAAGAGCTTGATCGCTTTATCGCGGCCATGTCGCAAATCCGCGCGGAGATTACACAAGTCGAAAACGGCGACTGGGCGGTTGATGACAATCCGCTGGCGAATGCGCCGCACACTTTTGCCGATTTGCTGGCGGAAGACTGGAGTAAGCCTTACAGCCGTGAAACAGGGGCATTCCCGCTGCCGCATATTGCAGAGGACAAATACTGGCCGCCGGTCTCCCGCATTGATAATGCGGCAGGTGATCGCAATCTGGTTTGCACTTGTCCGCCGCTGGAAGCTTACGAAACACCGGCGGGAAAAACAGCACAAGACGCTGCCTGATTGTTTTAAAAATTCTGCAAAGAAAAACGCGCTCCCGCTATTTGCCGGAGCGCGTTTTCCTTTTGTCTTTAATATTTGTTATGCGCCGGGGCCGCCGCGTTTTTTGCGGAAGATGCTTGGCGTAATCTTTTTCGTGATTTTCTCTGCGATCTTGACGCTGCGTTCAGCCAGATCGTTAAAACCGCCCGCAATTTTGCTGTCGGGGGTTTGGGCGGTTGTGCTGGCGTTTTTCAGCGAGGCTTTGTATTCCTCCTGATTAATCGGGCCAAGTGCCTTTTCCAAAAAGGCATGGGTCTCGCCGATTTCAATCAGGGAATCTTCCTGCGATTTCCCTGCGCCGTGACCGGTATTTTTGGAAACGCGCAACAGGATCTGGTTATCGGCATCGGATTCGCTTTGCATGGTTGCTGCCCATTTATAGGCATGCCAGGGCAGAACGCGGTCATCATGGTCGCCGGTCTTAATCAGGGTCGGCGGATATTTCGCGTCTTTCTTGACATTGTGCAGCGGCGAATAGGCGGCGGCGGTTTCAAAATCTTTTTTCACATCGGGATCGCCGTAATCGGACTTCCATGCTGCGCCATATGTCCCCAACTGGAAGCGGAACATATCGATCACCGGAACAGCGGAAATCACTGCACCAAACAGATCGGGGCGTTGCAGAAC
>SBHI01000217.1 GCA_006226225.1 Alphaproteobacteria bacterium
TCCTGCAAGACCGATGCTTCCGTTGCCTTCGGCTGCAAGCCAAGTGAATTTCCGCAGAAATAAAGTGCCTCGCCGCCATGCGGTGCAGGCGGGATGTGGAACTGGTCACGAAAATCGCGCAGAGAGTCTTCCGCATCCATGCGTTTTGCGAATGCCGCATCTGTCTGATAATCCGTCATGTCATCACCTCATAAAGTACGGGACGGCTTGGCGCGGCATCCGCCGCAAAAGCCGCCACTTGTAAATTCAAAAGATATTTGCCGTCTTTGATTACCTCTGGCACATAAATAAGCTCCGTCACCGTATTTTCCGATGCCATTTCCGGCGAAATCTCGGCCATATTATCAGGCACATTCCAGAACATACGATGATTAGCCAATGCGCCGCCGTCATCCATCCGGTCAATCGAGGGCAGATCAACCAGCAAATGCCGCACCCCCGCCAGCACGATAAAGGCCATGGCCTCGCTCGTAAAATAGGGCGGCATCTCTTTGCCGTCATAATCGCAGGATTGTTTTTCTGTTCCGTTCGGCAGTGTACGAATAACCAAAGCATCCAGAAAGTCATAGGACGCATCTTTTAGTGCGGTTTCCAGAGACTGTTTTGTAATGACCAGATCATCCTCTTCCGTTTCCGGCGTCACGGTAATCAGTGTCGCTGTCACAAAAGCTTGCGGCAGCCTGTCTGTAATGCATAAAGGATTTTTGCTGATATGCCCGACACATTCGGTATGGGTGCCGTGCAAATGCGGGGAAAAATGATACATGCCGCAATTACAGCTACCGCCTTTTTCAACAGAGCCGGTAAAGCCCTCCGCCGCATAGGGTGCAACCGAGGCACGCGGCGCTCCAAAGGCCGTCAAGCCCTCCGCATCAAAACGTACGGGAATGGCAATATCCATGCCTGCCGCCGGATCAATGCGGTAGCTGTCTTTGCCAATTGTAACTGCGAGTTCCATAGCCATGTTGTAGAAGATTTTCCTTCATTCATCAATCTTATTCAAAACCCAGCCATTCCTTTGCCGTCCCCGATAAAATACGTGCACGCTGTGCTTCCGTCAGGCGCGGCAGATTGCGCAAATTGCCATCCCTGTCTTTGGCGTCAATCCATGCAAAATTTTTCCATGCCTGTTCCAAATCCGCATCCGGCGCAGGCAGATGTTCGACCATATGCCCGGGGTAAAGTCCTTTTACCGCATCATAAGGGCAGTCATTTCCCAGCTGGTCTTTTTTCGTGACAGTATCAAAGGGCTCCATCTCTCCCAACGGATAAGGGTAATCGGAACCGGCGGCAATCCGCCCTGCCCCCATCGTATCCAGCAGCATCCCGAAGGCAAACGGGCTATGCACAAGGCTGTCGGTATAAACGCCGCAATCGCGCAAGGTCTGATACGGGTCTTTTTTTGAATCTTCCGCGAACAGATCGGAACGGCAATAAGCGCCATGCTCCAGACGCCCCAGCAAAGCCGGAAAAGCACCGCCGCCATGTGCGTATAATACACGCAGATGCGGCAGACGCTCATGTACGCCGCCGCGCCGCATCGCATCAAAAGCCAGCGCGGTTTCCGTGGTCATGCCGATGAGCCACGGACGCCAACCGTTTTTCGCATTCATGCGTTTTTTTAATGTCTCTTCCTGCGGCTCCATAAAACCTCCCCAGGGATGAACAAAGATCGCCATGCCCATTTCCGCTGCCGCTTCAAAAACCGGGAAGAATAGCGGGTCATCCAGATCGCGGCCACCGATATTGGAATTGATTTCAATGCCGTGCATGCCCAGATCATCTTTCAAACGGCGCAGCTCACGCAATGCCGCATCAGGGTGCAGCATCGGCAGTGCCCCGAGTGCCGTAAAACGATCCGAAAATTTTGCGACTGTTGCGGCATTATCATCATTGAGGATCTTGCAGATTTCCGCCGCATCATTTTCGTTATCGACATAGTCAGGGATCATCATCGGCGTCGGCGACAACACCTGCATCGTCACACCATGCGCATCACACTCTTTCAAACGTGCCGCGCCGTCATAGGCATTTTCTTCAATCACCCGCAAAACCTCGCCGCGGCTGTTGACCATTTCGGCACAGCAGGGTTTTGACGTATGGGCACGGATACGTACAAAATCCGCATAAGACGTAAACCGCGCCAGCGATTCATAAGTCGTGGGTGACAGTGTCGTATGCGTATGAACATCCCATTTTTCCATTTTTTGCATCATGCTTTTTTATGCGGATTTTTTACGGTTTTCCGGCAGCGGCATCACATAACCGCAAGCATCACAAGTGCGGTGGGGTTCACTGTTCCAGAAACGGTCAAACACGGCTGGCAAATCCTTCACAATACTTTTCAGCGGAATATATTCCTCATAAAGCTTGTGATGGCATTTATCACAATACCAGACAAATCCGTCCAGTTCTTCTTTGGTGCGCTTACGTTCAATCACCAGACCGACGGTATTTTCAAAACGCTGCGGCGAATGATGCACGCGCGGCGGCAGCAGAAAAATCTCGCCTTCTTTAATTTTAATATCTTTCGGTTTACCGTCTTCGATAATGCGCAGCACCATATCGCCTTCGATCTGGTAGAAAAATTCTTCGCCGCAATCATCATGATAATCCTTGCGCGTATTCGGGCCGCCAACGACCATGATGATAAATTCACTATCCTGATAGACAACCTGATTACAAACAGGTGGTTTTAATTTATCGCGGTTATCGTCAATCCATTGTTTGAAATTAATCGGTGGCAACATCTCATTTCTCCTTTTAGTCTTTCAAGGCCGCAAGGCATTTCAGCTCGATCGCAATCGGTGTCGGCAATGCCGTAACCTCAACCGTTGTGCGGCAAGGCGGGTTTTCGGAAAAATATTCCGCCCAGATTTTGTTATAGATCGGAAAATCCTGCTTCATATTGGTCAGGTAAACCGTCACATCGACCAGATCAGTCCATGATGCGCCGGAGGATTCCAGAATATTTTTCACATTTTCAAACACGCTGTGGCATTGTGCGGCGATATCGTAATCCGTGATATTTCCGTCCGCATCCAGCGTCACACCGGGGATTTCTTTTGTGCCTTTTTTGCGCGGCCCAACGCCGGATAAAAACAAAAGATTACCGACACGACGTGAATGCGGATACAGCCCGACGGGTTCAGGCGCTTTTTCGGAATTGTGGGCAATACTCATTTTCTCTCTCCTTTATTTCGGACGTGTCACGGTTTTTTCCTCGGTAAAAAACTGCATGGCGCGGTGTTTGCCTTCGCGCCCGATGCCTGATTTTTTCATACCGCCGAAGGGCGTATTCAAATCACGTAAATTCCAGCAATTGATCCAGACGATACCGCTGTCAATTCCCGCCGCCATGCGTGCCGCTTTCTCTTTATCCTCTGTCCAGACGGAGGAGGCCAACCCGTATTCGGTACCGTTAGCAATCGATAGCGCTTCTTCTTCCGTTTTAAAGGGCATCAGCGTGACAACAGGGCCAAAGATTTCCTCCTTATTCGTGCGACAGTTTTGCGGCAGATTTTCAATCACTGTCGGCGCGATGAAAAAGCCGTTTTCGCAGCGTCCTTCAACCTGTACAGGCACACCGCCTGTCAGAATTTCTCCACCCTCTTCTTTTGCCAACGCAATACAGGACAGCACTTTCTGCATATGATCTTTTGAGACGGTCGCGCCATGCTGTGTGTCATCATCCATCGGATCGCCGATTTTAATGTCGGCCGTTTTTTCCAAAAACGCCATTTTAAATTTCTCAAAGATGCTTTCTTCGATCAACAGCCGCGACCCGCAAAGACAGACTTGTCCCTGATTGGCGAATGCCGCCGTTTTTGCACCTTCAACCGCCTTGTCAAAATCAGCATCGGCAAAAATAATGGTCGGGTTTTTACCGCCCAGCTCCAGTGAAATTTTTTTCAAATTTTCCGCCGCTCCGGCATAGATCGCCTTGCCCGTCACCGTGCCGCCGGTAAAGGAAATCGCGGAGATATCCGGGTGCGCCGTAATCGCCGCACCGATTTCCGCGCCGCGCCCGTGCAGCACATTAAAGACACCGGGCGGAAAGCCCGCTTCGTTAATCAGGGATGATAACAGAAACGCGCTGGCAGGCGTCACTTCACTCGGTTTGGCAATCAGACAATTCCCTGCCGCCAGCGCAGGAGCGGCTTTCCATGTAAAAAGCAGCAGCGGCAAATTCCACGGGCTGATTGTGGCGACTACGCCATGCGGCTGCCGCAACGTATAACTTTCTGACACATCATTTTCAAAACATTCGCCGGAAAATTCCAGCGCCGCATCAGCAAAGGCGCGCAGATTGGCGATGCCGCGCGGAATATCCACTGCCCGCGCCAGCGAAACAGGCTTACCGTTATCCATGCTTTCAGCACGGACAAATTCCTCACAATGCATTTCGATAAGCGCGGCCAGTTTTTTTAGACAGGCAGCACGTTTTTCCGCCCCCGCATCACGCCATGCCGGAAAGGCTTTTTGCGCCACCGTCACAGCCGTTTCCAAATCCTCTTTCGATGATGCCGCAATCTGTCCATAGACCTGCCCTGTCGCAGGGTCAACATTTTCCAGCCATGCACCGCTTTGCGGCTGCCGCATTTCACCGCCGATAAAATTCAGGATTTTTTCCGTGGACGGCAGCATTGCTTTTCCTCTTACAAACAGCTTGTGCGCCCGCCATCGACAGGCAGATTAATTCCGTTGATATAGGCCGCTGCGGGGCTGGCCAGAAAGGCAACTGCTGCGCCAAGCTCTTCGGGCATGCCGAAACGCCCTGCGGGAATGCCCGCCTTTTCCACCGCGATAATCTCGTCCAATGTTTTGCCAAGCTTTGCCGCCTTGCCTTCAAGAATGTCCTGCAAACGGTCGGTATCCGTCGCGCCGGGAAGAACATTATTAACGGTAATGCCCCATCCCGCCAGTTCACCCGCCAGCGTTTTCGCCCAGTTTGCCACTGCACCGCGTACAGTATTTGATACCCCGAGCCCCTTCAAAGGCTGTTTGACAGAGGTGGAAATAATATTGATGATGCGTCCGTAATTGTCGGATTTCATCCCCGGCAGCAACGCCTGCATCATGACATGCCCGCCCAGCAGATGCTGGGAAAAAGCGGCGGCAAAATCCTTTACATCGGCAAGATGCGCAGGGCCGGCAGGAGGCCCGCCGGAATTATTGACCAGAATATGAAAGGCGCCATGCGTCTCCAAATGGGCATCTATCGTTGTTTTCAAACCTTCCAAATCATGGAAATCGGCCGTCAGCGCCAAATGTGTCTGCCCGCCGGATGTATCCAGTGACGCCCGCACATCCTCCAGCGGTGCGGCACTGCGTGCCAGAACCGTAACCGCAGCTCCGCGCTGTGCCAGCGCAACGGCGGAAGCGCGTCCGATGCCTTTACTCGCACCACAGACCATCGCTTTTTTTCCCGTTAAATCCTGCATCCTTACATCTGCCTTTCTTGCTGTTGCGCGATATTTTCCATCAGCGCAATCTCGTCTTTTGTCAGTTCGAAATCAAAAATATCCAGATCTTCACGCATATGCGTCTCATCCGTCGTGCCGGTCAGCGGCATCATGCCGGTATCCACCGCAAAGCGGAAAACGATCTGCTCCAAGGTTTTCCCCTTTTCCTTTGCCAAAGCAGCAACGGACGGATTTTGTAATTCTCGCGCATTTGCCGTCAACAGAGAAAAGCTCTGGTAATAAATACCGTTTGCCGTACAAAAATCGCGGATATCCTTATCCCACAGCGTTGACGCAAAACAACGGTTCTGCACAAATTCCGGTTTGATATGCGCGTTTCGGTACAGCAGTTTTAATTGCCCCAGATTCACATTGGAAACGCCCAGCATCCGCACAGCACCGCTGCTGACCAGCGCTTCCATTGCCGCCCAGACTTCCATATCCGCTCCCGTCAGACCGTTGCCCGTATTGGGGCCATGCAATATATAAGAATCGATATAGTCAACGCCCAGATGTTCCAGAGAAGAGTGGCAGGATTGCCGCACCTGCTGTGCGAAAAACGCATTCACATCATAAGGCAGGCGGTGATCCTGTCCCGCCGCATAGGTGAATTTTGTTTGCAGAAACAAATCGGCACGCGGCACACGGCCTGTTTGCAGAAAACGCGCCAGCGCATTACCGACACCTTCCTCATAATAATGTTTGCGCTGATTAGCCGTGTCAATTGCTGTAAATCCTGTTTCAAGCGCCTTTAACACTAGCGCTTCCGTCCGGTCTTCCTTCCATGCCGTGCCATAGATGATGCTTGGAATTCTCGCCATATCAGCTCTCCTTGAAACTTTGCCAAAAGCCTATATCTATCGGTAAAAAAGCGCAAGTGCGCGTTTTTCTCTCCCGCTGCCGCCGTAAAAATGTTATTGAATAAGACATGACAATGGAAATGACACTTCCCGCACTGCTGGCTGTCATCGGATGCGGATTATGCTATGCTGGCGCGGATTTTACCCGTAAATCGGCCAGTCAGCACGCAGGCCCTGCGATGCTGGTTGCCATTATTTTCACGGCCGTTGTGCCGCTTTATATTGTGCTGTTTTTTGCATCGGGCAATCATGTTTTTTCCCGTGATTATATCTTGCCCGGCAGCATGAATATCCTCTCCAATGTCATTGCCAATATCTTTTTTGTACGTGCGGTTTTTACCTCTCCTCTCAGCAAGACAGTGCCGTTGCTGTCAATTACACCCGTGCTAACAGCCTTGATCGGTTTTTTCTTTCTTGGGGAAACGCTTGTGCTGTTGCAATGGAGCGGGATTGTTCTCGTCGTTCTCGGCATCCTGTGGCTGTATGTGCCACCGGAGAAAATTTTCGGTTTTGCCAGCGTCTGGAAAAATTTTATTTCCGAAGCAGGCGCAAAATTCATGTGTGTGACAGCCTTATTCTGGACGCTTGCCCCCGTTTTTGACCGTGTCGCCCTGCGCCATGTCGATGTACCGACCCATGCCCTTATCCATTTCACGGTTTCGTCCCTGTTATTATGGCTGTGGATTTTCCTGCGCGGCGGCTTTAAGAAAAACCCGCTACCGAAAAAAGAAGGCTGGAAAATCATCTCTGTCGTTGCGCTGTTTTATGCCTGCGCCATGGGTCTGCAAATGCTGTCATTAAAAATGGTCTATGTCGGCATCATGGAATCGGTGAAACGCGTCATCGGACAAATTTCCGCCATCGCACTGGGACGCCTCGCCTTTGGTGAAGAGATTACCCTACCGAAAATCCTCGGCGTCATCGCCATGTGCGTCGGCGTGCCTCTGATACTTCTTTCGTGACACATTCGCGCAAAAACGCTATATTTCCTGCAATACTGGAGAGAGAATGGTTTTGAGCGATACGATCAAATTCATATTGAATGATGCCCCGCACGAAATTTCCGGCGTTGCGCCCACCACCACCGTGCTGCAATATCTGCGTGAACATCTGCGCCTGAAAGGCACAAAAGAAGGCTGTGCTGAAGGCGATTGTGGTGCCTGCACCGTTGTGCTGGGTGAAATGATCGACGGCGAAACCCGTTACAAATCCGTCAATGCCTGCATTCTTTTTGTACCCGTTCTGGACGGCAAACATCTGATCACCGTCGAACATCTGCGCGATAAGGAAAGCGGCGCCCTGCATCCCGTACAACAGGCGATGGTGGATTGCCACGGCTCGCAATGCGGTTTCTGCACGCCGGGTTTTGTGATGTCGCTTTATGCTTTGGGACATAACAAAAACAAACCGGATGACACGGATATTCAAAATGCGATTGCAGGCAATCTGTGCCGCTGCACCGGATACCGGCCTATTCTGGATGCGGCGCGCAGCATGGGCGGTTTTAAAATTCCTGAAAACACGGCGCTCAAAAAATTACAACGCAGCAGCGGCCTTGCTTACGAGGCTGACAGTATTAAATTCTTTGCACCGCACAAAGCGCATGAATTCTCCGCATTGCTGGCGGAATATCCTGACGCGCATATCCTGTCGGGCGGCACCGATATCGGGCTGTGGGTCACCAAACATCACAAAGAGCTGCCTGTCCTGATCTATACGGGAGAAATCGCCTCGCTGCGCCGCGTCAACGAAACAGATGATGCCATCGAAATCGGTTCCTCGGTCAGTTATAGTGATGCGTTTGCGCATCTGGCGGATTTTGATGACAGCCTTGCCGCGCTGTTGCAACGTTTTGCCTCCGTCCAGATCAGAAATTCGGGCACGCTGGGCGGCAATATCGCCAACGGTTCCCCCATCGGGGACGGCGCACCGTTTCTGATCGCGCTGGGCGCACAGCTTGTCCTGCGCAAGGCGGAGGACACCCGCACCATCCCGATCGAGGATTATTTCCTCGCTTATGGCAAGCAGGATTTGCGGGAGGGCGAGTTCCTCGAAAAAATCATCGTGCCGCGCAAACCGGAAAATGTGCTGTTTAAAACTTATAAACTCTCCAAACGCTTTGATCAGGACATCTCTGCCGTTTGCGGTGCCTATGCCCTAACAATAACAGACGGTAAGATTACGGATGTCCGCATCGCTTATGGCGGTATGGCGGCCACACCGAAACGTGCGGAACAGACCGAGAAGTTTCTGACGGGCAAAAACTGGACGGAAGAAAACTGCCGCACCGCGATGGAAGAAATGTCCAAAGATTATACGCCGCTGACGGATATGCGCGCCAGCGCTGCATACCGCATGCAGACGGCGCAAAATCTGCTGTACCGTTTCTTTATCGAAACGACACAACCTGACACCCAAACAAGGGTCTATGATTATGCCAGATAGAGCCGAAATGCCGATGACGCACCAAATCAAAGACGGCGCAGGCAGTGCCAAAAGCCATGACAGTGCCGCACTGCATGTCTCGGGCGAAGCGGTGTACACCGATGATGTCCGCGAACCGGAAGGCTGCCTGCACGCCTATATTTTACAAAGCCCGCATGCCCATG
>SBHI01000050.1 GCA_006226225.1 Alphaproteobacteria bacterium
TTGCGGTAACGCGCCTGCGTGAAGCCCGCCTTTACAATGCGCTGCTTCAAATCCTCCTGCGTCGGAAATTGGCGGATACTTTCCGCCAGATATTGATAACTGTCAGCATCTTTTGCCACCCATTCCCCCAATTTTGGGATAATGTGGAAGGAATAAGCGTCATAGAGCTTATCCAGAACCGGCAGCACGACATGGCTAAATTCAAGACAAAAGAAACGTCCGCCCGGTTTCAAAACACGGTAAATATCCTTCAATGCCGTATCGATACGGGTGACATTCCGCAATCCGAAAGCAATCGTACAGGTATCAAAACTGTTATCGGCAAAAGGCAGCTTTTCGGCATTCCCTTCCACCCAGTCGATTTCTTTTAAAATGCCGCGATCAATGGCGCGGTCACGGCCGACCTCCAGCATCTCCGCACTCAAGTCACAGACAGTTACATGCGCGCGGCGCTGGGTTTTTTCAAGGTAGCGGAAAGCAATATCGCCTGTCCCACCCGCCAAATCCAGCAGATGATGGTCGGCACGCGGATAGACAATCGACAAAAATTTTCGTTTCCACAAACGGTGCAGCCCGCCTGACATCAGGTCATTCATCAAATCATAGCGCGTTGCGACAGAGGAAAACACGTCTTCGACCAGCCGTGTTTTTTCCTTCGCATCCACTTTGCGGTAACCGAACCATTCGGATTCAGGATTTTTCGCCTGTTTTGCCATATGTTTTGCTTTCAATTTATTTTATGATAGTGCTGTCAGTATATAAAGAAACACAGGGATATAACAGTCCTAAAAGGCATAAATCAGGGATAATCCTCTCCAAATGAAACTCTTTAAAGCCATGGCCACAATCAGCAGCTGGACGCTGCTTAGCCGTATCGCGGGTTTTATCCGCGATATGATGACAGCCATTGTGCTGGGCGCAGGGCCGATGGCGGATGCGTTTTTCGTTGCCCTGAAGCTGCCGAATTTTTTCCGCCGTATTACCGCCGAGGGCGCTTTCAGCGCCGCCTTTGTTCCGCTCTTTTCCGGAAAACTTGCTACGGAAGGACAAGACGAAGCCCTGAAATTTGCCCGTAATGCGCAATCCATGATGCTGATGATCCTGATCCCTTTCAGCATCCTGATGGTCATTGCCATGCCTTTTGTGATCTATCTGATTGCTCCGGGTTTTGCGGGCGGCAACGGACGCTACGACATGGCTGTCGAACTTTCACGCATTACCTTTCCCTATATGGTTCTAATTTCCCTTGTCGCCTTACTGGGCGGTGTCATGAACGGTTTTGACCGCTTTGCGCCTTTTGCGGCCATGCCGCTGTTTTTCAATCTGGCGCTGATTGCCGCACTGCTTTACAGCATGGCAGGCGGTGCTGCGCCCAGTACCGCACATGCGATGGCGGTCGGCGTTCTTGGCGCAGGCGTGATGCAGCTGATCTGGATGATCTGGCAATGCGCCCGTATCGGCGCAATGGTCGGGCTAACCCGCCCGCACATGAATGACGACATGAAAAAACTGTTCAAGCTGATGGGGCCGGGAATTCTTGGGGCGGGTGTGGCACAGGTCAATCTGTTTATTGACATCGTGCTTGCCTCCTTCCTTCCGGCAGGGGCGATTTCCTATCTGTATTATGCCGACCGGCTGTATCAGTTTCCGCTCAGCATTATCGGCATTTCCGTCGGAGTTGCGCTGCTGCCGATGCTGGCGCGCGCCATCAAATCCGGCAATCACAGCGAAGGGCGCGCCCTGTTCGGTGAAGCACTGACTGTCGGCACTATGCTGGCGCTGCCCGCAACAGCGGGACTGATTGCACTGGCTGTGCCGATTATCTCCGCACTTTTTGAACATGGCGCCTTCACCGCTGATAACACTTTAATGTCCGCCCGCGCCCTGCAAGCCTATGCACTGGCACTGCCCGCCTTTATTGCCGTAAAAATTCTCAGCAGCGCGTCTTTTGCCGCCGAAGACACCAAAACGCCTGTGCGCTATGCAGTGATCGGCTCCCTTGTGAATATCGTGCTCAGTATCGCATTTTTAAAACCGCTGGGCCATGTCGGCATCGCTCTGGCCACTGCCTGCGGCGCATGGGTGAATGCTGCGCTTTTGACCCGTGCCGTTCTGCACAAAAATTCCGCCGTCACATGGACAGCGGCAGAGACAAAACAGCTGTTATCCTTGGCTTTCTGTGCCGTTTTAATGGTTGGCGCGCTGGTTTTATTGCAGACATCCGGTTTTGCGACTCTGTTTTCTCAAAATGTGACTGGCAGAATTCTCCACATGTTTGCACTGGTTTTTGCTGGAATGGGCGTATATTTTTTTGCGGTTCTGATTACGGGAAATATGCGTCATTTTAAAGGTTTACTGCAAAAACGCGCCTAAACCGCCTTTTCTATGCTGCTGCGCAACATAAGATTTCCTTGATTTTGATGTTTTCGTCTGGCAAACATACTGCAATATATGTTTGTACATAAATTTGTACGAATATTATCAAGTGCTGTTCCTTGGATATACAAGCCACAGCGGTATCAATCATACCAGCAAGGAGTAATAAGGCATGGAATTTTTTACCCACCCTGAATTTGACAATCATGAACAAGTCGTCCTGTTTTCGGACAAAGCGACCGGATTGCGAGCGATTGTCGCGATCCATAACACGAATCTGGGCCCGGCCTTGGGTGGGTGCCGTATGTGGAATTATGCCAGCGATGAAGAGGCACTGACGGATGTGCTGCGCCTGTCCCGCGGTATGACCTACAAAGCGGCCATTACGGGACTGCCGCTGGGTGGCGGAAAATCCGTCATTATCGGCGATGCAAAAAAAGACAAAACCCCGCAAATGATGCAGGCAATGGGTCGCATGGTTGAAAAGCTGAACGGGCTTTATATTGTCGCAGAAGATGTCAACACCGATGACCAAGACATGGTCAATATCCACCGTTATACCGGACATGTTGTCGGTTTGCCGGTCAGCGGCCAGGGTACAGCTGGCGGCAACCCGTCTCCGATGACAGCATTGGGCGTTTTCACAGGGTTGAAAACCGCGGTAAAACACCGTCTGGGCAAAAATTCCGTTGAAGGCGTGCGCGTTGCCGTGCAAGGGCTTGGTAATGTCGGTTATAGTCTGTGTGAACGTCTGCATGAAGAAGGCGCTATTCTGACCGTCACAGATATTGACACGGGACGTATTCAAAAAGCCGTTGATCAACTCGACGCAACCGCTGTAGGTCTCGACGAAATTTATGACGTTGATGCCGATGTTTTCGCACCTTGTGCACTGGGCGGCATTATCAATGACAAAACACTCGCCCGTCTGAAAGTTTCAGTCGTCGCCGGTGCCGCCAACAACCAGCTGGAAACAGGCCGTCACGGTATTGCACTGAAAGAGAAAAATGTTCTCTATGCACCCGATTACGTGGTTAATGCTGGCGGTTTGATCAATGTCTATTACGAATATCTTGCCCGCATCACAAAAGGCGTGCAAGGACGCGAAGAAGATGCCATCCGCCACATTCACAGCATTCGTGAAACGCTGGAGGAAATCTTCCTGCGTGCGCAAAATGAAAATGTCTGCACGGCCGAGGCCGCTGACCGCGTGGCCGAAAAACGTTTTTTATTTCCGGAGAACGGTCAGGATAAGGCCGCCTGAAAGACAGATTTTTAATGTATATTTTCAAAATTCGCCGTCCGTTTTTACGGGCGGCGTTTTGTTTTCCTGTGATGACAGGCAGAGAAAAATGCGATAGTTTAATGCCATGCTTATTAGAAAACTGCCGGAATCCCTGATCAACCAGATCGCGGCGGGCGAGGTCATTGAACGTCCTGCCGCCGCTGTAAAGGAACTTGCCGAGAACGCTATTGATGCCGGTGCGACACAACTTGATATCACGCTACGCGATGGCGGCTTGTCACTTATTTCCATTCGTGACAACGGTATCGGCATGGACACGGATGATCTGCGGCTTGCTGTCGAACGGCATGCCACATCAAAACTGCCGGATGGGGATTTACTGCATATCGCCTCACTGGGTTTTCGCGGCGAAGCGCTGGCCTCCATCGGTGCAGTCAGCCGGTTAAAAATTGCCAGCCGCCCGCGCGGAAAAGACGCTGACGGACATGAAATTACGGTCGAAGGCGGACTGGTGCATGATGTCGCCCCCTCTTCCTGTCCGGAAGGAACGCTTATTGAAGTGCGCGATTTATTTTACGCAACCCCCGCACGGCTGAAATTCATGAAAACGCCGCCGACGGAAGCACGTCACGCCCGTGATGCGCTGGAACGTCTGGCCATGGCCTATCCCGATATCGGTTTTTCTTTAGAACATAACGGAAAAAAAGTCTTCTCCCTGCCACCACGTACCGGTGAAAACGCGGGACTAGACAGACTGTCAGATATTATGGGAGCGGATTTTTCCGAAAACGCCATGCCGGTGTTGCTGGAAAAAGAAGACGCGACATTAAAAGGTTTTGCAGGCCTGCCGACCCTGAACCGCTCCAACGCGCAGACACAGTATCTGTTTGTCAACGGACGCCCTGTGCGTGACAAATTACTGACGGGTGCAATCCGCGCGGCATATGCCGATTATCTGGCGCGTGACCGTCATCCGGTTTTGTGTTTGTTTATTGATGTGCCCTTCGAGCTGGTAGATGTGAATGTGCATCCCGCAAAATCGGAAGTGCGTTTCCGTGACCCGCGCAATATCAGCGGTTTAATCGTTCGCGGATTGCGCAATGCCCTTAGCGAAGCGCAGCACCGTGCCTCGACAACCGTTGCCGGGCAAGCATTAGGTTATCTCGCCAAAAGCACCCCCGCACCGCAAAGTGAGCAATTATGGCAGGGAGAATACAGCCAGTCTTCCGAACGTTACGGCAAGCTAAAAGGCATGGAAGGGAGCAGTTATCATTATCCCCGCCCATCCGCCACACCCAATCTCGCAGCCGCCGCTGCGATGCCTATGGCACCGGCAATGCGCCATACGCAAAATCTGCCCGCGGCAGAAAATGACCAGAACGCAAGAGAAGATTACACGGAGTATCCGTTAGGGGCGGCCTGCGCACAACTGCACAATACCTATATCGTTGCGCAAACGCAGGGCGGTATTGTGATCGTCGATCAGCATGCCGCACATGAACGGCTGGTGTATGAGCGTATGAAAAACGAACTGCAAAAAGGTGCGGTGAAAAGTCAGGGGCTGCTGCTTCCCGAAATTGTCGAGCTGGATGCTGGCGCAACGGAGCGTTTGCTGGAAAATGCGCCAGCTTTTTCACAGTTGGGGCTGGATATCGAGGCTTTCGGTCAAGGTGCGATTGCTGTACAAGCGACACCCGCACTGCTGGGACAAGTGGATTGCAAAAAGCTGCTGCGCGACCTGGCAGATGATCTGGATGAGCTCGATCAACCTCTATCGTTAAAAGAGAGCTTGGAAGATGTCTGTTCGACGATGGCTTGCCACGGCTCCGTCCGCGCCGGTCGCGTGCTAAAAACGGAAGAAATGAATGCACTTTTGCGCGAAATGGAAGCCACCCCGCATTCCGGTCAATGTAATCATGGACGGCCGACCTATGTTGAGCTAAAGTTAAACGATATTGAGAAACTTTTCGGCAGAAGGTAGATCATGGCAGAACAAGACAACAAAGAGCCCGCAGAACAAAAAGATAAGCCAAGTGCTGCACCACCCAAACAGCCCTCTGCGGCTATGGATGAGGCACAAAAGCTGAAAATTCTCTATATCGCCTTTACGGCCTCTTCCGTTTTAATGTTTACACCGATTCAGCCTATTCCGCTGGTTGCATCACTGGCGATGCTCGGCATCGTTTTGGTCTGTTACCTATCAGCAAAATTCGGTCGTGAAACCGCTCTCTCCCCTCATTACAGATGGCTGATACGCACTTTCTGGATAGGTCTATGGCTTTTTCTGCCGCTCGTTACCTTGCTCGGTATGGGGATTATCCTGAAATTTGGCAATCAAGCCGCTTTTGATGCCGTAGAACAGGCCAGCGATGCAGCACTTATTCCCGGCGATATGGGATTACAACAATTCATGAACGACAATGGCGTTTTAGGCTTGATTACCATGTTCATTGCATGGAGCGGTTTTGGTACATGGTGGTTTACGCGGCTGTGGCGCGGCTTTAAGGGCCTGCAATCAGGTGCCGGTTTTAAATTCGAAAACGTCGCGACTTGGTGGGTTTAAGGCGTCTTCCCTTGCTGCTGCCTTAGGCGGGCGCGTACTTCCCTAACAATTTCCGAACCGGTTTTCTCCGGCCCTTTCTTCTCTGCGCTTGTATGCACAGGTTTGTCTTTTACATCTGGCGTTGTCACACCGCGCTTACCGAAGCGTGTTTCTGTTTTCTTCGGAGCTGATTTAGGCTGATCGGGCTTTTGTTCATCCGGTTTAATATATTTCCCATCGACATAAACAACGTCCCAGCCGTCATAATTAGAACGGGTGCCGCCGGGTGTACCGGGTTTTGGATCATCTGCCATCCATTGATCTTTCAGACATTATTTTCGCATATTTCGCCACAAGTCAGGCGCTAATATCCAGACGTGTTCCAAGAGAAGAAGAAACAGGTGCGCTGCGTGCCGCATCAGCAATAATACCCACCAGCGCCTGCTGCGCCTCGGCATTTGCTTTCAGAACCTCCGTTGCAACGCGGATCTGGAATAAAGCCTGTTGGGTAACGACCGGCGCAACACTCATAGAAAAACCTCTTCTTCTTTCATTACAACATGTTCTTTTATTATAAACGAAAAACTTTAAGAATTTCTTGCCCTAAAAAAGCAAGCCGGGCGCAAACCCAGCTATAAGTATTTTTTTTAGGTTCTGGCTTTCCCAGACTTCTTGTTGGAATTATTCCGGGTCTTCATTTCCCTTTCCAACGAGGGAAATGAAATGAAGATTCCAGTCCCTATTCTTTAACTGTAACATTTTCATTGACAAATGTCAATGAAAAAAATCATCCCTATAAAAAATCTGCCTTGCCACAAAGCGAAAAAAGCGATATTTCATAAGAGACTGATTAATTGTTAAAAAAAGATTTTTTTAAAGCGGGCAAAGCAAATAACTGCCATAATATTGTTTTAAGTAATAGACGCATTTAGGAACCAACAGCCCATGAAAGTTCAGAAACCTGGACGTATGCGGAAAGATACCAAGCGCGCAAAACAGAAACAGGAAACACGTAAACGCATTTTACGTGCCGCTGCCTCTCTCTTCGACGAAAAGGGTTTTTTTGAAACCAGTCCTACCGATATCGCAAAAGAAGCCGATGTCGCTTATGGTTCGGTCTATGCACATTTTGACACTAAAGGCGAAATTCTGACGGTTCTGCACAGGGAATATCTTGAAGAAAAATTCCAGAAAATGAGCACATTGAAACGGGAAGGCCGCAGCGCCATCGAACATTTGCTTTATTTCACCGGGCAAATTTGGGAGGAAGATACTGGACAGACACTGGCCAATTCCATCGCCTTCATTTCCTATATCTGGGTACACGGCAATCAGACAAACGGCCTTGCACCGCAGGAAATTTACCGTCCCTTTATAGAACTTGTCATCCCGCTCTTGCAGGAAGCGCAAAAAGACGGTGATCTGCCGGAAGATCTTAGCCTTGATATGAGTCTTGAAATCTCGCTTGCTACCTATCTCGACCTGATGCGGCAAGCCTGGTATAACCCCGCGGAAAAAGAGCAGTTATTTCAAAAACTGCTGCTGAATATGGTGCATATTTTCCGCGCTGATCCCGCCATTATCCAAAAATACGTCAGCCTGCAATAGAGTTAGGGCTTCACAAATGCCGCTGGATGAGGCAAGCTTATTGCAGTTGGAAATCAATCCGTCATTTATATTCAGATAAGGGTTACCGCCGTGTCTTTACATGTTGCTGTCTTAAAGGAACAAAACGAAAATGAGCGCCGTGTCGCCGCCATTCCCGAAACCGTCAAAAAGCTGATTGCCGCAGGCTGTTCCGTGAGTATGGAAAAAGGTGCAGGTGCCGCCGCCTCATACACCGATGAAGCCTATAAAGAAGCAGGCGCGAAACTCGCCAGTGCTGCGGAAACCGTCAAAAACGCCGATATTCTTCTTTGTGTTGGCGCACCGCAAGACAGCGTTTTAAAAAACCTGAAAAAATCCGCACTGGTCATCGGTGCATTATCGCCTTACAACAACCAGGACATCATCAAAGCCCTTGCAGCGAACAAGCTATCGGGCTTTGCGATGGAGCTGGTACCGCGCATCACGCGCGCGCAAAGCATGGATATTTTATCTTCGCAAGCCAATCTGGCCGGTTATAAGGCCGTGCTGGATGCGTCGGAACATTACGCTGGATCTTTCCCGATGATGATGACGGCCGCCGGAACAGTTCCGCCCGCCAAAGTCTTTATCATGGGTGCAGGCGTTGCAGGCTTGCAGGCCATTGCCACCGCCAAACGCCTTGGTGCCGTTGTTTCCGCAACAGATGTCCGCCCCGCAGCAAAAGAACAGGTACAATCACTGGGCGGCACATTTATTGCTGTTGAAGACGAGGAGTTTAAACAGGCGGAAACCGCTGGCGGTTACGCCAAGGAAATGTCGAAAGACTACCAGAAAAAACAGCAGGCACTAGTTGAAGAAACGATCCAGAAGCAGGATATCGTTATTACGACGGCACTTATCCCGGGACGTGCCGCGCCGGTTCTGATCACCGAAGAGATGGTCAAATCCATGAAACCGGGCGCCGTGATCGTCGATCTTGCCGTGGAACAGGGCGGCAACTGCGTCGCATCAGAAAACGGCAAAGTCGTTACCAAGCATGGTGTCACCATTATCGGACATAAGAATGTACCGTCACGCCTTGCCACGGTTTCTTCGGCGCTTTACGCCCGCAATTTGCTGAACTTCGTTAAAATACTCATTGACGAAGACAAGAAGCTCGCC
>SBHI01000210.1 GCA_006226225.1 Alphaproteobacteria bacterium
AACACAATGGATGAGGAAGACCTCGCCAATCTTTTGTATAAATACGGCGATGAGAAAAAATCCCGCCGCATCGCCCGCCGCATTGTCGAGGCCCGCGTCGAACAACGGATCGAAACAACAGTCGCACTGGCAGAGATCATTCGCCGTGCCCTGCCGCCGAAGCGCGGTGACAAAATCGATCCCTCCACCCGCAGTTTTCAAGCCCTGCGCATCGCCGTCAATGACGAACTGGGAGAGTTGGAACGCGGGCTAAATGCCGCCGCGAAAATTCTAAAACCCGGGGGTATTCTGGCGGTTGTAACCTTCCACTCACTGGAAGACCGCATCGTCAAAAATTTCTTCCGCACCCATGCCGCCCCGAAAACGCATGTGTCGCGTTATGCCCCGGCAGACCGCGCAGCGGAAGCACTTGCGGAGGCCAATGCCTTTCCCTTCCGGCTGGAGCAACGAAAACCGGAAACCGCAAGCGAAGAAGAAATCAAACGCAACCCGCGCTCACGCTCGGCCAATCTGCGCTGGGCTATCAGGACGGAAACGCCATGGACATGAAGGATATTTTCAACACCGCCAAAGAAGAAGCCCTGTTCCACAGTGATCCGCTCTGGCTGGGCGGCGATGGCGCTTCTTCCGTCGATTTAGGAGACGGGCGGATTTTGTGGCTATTCGGTGACAGTTTTATTGCCGCCGATGAAAACACCGCGCGCGTTGATGCGACAATGGTGCGCAACAGCCTTGCCATCCAGACCGGAAACGATCCTGCCACAGCGAAAATGGATTTTTACTGGCGTGACAATCAAAATGCCCCGCCCTCTTCCTTTTTTCCCGAAAGCGGTGATGACACATGGCTTTGGCCGGGGCATGGCATACGGCTTGATGACGGCAGTCTGCTGATTTTTGCGATGCGCATTCGCGAAACAGACCATGCCGCCGATGCAGAGCCCGACCCGCTGGGGTTTGAAACCGTTGAATATCTCGCCATTGCCATCGATAACCCAGATGATAACCCTGCCGACTGGAATTTACAGACACTGACCCCGCCCGACAACCGGTCCGGCATCATTTTCGGCGCAGGCGGCATTGTCAAAGACGATGATTATCTTTATGTGCTTGGCGCGCGCGATGCCGCCCCTGAAAAACCTGTATATGCCGCACGTTGGCCGCTGGACAGTCTTGCAGAAAAAGACTTAAGTGCTGTTGAGTACTGGTGCGGCGATAAATGGAACAAAGATATCGATGAAGCCGTACCGCTGTTTGACAATGCGCAAACGGAAATGTCGCTGCATTATGACCCCGACCGCAGCGAATATGTGTGCATCCAGACAAGCGGTTTCGGCGATACCTCGCTGACCGTCCGCTATGCCGCCCGCCCCGAAGGATTGTGGAGCGAGCCGGAAACAATCTGCGACCTGCCCAGACATCAGAATAAAAACCTGATTTCCTATGCCGGCAAGGCACATCCGCATCTAACGACAGAAAACGGCACATTACTAAGCTATGTCACGAATAGCCTGAATATTCAGGATATTTTTGATGATGACAGCCTGTACTATCCGCGTTTTGTCAAATTCCCCACCAAGAAGCATTGACATATGTCACATTATTATGATAACAATTCTCTTTTGCACGACAGAGAATGAAAGGGAGCATCCGCATTGGATATGCCCGACACAAATCCGAAGCACGAGATGTCCGAAGAGGCCGCCCTTGTCAATCTGAACCTCAGAGTGGCAAACAGCCTGCATGATGTCTATGACATCCTGACAGGTGCTTTCGCCGATTTGTCCCCCGCCGACAAAGCCGCCATCGTTCGTAATGAATTTTTTGACGATCCGCATAATGACGAAGCCATGATCCGCGAAGTGCTGGATAATATTCACAAGTCCGGAAACAGTCCTGACAACGCCCTGCAAACCTATATCATGGCGGAAATCTTCGCCGCACTGGCGGAAAATAATGACCCCTTCCCGCTGCTGGAGCCTCTGCAAAAACATCTGGGCCGCCTGACGGATGCGGAATATGCCCGCCCCGCGAAATTGAGCGAAGCCTTTCAGGAAGCCATCATGGAAACGCTGGGAATTGAACCGCCGGATAACCAGAAAATGGCGATTGATGTGCGCAATCCCTTCGCAGCACAGGCGCAGAAATCCGCCATGAAAGAAACAGATCAAACACCCACACATGCCAATCTGAGGCGCTATCTTGGGCGCAGCGGGCAATAATCTAAAAGGATCATACTGATGATGGATGAGGATAAACTGAACGCGCTATCTCC
This sequence comes from Alphaproteobacteria bacterium, assembly GCA_006226225.1. Taxonomy (GTDB): domain Bacteria; phylum Pseudomonadota; class Alphaproteobacteria; order Micavibrionales; family CSBR16-224; genus CSBR16-224. The sequence continues at coordinate 2,273 of SBHI01000210.1, forward strand.
TGCCGTGCGGGCACTTGCCGATAAAATTGAGGAAACGCGTAAAGCCGCAGATGTCTTGCAAATCATGCGCACAGATTTCACCGCCCTGACGACGGAAGAGCAAGAAGAAATGGCCAAAGACTATTTCATGGCGGAAATGGATATTGATAATCCGGAATTTATCGCCATGCTCAGCGCACAATTTTCCTCTCTGCAACAAATGCAGCTGCTGGAAATGGAAGATGAAGAAGATATCGTCATCGGCAACTATGTTTTGGCCGAGGTTTTTTCCATCATCGCCAAAACGGATTGCACATCGCCGCTTATACCTGCCATGGAAAAATATATCGGTGCCTTGACGGATGAAGAATACCGCCGTCCTGAAGCACTTTCTCTGGCTCTGCAACAAGCCTTTCAAGAGGCTCTGGGCAATACCAGCGACAATGATGATAAACAATCCGCCTTTGTACCCGGTGATCTGAAGAATCCGTTCCGCGCCGCGGCTGAAAAAGCCGCACAGGAAAACAAGCCGCCTTCCGTGCCGTCACATGCCTCCCTGCGGAGCTATCTCGGCAAGAAAAAATAGCGCGCGCCACCGCTCTGAAGCAGGACGGCCTCCTTGCCGCCGCGGCTTTTTTCCCCTATACTGGAATTTGCGGCAGCTCTGCCGTTTTCTCTCCGGTTTTCCGGCACGTCCGTTTCCTTTTTCTATACTTGTCAGACCCATGAAAGACTATATTTTTGCCATTTTCTGGTTTTGCCTCGCCGGTTTGTCCGGTGCTGCGCTGTATTATACCAGCGAGCAAACCCATATCACCGCCAAGGATATTGCGGAAATACGGGCAGAAACAACGGAAACACGGCATGACATCGCCGTGTTGTCGGCGGAGTACTGGCGTCTGACGGCTCCCGCAAGATTGGAGGCACTGGCGGCACGGCTGATGCCGGATTTACAGCCAATGACAGGAGAACAGCTTCTTCCGCCCCTTCCTGCGGCAAAATCCGCAGCCGCAGGCAAACATCCGGCTCTCTCTTCGGTCAAGGATCTGATCGACAATCTTCTTGAAACGGATGACCATACCGGTCTGTCCGATGCGCAACAACAAAAAGCGGTGCTGGCACAAAATGCACAAAACACTCCCTGATAACAGCGGCCATATCACGCTGGACGGGCAGCGCCACGGCTTCCTGCAAAAAGCGCATCTGCGCATGGCAATGGTGACCTGTGTGCTGATGCTGGGCTTCGCCGCAATTGCATGGCGGCTGGCACAGTTAAGCCTGATCGGTGTTTACGCCCCCGATGCCGCAACGGCCGGACAAATGCAGACGGCAGGCGTCATCGCCTTGCGCGGCAGTATCACCGACCGCAATGGCGAGAATATTGCCACCACTTTGCGCATGCCGTCTCTTTACGCCGATCCCACGCTTGTCAGCAATGCCGACACGCTGGCCCGCGCGTTGTCAAAAATTCTGCCCGTCACGCCAGCAGCCGTCAAAAACGATCTTGCGCGCGGCGGCCGCTTCGTCTGGCTATACCGCAATCTGACACCCAAACAACAGCAGCAGATCAATGACCTCGGCTATCCCGAACTGGGATTCCGCGACGAATACCGCCGCATTTATCCGCAAGGAAATCTGCTGTCGCATGTGCTGGGTTATACCGACAGTGACGGCAACGGCATCGCAGGACTGGAAAAACAATATAACGGCTTGCTAAATGAGGGCGACGTGCTGCATACCACGCTGGATATCCGCGTGCAGAACATCCTGAAACGCGCCGTGCAACAGTCCGTTACCCGCTTTCAAGCCATCGGCGGCGCAGGCATTATGATGGATATCAAAACCGGCGAAATTATCGCCATGGTCTCCTTGCCCGATTTCGATCCGCATAATCCTGCGGATGCGCCTGCGGAAAAACGCTTTAACCGCAATACCACCGGAGTCTTTGAAATGGGCTCGACCTTCAAGATTTTCTCTATCGCCGCCGCACTGCAAAAAGGCGCAACCACACCGGATGAAGTATTTGACGCGACGGCGCCGCTGCGCATCGGCCGCCATACCATCCGCGATTTCCATGCAGAGAAACGTCCGATGACGGTGCGCGAAATTTTTCTGCATTCCTCCAATATCGGTACGGCACTGATTGCGCAAAAACTGGGATCGGACAATCTGCAAAATTTCTTCCGCGACCTCGGACTTTTCTCCCGCGTCCATATTGACCTGCCCGAACGCGCCTTACCGCTGGCACCGCGCCGCTGGGGCGAGGCCGCAACCGCAACCGCCTCTTACGGTCACGGCTTTGCCGTTACACCGCTGCATTTGACGGTCGGCGCCGCCGCCATCGTCAATAACGGGCTTTTGCTGCCACCGACACTGACACCGAAACCGCAGCTGAAAACACCGGCTGCACGGATTATCTCTCCGCAAACTTCCGCCGTCATGCGCAGCATGCTGGAAGATGTGACAGCCAAAGGTACAGGTAAAAACGCCGTTCCCGCCGGATACCGTGTCGGCGGCAAAACCGGAACGGCGGAGAAAGTCGTCAACGGACGCTACAAACGCAAGGCGCTCTACTCATCCTTCATCGGCTTTTTCCCTATGGACAGACCGCGATATGTGCTACTTGTCAGTATAGACGAACCACAGGGACGCAAGGACACCTTCGGCTATGCCACGGGCGGCTGGACAGCCGCCCCCGTCGTCAGGCAGGTCATTACCGAAGCCGCCCCGCTGCTGGGTATTGCGTCCGACAATATGACTTACGGAGGCTTGAGAGACTATGTCGCTGCCATCAGCCAGACAAACGCAGAATGAAACCACCCTGCACGACCTTGCCGCAGCCCTGCCCGCAGGCATGATTGATACAAGCGGCGCACCGGTAAATATCAGCATTTCCGGATTGACGCTCGACTCCCGCAAAGCCGCAGCTGGCTTTTTGTTTGCCGCATTAAAAGGCGACAAGCTGGACGGCCATGCTTTCATTCCGCAAGCCATCGAAAACGGGGCAATCTGCGTACTGATTGGAACCGATGACCCCGCCCCGCAAAATATCGCCGTCTTGCGTGCGGAAAATCCGCGCCGCGCTTTTTCGCTGCTGGTCGCCGCTTTCTACAAAATCCAGCCGGAATTTATCACCGCCGTCACCGGAACAAACGGCAAAACCTCGACCGTGCAGTTCTGCCGCCAGATCTGGGAAAGACTAAATCTCAACGCCGCCTGTCTTGGAACATTAGGGGTCACCGCCCCCGCACTGGGCATGACCGAAGACGGCAGTATCACCACCCCCGACCCCGAAAGCCTTCACCGCATTCTTGCCGATCTATCCGCAAAGGATTGCAACCATCTGGCTATGGAGGCTTCCAGCCACGGGCTTGACCAATATCGTCTGGACGGCGTACGCATTTCCGCCGCAGGTTTTACCAATCTGACACATGATCATCTGGACTATCACAAAACGCTGGAGAATTACCTCGCCGCAAAAACAAGATTGTTTACCGATCTGCTTCCCGCAGACGGCACGGCGGTTTTAAATATGGATGATCCCGTTTACGAACAGCTGGCCGAGGCCTGTGCGGATAAAACCATCGTGACCTATAGCCTGAAAAACCCTGAGGCCGATTTTGCCGTCACACGGCGTATGCCGAAAGCGGACGGGCAGGATATTACGCTGACTGTCTTCGGCCGTGAATACGAGCTGTTCTTCCCGCGGGTCGGTGCCTTTCAGCTTTATAACGCGCTTTGCGCCGCCGCGCTCGTGATGGCCGAGGCGGACTGTCCACCTGCACAAGTCATTCTATCACTAGAGCATCTCGCCCCCGTGCGCGGACGTATGGAATATGTCGGTTCTCCCACAGGCATCAATGCCGGTATTTATGTTGATTACGCCCACACACCCGATGCGCTGGAAAATGTGCTGACCGCGCTGCGCCCGCATACGCAAAGCCGCCTTTACGCACTGATCGGCTGCGGCGGCGACCGTGACCGCAGCAAACGCCCCATCATGGGTGAAACAGCCGCAAAATTCTCCGACCATGTCATCGTCACAGATGACAATCCGCGCAGCGAAGAACCTGCTGCCATCCGCGTCGAGGTGATGACCGGCTGTCCTGATGCCGAAAATATCGGCGACCGCAAGGAAGCGATTTTCCACGCCGTATCACTGTTGAAAGACGGTGATGTGCTGGTTGTCAGCGGCAAAGGGCACGAACAGGGGCAGAAAATCGGTGACAAAATTATCCCCTTCGATGATGCCGAAACAGTGCGCGCCGCCATTTCCGCCTCTTGAGTTCCGCCGCAAAAACGGCCATATTGGCTGCCTGAAAAAGGATAAAAAAGACCATGACGGAACATCACTTCCCTTTGCGCGTTTATTATGCCGATACCGATGCGGGCGGCGTTGTCTACCATGCCAGCTATCTGCGTTTCGCCGAGCAGGCACGCACGGAAATGCTGCGTGACGCGGGGTTCGAGCATGCCGCCTTGCTGAAGGCAACAGGCATTGCTTTTGCCGTCCGTCACCTTGAAATCGACTACCGCCGCCCTGCCGTGCTGGATGACCAATTGACCATCGCCACGAAACTGGCGCATCTGGGCAATGCCCGCATGGATCTGGAACAGGTGTTTTTGAAAGACGGAGAAGCGATCGTGACCATTCGTCTGACCCTTGTCTGCATGGATGTGCACACGCAGAAAGCCGCGCGTCTGCCCGAAGAATGTCGTGCAGTCTTTGAAAAAATGATGTAGATTTTTTAGAATAAAAGACGATCAAAGGAGAAGAAGAATATGGCCGATGCAGCCTCTGACGCCGTCAGCCGCGCCGTAGACAGCGCCAAACTTGCCGGAACCGCCCTGCAGCACGACATGTCGATGTGGGGATTATTCATGCAGGCCGATATCGTGGTGAAATCGGTGATGCTGATGCTGGTGCTGGCCTCGATCTGGAGCTGGGCGATTATTCTGGATAAATGGGCCAGTTTCAAAAGCCTGAACGTCAAAGCCAATAAATTTGAATCCTCTTTCTGGTCGGGTGAACCTTTGGAACAGCTGTATAAACGCATCCACGGTCATGCCTCCGACCCGATGGCACGCACCTTCTGTGCCGCGATGAATGAATGGACGCTGTCTTCGGATAATGCCCGTACCGGCGCATTGAGCGCCAGTCTGCAACAGCGTATCGACCGCTCCATGGCAACCTCGATCAACCGCGAGGTCAATTATCTTGAACGCTATATGACCTTTCTGGCCACCGTCGGTTCCACCGCACCTTTTGTCGGGCTGTTCGGCACGGTCTGGGGCATCATGAACAGTTTCTCCGCTATTGCCGGATCACACAACACCAGTCTGGCCGTTGTTGCCCCCGGTATTGCCGAGGCGCTTTTCGCAACGGCACTCGGCCTGATTGCCGCCATTCCTGCTGTTGTTGCCTATAACAAATTTTCCACAGATCTCAGCCGTTATGCGGACAAGCTGGATGCATTTTCATCCGAGTTCAGCTCTATTCTCAGCCGCCATCTGGAACAGCAGGAGGCGCGGACGAAAAAAGCCGCCTGAAAGAAACAGGCGGCGCAATTCACCAAAAATTTTCAGGATATGACCCGCGAGGTATGACAGCATGAAATATTTTAAATCAGCTCTTTTTGCACTACTGGCTTTCTGCGTATTGTCCGCACAACCTGCACAGGCGCAGGATCCCTATGCCAATAAAGTCGTTGTCCCGAACATGAAACGCGACCTGGCCGGAAAATCGCTGGCGCAAGGACTGCTGGACGATCAGTTCATCAAAGGCTGGTCATCCTATGCCGTCACGATGACGTATAATTTCGGTTATAATAATTACCAGCAGCAGCTTGAGCAAAGTGCCAAACATTTCACACCGGAAGGCTGGAAGAATTTCCTGACAGCACTGGATGAAGCCAAAATCCTTGAATTCGTCATTAAAAACAAACAATTTGTTGCAACCATGCTGATCGGGGAACCTATTATTACCCAGCAAGGCGTGAATAACGAAAACGGCGTCTACACATGGCATGTCACCCTGCCTGTGGAAACTGTTTATTCCAACCGCATTGATTTGCAGAAAATGAATTTGAATATTGAACTCACCATCGTGCGCACCGCAGATAAAGGCAATGAATCCGGTATCGGTATTCAGCAATGGATCGCTGCTGCCGCAGCTGAAATAGGCCCTAGCCCCGCCGCTGACGCAGCTCACTGATTTTATACAAAATGTCCAACGCCTCGCGCGGCGTCAACTCGTCCGGCTTGACCTGATCAATGACATCCAGTAGTTCCCCGAGTTCCGGATCAATATCCTGCTCTACAGAAGTATCAGCCGGTTTGAAAATCGGCAGATGCTCGGCGATGTGATCCAGAATTCCGGCCTGCTCTCCGCTTTCCAATACGCGCAAAACATCCTCGGCGCGCTTCACGACATCTGCGGGCAGTCCCGCCAGTTTACCGACATGAATACCGTAAGAACGGTCAGCCGCCCCCGCAATCACCTCGTGCAAAAAGACGATTTTATCCTGCCATTCCTTCACCCGCACCGTGCGGCAAGACATCTTATCCAGCTTTTCCTGCAATCCGGTCAATTCGTGATAATGGGTCGCAAACAGCGTGCGGCATTTTTTGACATCATGCAGATATTCCATCAC
>SBHI01000070.1 GCA_006226225.1 Alphaproteobacteria bacterium
TGAAGGAAAAAGTCGGATCGGGCGGGTTGGATCGTGCCGTTATCAAGGCGGCGCAGGAAAAAATGTACAAAAACGAACGCAATTTCCTGCCCATTTTGGAAAAGCATATGCACCGTATCGAAAACATTCTGAACAACCAGCGCATGAGCCCGAAAGAGATTTTGAACGAAATCTGTTTTTCCATCTCGCGTATGAAGGCACAAGGCAGCATGTTCAACTATCCTCTGGTCACAGAAGTCAGCTCCATGCTGCTGTTGTTTCTGCCGCGTGTGGAAAAGATTGATGCCGATATTTTGGAGATTCTCGCCGCCTATCAGACCGCGGTTCGCGCAATTATCAGCCGTGGGCTGCGCGGAGAAAAGACGGCGGAAGGGCGCGGATTACTGACAGAGCTGCAACATGCCTGCGACCGTTATTACAAATTCCGTTTCCGCAAAGACAGATAACAGTGCCGCGTTACGAGAAATCCAGCCCCCATTCGCGGTAACGGTCAGGGTCATCCATCCAGTTTTCTTTCACCTTGATAAAAATCTCCAGATGGACGTTTTCTTCCAGTAATTCATTGATTTCCGCGCGGGCGGCACTGCCGATGGCTTTGATCTTACGCCCGCCCTTGCCGAGAATCATGGATTTATGCTGCGGACGCGCCACATAGATAATCTGCCCGATGCGCAGACGCCCGTTTTCATCTTCCTCCCAGCTTTCGGTTTCCACCGTACACATATAGGGAATTTCCTGATGCATCTGTTCAAATAGCTTTTCGCGGGTGATCTCTGCTGCCAAAAGCCGCGCTGGCATATCGGACACGATCTCCGGATCGTAAAACCACGGGCCTTCGGGAACGGATTGGGAAAAATCATCCAGCAGCCTGTCGCAACCATCTCCCGTCAACGCCGAGACCATGTAGATATCCTGAAACAATCCGCTGTCGGAGAATTCTTTTGCCATTTGCAGCAGTTTGTCACGGCGGACAAGGTCGATCTTGTTCAAAATCAACACGGTTTTCTGCGGCACCTTACGCTTGGCCAGCTCCGCCAGCAGCAGCTCTTCGGATTTCGTGCGCTTATCATGCGCCGCATCCATCAGCACCGCGATCACATCGGAGTCATGCGCCTCGCGCCATGCGGTTGACACCATCGCCCGGTCAAGGCGCTTTTCCGGACGGAAAATACCGGGCGTATCCACCAGCACAATCTGGCTTTCTCCCCGCATTACAATTCCGACAACGCGGCTGCGCGTGGTTTGCACCTTATGGGTGACAATCGACACTTTTGTGCCAACCAGTTTATTAACCAGGGTTGATTTTCCCGCATTTGGCGCACCGATCAAACTGACCGTGCCGCAGCGTGTCAGGCTTTTATCAGACATCTTTTTTGTCACCCGTCTTCGCCTGTTTTTCCCGCTCTTCGATCTGGCGCATCATCAAATCCGCGGCTTTCTTTTCCGCTTTGCGCTTGGATTCTCCGGTCACCGTCACCGTTTCAAACCCTTCAATTGTCACGCTGACGGTAAATTCCGGCGCGTGATCGGGGCCGGAACGCGACACCAGATCATAGGCGGGCAGCCCCTGCCCGTGTCCCTGCGACCATTCCTGCAGGCGGGTTTTCGGGTCTTCCGGCGGGCGCGGCGCACCGGCGACAAAGTCCCGCCATTCCCTTTCGACGAATTTGCGTGCAACATTATAACCACCGTCCAGATAAAGCGCAGCGATCACTGCTTCCAGCACATCAGCCAGCATCGCCTTCTTTTTACGGCCGCCGCTGCGCTGTTCGCTGCTGGATAAAAACATTTCACTGCCCAGCTCCAGCTTGGTGGAGATTCTTGCCAGCGTTGTTTCACGCACCGCCTCGGCATGGCGCTTCGCCCAGTCGCCTTCATTTTCAGCAGGGAAAATATCATAAATCAAATGCGCCACCACCAGCGACAGCACACGGTCGCCAAGAAATTCCAGCTGTTCGTAATAGTAATGATGATGCGCGGGATTAGCATTACCGCGGTCGGGAATGGCACTGGCATGGGTTAAGGCCGTACGCAAATATTGTTCATCCTTGAAACGGTGTCCAAGCTTCTTTTGCAGGGCGGACAGATCCGTTTCGCCCGGTTTTTTGTTCTTTTTCTCTGTAATGACTTTATTCCCTACCATGCCGCCTGTTTTACACGCGAAAGGCAAAAAACACAACAAAACAATGCGTACCGGAAAGCCGCACGGATTTTGGCACGCTTTTTGCAACATTCTCTAACAGCAAAGACCAAGTTTTATGTGGAAAGGGGACAAAACATGCCCATCCAATCGCTGAATAACGCATTAACCGGCCTGAGAGCGGCGCAAAACGCCATTAATCTGACCTCGCATAACATTGCGAATGCCTCAACGCCCGGCTATACCCGGAAAATCTTGCCGCAAGAGGCAAGTTTTACCGATGTGAACTCTCTGGGTGTCCGCATCGGCGAGGTGCTGCGCAGCGTTGATATGTCACTGATCCGCGAATTGGTCGGGCAAACCAGCCAAATTTCAGGGCTGGATGTCCGCGAGCAGTATTTGTCCCGCATTCAGGCCTATCACGGCGCATCGGAGGCCGAAACGTCGATCGGTGCGGTTTTGAATAATTTGAAAGAGGATTTCATCTCGCTATCTTCCGAGCCGGAAAGCAGCATTCTGCTCAATAACGTCGTTTCCAGCGCACAGGAAACCGCGCGGCTGTTCAATGATTTTTCCTCCACATTGCAGCAATTGCGCAACGAATCCCAGACCGATATTTCCGCATCGGTCGATGAGGTGAACGGCGCGCTGGAAACCGTCGCCACCCTGAATGTGCGCATCGCAAAACTGGCGGCGGCAGGGCAAAGCACCGCCGATCTGGAAGATCAGCGGGATGCCGCTATTTCACTGGTTGCCGAGCATTTGAGCGTGTCTTACTACCGCGCCGAGAACAACAAAATCGTACTGATGACGGCGAACGGCCAGACACTGGCAGACACCGCAGCCCGTCGTCTGGTGTTTAACCCGACACAGCAAGGCCCGGGTACTTTTTATCCCGGCGGCGGTTCTGCGGGGCTGTTCATCGACAGCACGACAGGTATTGAGCTGACAGGCAGCAATATCGGCGGAAAAATCGGCGCGCTTTTCACTCTGCGCGATGAAACCCTGCCGCAATATCAGGCGCAGCTGGACGAATTGGCGCAAAAAACCGCAGAACGCTTTGCCACGCAGGGGCTGGAACTGTTTACCGATGCGCTAGGCAATGTACCGCCCAGCGTCGTACCGCCCGGCGCCGTCGGCTATGTCGGCTTTGCCGCCGAAATCCGCGTCAATGCCACAGTCGTCGCAGACCCAACTCTGGTGCGTTCCGGCACCAATGGCGCAACGGTTCCCACCGGATCCAATGAAGTCATCCGCAAAATCATTGACTTCACTTTTGGTGCCTTCACGGGACAACAGGCTGTGGGAACGGTTGACATCTCCGCCGGTACGATTTTCGCCGCCACGGGGCTGTCGCAATTTGCGCAAATTATCGGCACCGTCGATATCGCCAGTCTGGGTATTCTGGACAGCCACCCCGCCATCACCGCCGGTGCGCAGTTCACGATCGATGTCGGCGGCGGCCCGGCTCTGATTACCATCAATGCCGGCGACACGGCGACCGATCTGGTCAATAACATCAATATCGCCCTGCCCGGCACGGCACGTCTGAACAGTCTGGGGCAAATCGTACTGGAAGCAGGCGCGGATATTACCGTGACCGCCGCATCACTGACCGCAGCAGGTCTTGCCGCGCTGGGGCTGACGGCAGGTGTTACCCCCGCGCAGGATCCGTCTTTTACCATCAGCGCAGGTTTAAACAACCCCGTCACGATTTTTATTTCGCCGACCGATACGCAGGCTAACCTGCTGGCCGACCTGAATGCCGTTCCCGGCATCACGGCAACACTCGGCCCCGGCGGCGTATTGCTGATTACGCCCGATGACGGCGGCGATATCGCCCTGACCAACGGGTTGGGTGATCCGCTGATTGCACTGGGTGTGTCCGTTGTCGGTACACCGCATACCCCCTTCCGCGAAAATAATCTGGGTCCGAATGCGGATATCTCGACCCAGCTGGTCGGCTTTACGTCTTTGGTGCAATTTGCACAAGGGCTGGTCAGTCAGCACGGTGAAACATACCGCGATACGCAAAAATCGCAGGAAAGCGAGCAATTATTCTATGACACGCTGGAAACCCGTTTCCTGAACGAAAGCGGCGTTGATCTGGATCAGGAACTGGCAAAACTGATTGAGCTGCAAACCGCCTATTCAGCGGCGGCGCGGGCGATTTCGGTTTCCGAAGAGCTGTTCAATACCTTGCTGAACGCCTTTTAACGGCAAAATATAAAAAGAGATGTGTGTGTAATATTTTAAAGGAAGGAATAAGACAATGGCACTGACAACGATCTCCTTTCTGGGACAGTCGAAAACGCAAAGCACGCAGCTGGCGCAATTGCGCGCCACGTTGAACGAGCTTCAGCGGCAGCTGGCAACGCAGAAAAAAACCGACACTTTCGCCGGTTTCGGCGTGGATGCGGGACGCGTGCAAAGCCTGCGTACCAATTTGAATGAAATCGATGCCTATTCCACCAATATCGACCGCGCCGTCCTGCGGACAAAAGTGATGAGCGAAACCCTGACGGAGATTACCAATATCGCCAATCAGGTGATTGACGGCTTTCGTCTGCTGCAATCCGGTGCGGACGGCGTTGATACCGATTTTCTGCGCAATATGGCCAGCAATAATCTGCAATATCTCGGTGATTTGCTGAACACGGAAATTCAGGGATCATATCTGTTTTCCGGCAATGATATCGGCAACGCCCCCTTTACCAACGAGGCCACGCTGAATGCCAATATGCAGGCCGAATACACGTTATGGCTGGCTGGCGGACAAACCCCCGCCCAATTACTGGCCAATGCGGATGCTTTTACAGGCAGCGATCTGGGCTATGCCGGAACGCTTGGCGCCTCCGGAGACGTCATCGCCAAAGTCGATGACAACATTGAAATCAATTACACGCTGAAAGCCGACAATCCCGGCCTGCAAGAGATTGTGCGCGGCATCGCATTGGCGGCCAATCTGCAATTCCCGAACCCCGCCGTTGATATCGCAACGGAAGCAGAATTCGAACAGATTTTTGCCGGTATTATTTCCACACTGGAAAGCGGTATCGCAGCACTGGAAAGCGATCACAATATTCTGGTCAGCAAAAACGCATTGATGACAGACATCAAAGAGCGTCAGGAAAACGAGCGTAACACGCTGCAAAGCATGCTGGATGACCTTGAGAATGTTGATACGGCCGAAATTATCGTCCGTCTGCAATCGCTGGAAACACAGATGACGGCTTCTTATGAAACAGCCAATCTGGTCAACCAGCTGACGCTTGTGAACTTTCTTTAAGATGCGCTAATTAAAATATTCGGTATTATCGCCGCGAATAACGGGCCCGTTGCCGCCTCCGCCGCCAAACAGACGGATGAGGCCGCCGATACCGCCGTTGCTCTCACTTTGCGGCGGCACGTAGCGTAGCCTCTGCATATCCGTCACTGCGAAAATATCTCCCCACAGCTTGGCCGGAAGACCGCCACCCGTGACATTTTTCATCGGACTGCCATCGTCATTCCCCATCCAGACCCCGGCAACGATATCCGGCGTATAACCGACAAACCACGCATCGCGGGCATCCTGACTGGTACCGGTTTTACCGCGCACTGCAAGACCGGACGCAGCAGCATTACGGCCTGTGCCACCCTCATCCGTAACAGACAGCAGCATATAATCCAGTTTGCGAATGGCGGATGGCGGAAACAGCCTGTCACGCGGCGGGTTTTCACGCGTAAACAGCAATTGCCCGCCCTCGTCCCTGATTTCCAGCACGGCATAGGGATAAACCGCCCGTCCGGTATTGGCAAACACCGCATAGGCCGTCACCATATCCAGCAGTGTGACCTCGCTGGAACCCAGCGCAAGGCTAAGATCGCGGCGCAGCGGTGTTGAAATGCCCGCACGGCGCGCCACAGCCAGCACATTGCCGATCCCTGCCTGTTGCATCACCCGCACGGCCGCCGTATTGAGGGATTTTGCCAAAGCCTGCTCCAGCGTAACCGTACCGTAATAGCGTCCGGCAAAGTTTTCGGGGCGATAGCCGCCTGCCTCGGAGGACGTAAACGGTTCGTCCCGCACCTTATCCTGCGGATCCATACCGCCGATCAATGCTGCCAGATAAATGAACGGTTTAAAGGCGGAACCGGGTTGGCGCTGCGCCTGTACCGCGCGGTTGAAACGGCTTTGCGCGTAATCGCGCCCGCCAACCATCGCCCTGACCGCGCCGTCGGGCGACATCGCAACGAAGGCCGCCTCACCCAATTGATAAGCTTTCTCGTTTTCCTTCAGCATATGGCGAAGCTGCTGTGCCGCGCTGTTTTGCAGTCCGGCATCTATCGTTGTGCGCACAACAAGGTTACGCCCCGTTGTCCCGACAAAACTGCCGATACTGTCGGCGATCCAGTCCATGAAATGGCGATCTTCGTGATCACCGAACGTATTCACAAAACGCAGCGGCAAGTTTTCGGCCGTCATGCCTTTGATCTTGTCAGCGTTCAGATAGCCCGCATCCACCATCGCACCCAGTACCCGCATCGTCCGCTTCCGTGCCAGATCAGCGTTATTGAACGGGGAGTAGCGCGACGGTGCCTGTAACAGCCCGATCAGCAGCGCGCCCTCCTCCAGATTAAGCGCTACGGCGGATTTGTTAAAATAGGTACGCGCAGCAGAATCAATCCCGTATGCCCCCGCCCCGAAATAAACACGGTTCAGATAGGCGGTCAGGATTTCCTCTTTTTCGAATTTCTGTTCCAGCCACAACGCCAGCAGCGCTTCCTGAATTTTGCGCTTTACGGTCTTATCGGCGCTGAGAAACATATTTTTTGCCAGCTGTTGCGTCAGGGTCGAGCCGCCTTCCACCAAGCGGCGTTCCCTCAAATTACGCAGCATGGCGCGGGCAAAGCCGCGCGGGTCGATACCGAAATGTTTAAAGAAACGACGGTCTTCTGTGGCCAGAAGCGCATTCACGACATGGGCGGGCAGCGTATCAGCATAAACGGGATTGCCTTTAATACCGCCGTAATGGCCGACCGTTTTGCCGTCATGCGACAGGATGGTCATGCCGGTGCGCGCGGGCACGGCCACAATGTCATCCGAACCGGGCAGATCACGGGCATAATACAGAACCAGACAGAACAGAAACATTCCCGCCCAGATGGACAGGACAAAAAGCCACTTTCCCAGAAGCCGCAATTTCGACGCTTTATGCGTTGCGGGCTTCCGGGAAGGTTTTTTCTTTGTGGCTGTTTTTGTTGCCCGTGACGGGGTTTTGCGGGGCTTTTTGGCAGTTGTTGCCGCTTTGCTCCGCGTCCCCGTCTTTTTGGGCGTCCGTTTTTTTGCAGTTTTGCGCTTTTTTTGCGTCATGCGTTATTTTTACGCGGCAATGCGCTCCACTGCGATGGCTGTGGCTTCACCGCCGCCGATGCACAGCGATGCGACGCCGCGTGTCAGGCCGCGTTTTTCCAGTGCGGACAGCAGTGTCACAATGATACGTGCGCCGGACGCGCCGATCGGGTGACCCAGCGAGCAGGCACCACCATTCACGTTGACTTTCTCATGCGGCAGGCTCAGCTGACGCATCGCCGCCAATGTAACCAGAGCGAAGGCCTCGTTGACTTCATAGAGATCAACATCATTTGCCGCCCAGCCGACACGCTCCAGCAGTTTTTGCGTGGCGCCGATCGGTGCCAGCGTAAATTCCGCCGGTTTTTGTGCATGGAAGGCATGGCCTTTGATTTCCGCAAGGATTTTCAAGCCGCGCTTTTCAGCTTCACTGCGGCGCATCAGCACCAGAGCCGCCGCACCGTCGGAGATCGAGCTGGCATTCGCCGCCGTCACCGTTCCGTCAGGATTGAAAGCCGGACGCAGTTCCGGAATTTTTTCCGGACGTGCGGTTTTCGGCGCTTCATCTTCCGTAATCGTAACCTCGCCTTTGCGGGTTTTCAGCGTCACAGGTGTAATTTCGTCGTTAAAGTCACCGTCTTTCTGGGCACGCTGTGCACGTGACAGTGATTCCAGTGCGAATTTATCCTGATCTTCGCGCGTAATTTGCAGGCTTTGCGCCGTATCATCCGCGAAGAAGCCCATCAGCTTGCCGCGGTCATAGGCATCTTCCAGACCGTCCAAGAACATGCTGTCAGCGACTTTACCATGCCCCATGCGGTAACCGCCGCGGGCTTTGTCCAGCAGATAGGGGGCATTACTCATGCTTTCCATACCGCCTGCAACCATAACGGAAGAAGAACCGGCCAAAAGCAGGTCATGTGCAAACATCACGGCTTTCATACCGGAACCGCACATTTTATTGATGGTGGTTGCGCCTGTGGAAATCGGCAGACCCGCACCCAGTGTCGCCTGACGCGCCGGAGCCTGTCCCTGACCTGCAGGAAGTACACAGCCCATGATGACGTCTTCGATGGCGTCTGCGGACAGACCCGCACGCTCGACCGCCGCCTTGATGGCCGCTGCGCCCAGATCATAGGCCGGAAGTGACGACAGTTCACCCTGAAACGCGCCTTGCGCCGTGCGGGCTGTACTAACGATGACAATGGTATCTTCACTCATAATTCAAAACTCCTCTGTTACTGAAAAAATGTCTTAAACATCTCCCCCAAGCGTCTTATTATGCTGCTTTGCACAAACACTCTAGCCCCTCGCCGGAAAAAAGAAAAGCCTTTCCTTGCTGTCGCTGGTAGGTTAAGAAATCCCGTCCGCAAAAGATAAAATGAAGGTGTGTATAAAATATGGACGTTATCCTGAAATTTTTACTGCT
>SBHI01000201.1 GCA_006226225.1 Alphaproteobacteria bacterium
TCATCGCCGTCACCATATTTGCCCTGATCGGGATTGACGCCCGCATCCAGCAATACGGCAACGGATTCTTTCGATCCGCTATGCACCGCATACATCAGCGGTGTCCAGCCGATATCATTCGGCTTATCCAGCAAGGCATCGCAGGATGCCAGTGCCTTGAGCAGTGCCGTATTATTCTCCGTTGCCGCAGTATAGGCCGCATCGGGCGTGGCCCATTCGGCTTTTTTCCATGCGGGGTATTTGTTTTGTCCGGTCGGCATTTACTGCTCCTTAAACGGCTTTTTTCGCGGGTTGTTCAAGTTCCAGAATATCGCTCAAACGTTCTGCCACAGCTTCAAACGCTTTGCGGCTGTCGCCTTCGGTAATGCGTCCGGCATCGGCAGCCTCGCGGATTTCAAGGCTGAGCGGAATTTCACCCAAAAGCGGCAGCCCGCGTTTTTCGGCTTCGCGCTTGGCGCCGCCATGACCGAAGAGATGCGTTTCCCCGCCGCAATGCGGGCAGGAGAACATGCTCATATTTTCAATCAGACCAAGAACGGGCACATCCAGTTTCTGGAACATTTCCAGCCCCTTCATCGCATCCAGCAGTGCGATATCCTGCGGTGTGGAGACAACAATCGCACCTGTCAGCGGCACTTTCTGCGACAGGGTCAGCGGAATATCCCCCGTACCGGGCGGCAGATCCAGTACCAGCACATCCAGTTTTCCCCAGGCCACATCACGCAGCATCTGGATCAGGGCACGCTGTACCATCGGGCCGCGCCAGACGACCGGCCCCTGATTTTCCAGCAGATAGCCGATGGACATGGTTTTCACGCCATGTGCCTGTTGCGGGATGATTTTACGGTCGCCCCCCAGAACAGCGCGTGCGCCTTGTGTGCCTGTCATATGCGGTTGCGACGGGCCGTGAATATCGGCATCCAGCAGGCCAACGGCATAACCCTGACGCGCCAGCGCCGCCGCCAGATTATTCGAGACGGCGGATTTCCCGACCCCGCCCTTGCCCGAAGACACGGCGATAATATGACGGATATCCGGCAAATCCAGCTTCACCTGATCGGCTGCGCCGTGGCTGTGGCCTGCATGATCATTGCTGGCGGCTTTACGTTCCGCTGTCAGCACAACGGAGATGCGCGGCAGGTCGGGCAGGATTTGCATCAGAAATTCCTGTGCATCTTTTTGCAAAGCGCCCATTTCACTGCGCGGCGCGTTTTCCGGCACATCAAGGATGACAACCAGACCCCGCTCCTCCGTATGACGTGCGGAAGACAAAAAGCGCAGCATGGCGGCAATCAGCTCTGCCGGTGCTTTGGGCTGCTCCTGATGGTGCAGCAGAATTTCGCGGATATCTTCCAGCGTCAGCAATTTCATGGACGTTCTCCTTTTTGAATGTAAAAAAGCGCCGGTCAAACCCTAGCGCTCTTTTATCTTTTAACCAACACTTGAACGTTAGTCGCGGTCTTCGCGTTTACGTTCCAGTTTGCGGAAGCGGCGCACTGCTTCATCTTTTTCGCGCGCGCGTTTTTCCGACGGTTTTTCGTGATGTCTACGCAGTTTCATTTCCCGAAAAACGCCTTCGCGTTGCATTTTCTTTTTCAGTACTTTCAAAGCCTGGTCAACATTGTTATCACGTACGATTACCTGGACGATTGTCCTCACCCCTTTCAAGAGTTTTACGGTTTAATAAACATATAGTCAGCGCAATTTCTATCACAGCGCGGGATATGTGTAAAGACAAAAGGTGATTATAAAATAATGCGGGAAAGGACGTATTCAAGGCGTTGACGGCCTGCTTCCGTGCTTTGCAGCGCCTCATCCGTGACGGTGATCAACCCGTTTTCCTGCATTTTGGCCAGTCCCGCCCTGTCCAGCACCTCCGCACCGCCGGATTCAGCCTCCAGACGGGCAAGCGAGAGCGGTTCGGCAAGGCGCAGCCCCATCAGCAGCATTTCCGCCGCGCGGTCTGCATGCGCCAATCGCTCCTCCTGATGTGCGCCGTGACCGTGTTTTTCCACGCGGTCGAGCCAGATGGCAGGTGCGCGGTGGGCGCGGGTGGCGTATTTACCATCCTGTCTTGTCACGCGTCCATGTGCGCCGGGGCCGATGCCGAGATAATCCCCGTAACGCCAATAAACAAGGTTATGGCGCGATTCCTGCCCCTTGACGGCGTAATTGGAGACCTCGTAAGCGTCGTAACCGTGGTTGGCCGCCCGTTCGCGCGTTTCTTCATACAATGCCGCCGCTTCCTCCTCTGCGGGGATCGGCATTTCGCCGCGCTGATAGAGTGTATAAAAAGGTGTGCCTTTTTCAATGGTGAGCTGATAGAGCGAGAGATGCCCGCCTGCATAAGACAGTGCCTCATCCAGCTCGGCGCGCCAATCCTCTACGCTCTGACCGGGGCGGGCATAGATCAGATCAAACGAGCTGCGCGTGAAATGCTGCCGCGCCAGATCAAGGGCGGCGAGTGCCTCTTGCGCGCTGTGCTGACGCCCGAGGAATTGCAGTTCCGCATCGCGCAGCGACTGCACGCCGAGTGACACACGGTTCACCCCTGCCGCCGCATAGCCTTTGAAACGTGCGGCCTCGGCAGAGGTCGGGTTGGCTTCCAACGTGATCTCGACATCCTCCGCAACGGGAAAATATTTCCGCACCGCCGCGATCACCGCCGCCACCGTGTCAGGTGCCATCAGCGAAGGCGTGCCGCCGCCGAAAAAGATCGAGGTGACGGTTTGTTTATGGGGCAGATTTTCCGCGTAATAAGCAAGCTCCCGCACCAGCGCCTTGCGCCAGCGGGCATGGTCGACATCATTCTGGACATGGGAGTTAAAGTCACAATAAGGGCATTTCGCCAGACAGAACGGCCAATGCACATAAATGCCGAAACCGGGGATATTCATGACTTTTCTTTTTCTTCATCAGTAATCTCTTCTACTGACTTTAAAATGTTGAGTCGCTCAAGGAGTTGAGCACACTGCTGTGCATATTGCTCTTTCACACTGTTTATAAGTGTTCTGACCTGTTTTTCTTGTTTCATGGTAAAAATACCTTCCTCAATAAGAGTAAGGCAACAATCCACCATCTTCAGCGTTTCATCTGCTGTTCTATCGGTATTGTGAAAGAATTCATCATATCGTTGTTTTTGCCTTGCAAGCCACTGCTCTTTTTTACGGCAATGAATGCAACGCACACAATCCGCATCGATAAAGAAGCCTAGATCCTCATACCAATGTTTTTGTTCTTGTGCAAAAAAGATGAACGGCTTGTCACAATCACGGCATATCCGCTTTTCATCATAATAATACGTTACCGGAAACAGCGCCTCCGACTGGCGTGACAAATCGGCAGCAACAGCGGTATTCGCAATACAAAATTCCGGCTTTAAACGCCAGTGCAAATGGATATCCACATAATCATTTTGTGGATTTTCTCCCGTATAATGCGGATACCTACCGTAACGGGGATGCTCTACATAGCTTGCAAATTCTTTGCGCGTCTTTTCCGTCACATATTCTGACGTTTTTTTCTTTTTTCCTGTCATTGGTGACGGTTTCTTTGTGTTTAGCTGTTGCACCATCGCGCGGCAAATTCTCTTAAAGCTTTGGCGCGGTGGCTGAGCCCGTGTTTTTCATCCGCATCCATTTCACCGAATGTGCGGGTTTCGCCATCGGGCTGGAAAATCGGGTCATAGCCGAAGCCGTTTTTACCGCGCGGCGGCCAGACGATCTCGCCTTCGACTGTGCCTTCAGTGTAAAAGACTTCCCCGTCAGGAAAGGCCAGCGCCAAGACGCTAACAAATTTGGCGCGGCGGTTGTCTTCATCTTTCAGTTTTTCCCAGATCAGGCGCATGCCGTAATCAAAATCGCGGCTGCCGTTTTCATTTTCCGCCCAGCGCGCCGAATAAATGCCCGGATCACCGCCCAGCGCCTCGACCGCCAGACCGCTGTCATCGGCGAGCGCAGGCAGACCTGTGGCTTTTGCCGCTGCCAATGCCTTCAGCGCGGCATTTTCCTCAAATGTTGTGCCGGTTTCCTCCGGATCATCAAGGCCGAGGTCACCCGCCGCCTGAATATCGGGAATACGTGCGCCGATCAATTCACGGATTTCGCGCAATTTGCCATGATTATGCGTGGCAATCACCAGACTGTCTTCCAGGCGGTAATCCGCAGAGGATGTGCCTTGCCGTATCGTGTCCATACTGTCTCTCCTGCTCTTTCATTAAAGAGCTATACTGAAATACCGCCCTGCCTGCGGTCAAGTTAATTCTGGTTTGTCTTTTTGGCGGCAGGCTTTCTTCTGATACGAAACGGGTAAAAAACCTGCGCCCAGAAGGTTTTCGGCAACGCACCCTCGAGAGAAGAGCGCGCAATACCGTAGCTCTTCGGCAATTTTCCTTCGGGGTGATAATAACTGCCGCAAATCAGGTCAAGAAAGGAGAACATGGTCGCGATATTCTTGTTCACCGCCGCCTTGTCCGTTGCATGATGCCAACGGTGGTAATTGGGGCTGACGAAGATATAGCGCACCGGTGCCGGATAAGCGAGATTGATATTCGTATGCACGAAAAAATTATAGATGTTATGAACGGTAATCGCCATCAGCACCGCCTGACCGTCAAAACCGATAAAATAGGAAATCACATAGCCGCAGGCGGAAAACATGATCGCATCGACCGGATGCAGGCGGATGCTGGTTAGCCAGCGCAATTCTTTCGCCGCATGGTGGATGGCATGAAAGCGCCACATAAAACGGTGTACCAGCCAATGCGGAACGAAAAAGGCGATATCCGCCATCAGCAGGCCAAGGGCGAATTGTATCTCATACGGCCAGCTTTGGATTTCAAGGGCAAAAATACGGTGCGGTGCAATTGCCGGCAGCACGATCAGCGCCAATGTCGCACTGATAAAAGTGATAAAAAAACTGGTAATGAAAAGGTTGAGCAGGAAATAGCCGATTTCCAGATTAAACTCTTTGTAAAACAGCGTTTTGTCGGTATGAACCTTGCTGAAATTTTCTTCTTTGGTTGACTGGCTTGGCTCTGCCAGAAACAGCGATAACACATAAAAACCGAGCGCATAGACGCAGAGCACGATAATCGCATCGGCCTTTGCAAGCAGCCATTCCATTACTATCTGGTAAAAAGCCGGATCCATCGCCTGTCTGTCCCGTTTCGTTCAAAGGGCAGTATAGCACAGCCATGCCGGAAGACAGCAGCAGGCTTTTTGAAAAAATGAAAATATATCAGGCGGCGTTGCGTGCGCCGTTTTTCAAGGCATCATTTTGCAGTTTTGTCAGCTCACGGACACCTTTATCCGCCAGTCCGAACAAATCCTGAAAACGGGCATGGGAGAATGCGGTTTCCTCGGCCGTCGCCTGAATTTCAACAATACCGCCCTTGCCGGTCAGGATGAAATTGGCATCCGCCTCGGCGGCGCTGTCCTCCGCATAATCAAGATCAAGCACCGCCTGCCCCTGATAAAGACCGCAGGAAATCGCGGCAACGGAATCAAGCAGCGGTGTTTCTTTCAATGCGCCGATGGACAACAGATGTGTGATCGCCTGATGCAGCGCGACATAGGCACCGGTAATCGCCGCCGTTCTTGTGCCGCCATCAGCCTGAATAACATCACAATCAAGCGTGATTTGTATATCGGGCATTTTTTTCAAATCAATCACAGCACGCAAGGCGCGTCCGATCAGACGCTGGATTTCCTGTGTGCGGCCCGATTGCTTGCCGCGCGCGGCCTCACGCGCCATGCGCGTACCTGTCGAGCGGGGTAGCATGCCGTATTCCGCCGTTACCCAGCCTTTGCCCTGCCCTTTCAGCCAAGGCGGCAGACGGTCTTCAACCGTGGCGGTGCACAGCACATGCGTATCGCCGAATTTGACCAGACACGCGCCTTCGGCGTGTTTTGTCACATTCTGGGTTTCAAGGGTAATACGGCGCAATTCGTCATTTTGACGCCCGGACGGTCTGACCATGAATTTTCTCCTACTTAATCGCTTTCAGCCGGATCAGGCGACCATACGGCCGACCATTCCGGTTGTGCTTTGCCCTTCCGTCAGTTCGGCAAGATACACCTCGCCGCCATAGGACATCACATGTGCCGCGCCGACCACATTTTCGATCGTGTAATCCGCCCCTTTGACGAGCAGATTAGGGGAAATATCCTTGATCAACTGTTCCGGCGTGTCCTCGTCAAACAATACCACCATATCAACAGCGGCCAGAGCCTGCAAGACCGTGGTACGGGCCGTTTCATTCTGGATCGGGCGGGCTTCGCCTTTCAGACGGCGGACGGAGGCATCGGTGTTTAAGCCGACAATCAGACGGTCACAACGTGCGCGCGCCTGTTCCAGCAGGGAAATATGACCCGGATGCAGCAAATCAAAGCAACCGTTTGTAAAGCCGACCGATAACCCGTTTGCACGCCAGCGTTCGACCTGCTCCAGCGCTTCCTCACGCGTCACACCGCCTGTATTGCGGGTATTGTCGATTTGCTTTTTGATATCGGGAACCGTCACCGTTGCTGTACCGATTTTGCCGACGACAATGCCGCCGGCAACATTGGCAACCGCCGCTGCGGATTCAAGCTCCGCACCTGTCGCCAGCATCGCCGCCATTACGGCGACAACGGTATCACCCGCACCGGACACGTCATAGACTTCGCGGACGCTGGTTTTTATATGAACGGGGTCTTTTTTCTTATCAGCACCATAGACGATGCTCATACCGTCTTTGCTGCGCGTGGCCAGAATATTCTCGACCCCTGTTTTCTCCATCAATGATTTTGCCGCTGCGGTGACTTCTTCGTCCGTGCCCGTCGCCATATCAGAGGCTTCGGCCAGTTCCGCACGGTTCGGCGTTACCAGAAACGTCCCTTTATAACAGCTGTAATCGCGTCCTTTCGGATCAACAATCACGCGTTTGCCGCGCGACACGACATAGCGGCACAAATCGGCATCAATCGTGCCCTTGCCGTAATCGGACAGCACAACGATATCGGCCTCCATAATCGCCGCATCAATCGCCGCGTAAAAGCGGTCGCGGCAGTCACCGGACAAAGCGCCGGTTTTTTCGCGATCCGTACGCAGCAACTGCTGGCCGCCGGACAAAAAGCGTGTTTTGACACTGGTCGGGCGATCTCCGTCTGTCATTAACCCACTGCATGCAACGCGGATATCCTGCAATTTGGCACGAATCTGTTCCGCCGCCGCGTCCTGGCCGACCAGCGCGACAACAGAGGTTTTGACACCCAATGCGGCCAGATTGGCCACGACATTACCGACGCCGCCCAGCATCTGGGTTTCACGCTCGAGCTTTAAAACGGGAATCGGTGCTTCGGGAGAAATACGCGCCACGGAACCATACATAAAATGATCCAGCATAATGTCGCCAATGCACAGAACGCGCACCTGACGAAAGCTTTCGAAATACGCCGTCATATCAACCATATTATCCGCCTTTTTATCGTTATCACATGAGATAGATCATTTTTCATAGCAGATTTTTTTCGCAATCTCAAGCCTTTGTTAGTTTTCATATTTTGTTAAAGATTTTATGGTCTAATAGAGCTGTAAGAACACAGACCAAACAGGTTTCCGAAGTTCCGCATAAAAGGCAGAAGACGGGGTTTTCGGTGAGGGAAATATGAGCGACATTTATCAAAACATCACAATGACGGAAGAAAAACCTGCGAGAGCCGGATTCTTTCATACTGTCGCCCTGCATCTGAAAAAGAATCGTCTGGGTGATCTTTTGGTCGCGTCCGGCGTCATTACGATGGAACAATTGGAAAGCGCTCTGGCAACGCAGGCGCGCACCCGTGATCCCTTAGGTAAAGTCCTGATCAAAAACGGCAGTATTTCCGCCGCTATGCTGTACCGCAAACTGGCGGAACAGTGGTGCGTCCGTGTCAGCGCCTATGGTTTAACCTTTTTGATGGGGGCAACAGCCGTTCCCAGCGCTGCGCGTGCCGCAGGTTCGGGACAAGCGCAAAGCGGACAGATCGTTCTGGCCTCGGCCACCACGGCAACGCCTTTTAATAAAGCCGCATCCCTGCAATATCCGTCCCTGTTCGGCACCACCGAGATCCGTTCCGACAACACGGCGGCCTTTACAAAATGGACGAAAATGCTGGATCGTTTTGAAAAACAGCTGACCGCGCATTCCGCAGCGACGGCACCGCGTTTGCAGGCATGGAAGGCCGAGCTGTCACGCATCCGCCATTTAAGCACGGCAGATAAAATTTCCGCCGTGAATAACTATATCAATCAGGTCAAATATATCACGGATGCGAAGAACTGGGGACAAACCGATCATTGGGCCACCCCTGTCGAATTTTTCAGCCGCGGCGGTGATTGCGAGGATTTCGCGATTGCCAAATACGCCTCCCTGCGTGCCATCGGCGTACCGGCGGAGCGTCTGCGCATCGCCATCGTGCATGACAAAATCAAAAATATTCCGCATGCAGTTCTGATCGTCTATGCGGAAAACGGACAAAGCTATGTTCTGGACAATCAGGACAAAGCCATGCGCAATATCAACAGCGTGACACGCTATAAACCGATTTTCTCGATCAATCAAGCCAGCTGGTGGATGCACCGCGTCCAGAATTCTTAAAGCATTTTAGAAAGACGCCTTCATGGATGATGAACACAATAATGACGGCAAGCATCAGGATTTGATGCAGTATATTGCCTCAAGCGATGAAAATGCCGGTTTTATCATGCATGTCAATGTCACCATCGAAGATGAGGATTACTGGGCGTATCTGCTGGTGCCGATGGAAAAATACGATGATTTTATGGCCGCGCAGGATGATGCGCTGTGCAATATCAAGGATTACGGTGAAATTATCGAATGGGGCCCCGGCACGGATGCGCCACCGCATATCCGGCG
>SBHI01000101.1 GCA_006226225.1 Alphaproteobacteria bacterium
ATCGGAATACGGATTTTTCCGCAGGGGCTGGTCATAGCTTTGCTGACCAGACCGGTCAGTTTACCTTCGATATCGAAATAACGGATTTCGCGGAAATTGAACAAGTCTTCATAGAATTTCGCCCAGACATCCATATTGCCGCGATGGACGTTATGGGTCAGATGGTCGATATAGGTCAGGCCGCCATCGGCATATTTGCCGCTGGACTCTTCGCCGACCATGTTGAAATCGACATCATAGATATTGCCTTTATCGCCGTAACGGTCAACCAGATACAGGCGCGAGCCGCCGATGCCTTCAACAACGGGAATTTCCAGCTCACCTGTGCCGACCGGGTTTTCAACGGGTTTTGCCCCCATTTCAATGGCGCGCTCATAGGCTTTTTTCGCATCTTTTACGCGGAAGGCCATTGCGCAGGCGCAGGGGCCGTGTTCCGCCGCGAATTTCTGCGCGAAAGAATCGGGTTCGGCATTGATAATGAAGTTGATCTGCCCTTGACGGTGCAATGTGACATTCTTGCTTTTATGACGTCCGACAAGACGGAAGCCCAGCTGTTCGAATAATTCGCGCAGCTCCTCCGGCTGGGGGTGCGCATATTCGACAAATTCAAAACCGTCGGTTCCCATCGGGTTTTCAAAAAGATCGGCCATGATTTTCTCTCCTTATAGCTGAAATACTGATGTTTGCTTGCCGCCAATGTAGAGATTTTCTGCATAAAATGCAAATTTTACCTGTGTGTATTCATTGTCGCGAAAACAGCATTATAAGCTGTGTTTTGCGCCGCGCTGCAAAGTTTTAACATGAAACTCCGCAGCATCGAATGTTTCGTCTGTAGAGGTGGGCGCAGAAGCCTTTGTGACGATTGTGACGCTGCCGCTGCCGATAACGTCAATCTGTCCATCTTTATGCAGAATGACGGCTGTATCTTCGTCCAGACCGATACCTGTTTTGGCGGGGGCGGCGGCAATAAGGTTAAAGAGGCGTGGTAGCCTCCCGCGGTTCATGAAATGGGTGTCGAATATGATATCCTCGGCAAAACCGAAACCGTCTCCTGTTGTGATGGCGCCTTTGCGGGCTGCATCTTCTGGTGCACCTCCTGTCACCATACAGGCAGACATGACGGCGGCACCGGCACTGGTGCCTGCAATAATCAAACCTTCGTCGCGGCGCTCCTTTAATTTTTCAATGAGGGGAGTGTCTTTTAAGATGCGCGCGAGTTTTGACTGATCCCCACCGGAAAAGAAGACGATATCGGCATGGTCAATCTCGCGCAGGAGGGTTTTATCAGCGGCCTCGGCAGGTGTTTCGATGTGGGAAATCCGGCATTCCTTTACGCCAAGACGATCAAAGGCATTGCGATATGTTTCCGCCACCTCGTCAGGATAATTCGTTGCAGTTGTGATGACATGAATGCGCGATGCTGTGCCTTTTGCGGCATCAAGTACGGCGCGCAAAACTTCGACTTTGTTTTGTTTGTCTTCGGCACCGCCGATAGCAATCAGTGTCATGTGCGCAACAATCCTGTATGAATGAAGAAGAATAGGAAATAACATAATATTGTAATTTTGTCCAGTATCAGGTAAAAAGCGGCGGATTTAAAACATTTTAGCTGTTTTCAGCACAAGGCTTTTTCGCCATAATGACGCCATGACAAATGAGGATGGAAAATTGCAGCAGAATAAATGGAAATCGGGGCAGGTTGTCTCGGGATACGGAACGATTCCGGCACGGACATCGGAGGATATTATCGGCGATAGCGGATTGTCTCTGCCTTTTATTCCGCCGGTGGAAAGCAATCTGAATGTCAGTTTTGAATTCTTTCCGCCCAAAACAGAAAAAATGGAGGCGCAGCTTTGGGATTCGGTGGCGCAGCTTGCCCCGTTATCGCCGGAATTTGTGTCTGTGACTTACGGTGCGGGTGGTACAACGCGGGAGCGCACCCATGATGCCGTGATCCGCATCCAGAAGGAAACAGGCATTCCCGCCGCCGCGCATCTGACCTGTGTTGGCTCTACAAAAGAGGAAATCGACGCTATTGCGCAAAGATATTGGGATGAAGGCATCCGCCACATTGTCGCTTTGCGCGGTGATCCGCCGGAGGGCAGTCAAAAATATGTGCCGCATCCGGGCGGTTATGATTACGCCGCCGATCTGGTTGCAGGGCTGAAGAAAATCGGCGATTTTGATATCAGTGTGGCGGGCTATCCCGAAGTGCATCCTGAAGCTCTGTCGGCAGAGGCGGATTTTGACAATGTAAAACGCAAGGTTGATGCCGGTGCAAACCGCATCATTACGCAGTTTTTTATGGAGCCGGAGTTTTTCCTGCGTTACCGTGACAAGCTGGCAGCGGCGGGGATAACCGTACCTGTTGTACCGGGCATTTTGCCGGTCAATAATTTTGAAAGCGTGCGTAAATTTTCGAAAATGTGTAACACCTATCTGCCGGATTGGCTGGAACTGTTGTTTGAAGGGCTGGATAATCAGCCGAAAACACGCAATCTGGTGGCGGCAACGGTTGCGGCAGAGCAATGCCGTGTTTTATACCGGAACGGGGTACAGAATTTCCATTTTTATACGCTGAACAGGGCAGAACTGGCCTTGGCGATCTGCCATATGCTCGGCCTGCGCGAAAATGCGGCGAAAGTGGTCGGTTAGTTTATTCGTCGACAGGTTCCGGCGTAATATTGCAGCGGCGGTTTGAGGCAATGACACGCGGCATTCGTCCGGTTTCAGGCATTTGCGCTTTTTGATAAGCGACTGATTCAAGGAAGAGCTCTGCACGGCGGCGTTCGAGTTCTGTCATGTTATCAAAATCCTTGACGCGGTTTTGGCGGAATTTTTTGTGAAAGGCAATATTTGCCGTACGCATCTCCTCGAAATCCGGAGGCTCCCGGCCATGCACGGCGGCATCCAGATAAAGGGCGTTGTTATAATCCTCGTCACAAATATACATGGCACGCAGATATATGAATTTTTGCGCAAAATCCGGATCATCATCCAGTTGCTCCATGGCTTTGATTGTTTGGAAATCCGCATCTGTCTCGCGGATGAAAGGATCGCGCAGCAAGACGTTTTTCTCGCTGCAATGCCGGAGCTCATGCAGTATCAGCAATTTACGCGCTTGTTTGTCTGATAGTTGAAATCTGCCTAAATCAAAAGCGGTGTTTTGCGTCAGAGTGATACGGCATCCGATGACCGGCGAAGCATAACTGCGCCAGTGATGCCACCACCATGACGCAACCAAACCGTCAGTCCCGTTCATGCGGTCGGTATTATACAGATAGAAAAACAGGAACGGTTTTTCTGTCAGCGTGTGCAAATGCGTCAGCAGGCTGTTTTTCGGACGGACACGGATCGGGCTTTTGTTGATTTCCAGCATTTGGATGACCGTCGCGCGGTCCAGATTACTTTTTTTCAGCTCTGTATCAACATCGGGGAAGAAAAGCCCCAGAACGGGACTGACAATATACATGGAGGTCAGGAAAATAACCACATAGCGCCATTTATTCGGGAACAGGAAAAGGTGATATAATTCAGTAAAAAAGAACCGGATCAATTTTACCGCTTTGGGGTATTTCATAATAACTGGCACGCTTTTTGCATAGTTATCGGGTGGTTACAACATCAATCATAGCTCTGTTTTTTTTGAAAAGCCACTTGCAAAAAGTTAAAATTATGTTAAAATAAGGGTTAATAAGTTAACAAAAGGTTAACAAGCAAGATTCGCAGAAAACAATGCGGCTTTAAAGATAAAGAGAGCATCTAAGACAAACGGGAGAAGAGAGATGCAAATGGCAAACACGGTAAAAAAGCAAGACAGCACAGTTGAACAGCAAAGCACGTCACTGTTGGTGCATGTCGGACACCGTATTGTGGTGGCAATCGACGGCCCTGCCGGTGCGGGAAAAGGTACGCTGGCAACCCGCCTTGCGGAAGAACTGGGACTGGCCTTTCTGGATACGGGCGCGCTTTACCGCGTTGTTGCGACGCTGATGATTGACAGCAACGGCAACCCCGAGCGTGCGGAGGATATCGATTTCTGCATCAAAGCTGCCTTGAAATATATTACCCCCGAATTGTTAAGCCGCCCCGAACTGCGCCGCGAAGATGTTGCGGCAATGGCCTCGAAAGTGGCGGCGGTTCCGGAAGTGCGCGCAGCACTGCTGGACTTCCAGCGTCATTTTGCCAAAAACCCGCCCGAGGGGTATAAAGGCGTCGTTCTGGATGGTCGCGATATCGGTACGGTGGTTTGCCCGGATGCGGATATTAAGATCTTTGTAACGGCCGATGCGGAAACCCGCGCCAAGCGCCGTTATGAAGAAGTGATGGCCAGAAACGGCAAAGCTGATTACGAGGCAATCCTTGCCGATATGAAGGAACGCGACCTGCGTGACAGCACGCGCGCCGTTGCCCCGACAAAACCTGCGGAAGATGCCATTATCGTGGATACGTCTTCATGGGGGATCGAGGAAACCTTCAAAAACACCCTGCAAAAAATCCGCGATAATATGGCGACGAAAAGCAAAGAAAAAGCCGCTTAACGTTTCCTATTAGCGCAATGGAGAAAACTGGTTCGGATTGGCAATAAAATCCGAATAACGCGGATGGTCAAACATGTGATGCACATAGCATTTCGGATACCATTTGCGCAGGATTGATTTGGCCAGCATGTGGTAAACCGGGGTGATTTTCTTGTTATCGGAACGGTCATTATATTCCGCAATGGCCAGTTTTTCGCCCATGAACTCATTGGTCAGGGCTGTCTCATTGCCGATGATATCGTCAAAATAGCAACGGACGCGCGGTAAAAAGTTTTCCGGTTCAGTGTCAAAAATGCGCAAAGCCGATTTGGTCGAGGAATAAAGATCAACATCAAACAAGATCGCGCCGATCGGGGCGGGTTTATAAGTATCGTAAAAATCACCGATTGTATCCTTGATATCGCCGATCACAAGTTTTGCGGTTCTCAGGCTGGATTTCAGCAGGTCAAGATCCATCGGAAAAGAGCCTGCCCGCCATTGATGCATCACGTCTTTATAACCTTCCAGCTCCGGCAGTCCTTCGGCGGTGTCGAAACCGTAAACCTCGAATTTCAGTCCGGTCAGTTCCGAAAGGATCCCCGCATGTTTCTCCAGATAACGCAGACCGGAACCGCCAGCCACGCCGAATTCTATGACGCTGATGGTATCGTATTTTAAGGCCAGTGCCTGCTGGGCCGCCTGATAAAGTGTGTAGGCATATTGCGGATTTTTAAAAAACTCCAGACTAAAGCGGGATTTATAGCAGGCAAGGCGGTTCTTTTTTACGAAGCTCATCATTTCCTCATGATCGTCTTAAATCAGTGTATTTTATGTTCCAGTCAATTTAAGTAACGGCTGGACAATAAAATAGCAAGCACTTGCAGACTTTAAAAGAAAAGCGCACCGACAAACAGAGAAAAAAGCATAACCCCCGCCTGATATCAGGCGGGGGCTGCCATACTTTACCAAGGAGCAGGTAAAATTAAATCACATCCAGCATTTCCGCGACCAGCGGGTGACGGACGATATCTGTTTCTTCAAGTCTGCAAACGGCAATGTTTTCAACTGGTTCCAGTTTTTTGGCTATATCGGCAAGGCCGGACATGCCGGTCAAAAGATCGGTCTGGTCAGGGTCGCCGGTAACAACCATGGTGGAGTGCCATCCCAGCCTGGAAAGCAGCATCTTGATCTGGACATAGGTGCAGTTCTGCGCTTCGTCAATCACGACAAAGGCGTTGTTCAGTGTCCGCCCGCGCATGTAACCGACCGGTGCAATTTCAATTTCACCGTTATCCAGCATGTGTTTCAGGCGTTTGATGCCCAGCCTGTCATGCAGTGCATCATAAAGCGGGCGCAGGTAAGGCGCCATCTTGTCCTGCAGATCGCCGGGAAGATAACCGATGCTTTCTCCCGCTTCGATGGCCGGACGTGACAGAATGATGCGTTCAACTTCGCCGCGCTCATAGGCTTCGACAGCGGCCGAAATCGCCAGATAGGTCTTCCCCGTTCCCGCAGGCCCGATGGCAAGAATCAGATTGTGATCTTCAATCGCTTCCATCAGCTCCTTCTGGCCTTCGCTGCGCGGTTTGATGTTCTTCACATATTTTTTATCGCGTTCTCCTTTATATTCCGAAAGCGGATCCCATCCTTCTTGGAACAACGGATGTACTTTTACGGCATCGTTGTCTTTTTGCATGTATTTTGCGGTTTTGGATTTTTTACCCATGGCAGTTTCTCCCTTATATAAGGTGGATGGCAGAGCGTGTGTGAAAACGCTCCAAAGGATGGTAGGAAACAAAAAACCTCCCGAGAGGGAGGTTCGCGAAAAGGCATATTGCATTTTTCATTGCCGCGGCGTTTTTACGGTGGCCGCCGTCGGCCCTGAAAGTTTTTGTTGTATCAAACAGTAAATGTTTTTTCTGCAACAGTTCAACCTTGAAAAGGTTCATTTGAAACGGTCGAATGACCGCATAGGTCTATAATAGCATGTGCGAATCACCCATGCCAGCATTTTTTTGCGGGGCACAATTTTATTGCAGGTAATACAGGGAAGTGTCGAATTACCAGTGGCGGACGCGTCCGGTATCAATATGCACGAACTGGCTTTTCGGATAGTAGCCGACGCCGCCTGCTTTGAGAGCCATAGCCTGACGGCGCAAATCGGTCAAGCGGCGGCCCGGCAGACGAAGGTCAACGGCCTGTCCCTGCATATGCAGGCTTTTCTTGGCGACGCCAAAACCCATACGGCGCAAACGGCTGTTTGTTTTCGGCGAACGGTAGCCGGAAAAAATGTTATATGATTTGTTCGTTTCCATGCGTTTTTGCAGGACAAACAGAATATCCATCAGGCGCGGATCAATCGGAAAAATCTCTCCTGTGCGGTGATCGCGCATAATTTTTTTGATTTCGGCAAAGGCATCGGGCAAATAGCGTCCGTCTTCCCAATATTCACCTTTGAAGACTTCACCCGTATGCGCGTTTTGGAATGTAAGGCGCCGGCCTGAAGCCAGACTTGCGGCATCGGTTGAATCCGGCCACCACAGTTGTGCTGCCGTTGCTATGATAAGACTACCGCCCAGAAACTGCCGTCTGTTTAAAACTTCCATCGCTCATGTACTCTCTTTTATAAATCTTTTTGTTGCCCTTTTACGGCGAACACGATGGTAAATGCAAGAAGATAACGTCCTGATAATTTCAAGCGTCTTTCATATATATCGTGAGACCTTCAAAAGAAAACAATGCATCTTCCTCTATTATACCATAAAAACCGCACCCTCCAAGTAAAACTTGACGCGGGAAAATGGCCTTTTTACTATATATTTAGGCATATTTGCATACTGCCGTGCAATGAGGGACAGTCAGAACAAATTAACGAAATTTTTATAAAATTTTTGCCTATTTAACGCGTAAAAACGTGAAGCGGCTAAATTAATAAAAACAAGTGTTTAGTTTGTTTTTGGAGTGTTTTTCTGCGGGGCGGTTTGCGGTGGATTCCAAAACATGCCTATAATAGTGGTATAGCAATAATAACTGCCAGAGGTATTGATTCGACATGAAATTGACTAAACTGGCGCTTTTCGCCCTCGTTGCATTCTGGGCTGTTTTGGTTGGTCTTCCTGAATTTGCACATGCTGCGGCTCCCCCTCCGGCGGGCCCGAGCGTTGGCAAGGTGATGACAAATCTTCACATTTCCATCAGCCGCGTTCCCAATATTTTGACAACCATTGCCTTCGTTGGCGGGATTGTGCTTGCTGTAACGGGTGTACTGAAGCTGAAAAACCATGTCGATAACCCGAACCAAGTGCCGATTAGCGATGGTATTAAGCGCATGATTGCCGGTGGTGCGTTTTTAGGGCTCCCTGTGACAACCAATGTGATTAAAGGGTCGTTGTTCGGCGTTGGCCAGAACGGCGAATTGGGGAGTGGTACCGGATTTGGTGTGAAAGCCGCGAAGGCGCTCCCGGTTGCTTTGGACAATGTGGCCGTCACGTTCATTACGAACATGGCGACACCGATGAAATATCTGTTGATTTCCTTTACCTTTATTACCGGTCTTGCGATGATTTTGGTCGGTATCTCGCGTCTGATTAAAACAGCGCAGGAGGGGCCGCGCGGTCCCGCTGGTATGGGAACATTCTTTACCTTCGCCTGTGGTATGGCTTTGATGGCCATTGGTCAGTCGATGGGAACATTCAATGTCAGTTTGTTCGGTGACGGTACGATGAAGAACTACGCTGTTTTTTCCGCAACGGCCAAGGCGGCGCTGGGTAAAAGTGAACAGCAGATGCGGAATGTGATCGGATCTATTCTGATTTTCGTATCTTTGGTCGGTTTTATCGCATTTATGCGCGGATTGTTTATCTTGAAACTGGTGGCGGACGGCAACCAAAATCACTCTATTACGCAGGCTTTGACCTTCCTGATCGGTGGGGCGCTTGCGGTCAATCTGGGTGCGGTCATTAATGCGTTCCAGAGCACGATCGGATACACGGCTATCGGCTTCTCATTCATCTAAATAAAAAGCCGGAAATAGTCAGTATTTTCGAAAATTAATTGTTTTTTAATACCTTGTTAGTAAAATGGTAATAATGGAGTGGAATACTCCAAATAGACTACGAGTAAAGTAAAAAATCATATTAAGCCTATATTGCAGTACAAGGAGTACACAGTAATGAAACATGCAAAGAAACCACAATTCGGCCATAAACTTGCGGCCGGTCTTTTCGCTGGTATGGCCGCTGCGCCGCTTATGTCCACCAAAGCTTTCGCTCTGGCGGCACCTGGTGTGTCAACGGTCGACTTTACAACAACAACAGATGCGATCACGACATCCGCATCTAAAATCCCGAACCTTATCTCTACCGTTGCGTT
>SBHI01000046.1 GCA_006226225.1 Alphaproteobacteria bacterium
GGCGCGGCAGCATCCGGTTTGTTGTCATTCGCCGTTGTCTTGGCCTGATAAAAGGCCATCGAGGGCGTGAATTTCTTGATCGGCGGCACCGGATCGGGTGCCTGCTGTTTCGCCCACATCGGCAGGCCGGATTTGCGGCGTTTCTTCACAGGGCGCACGCCGTCATCTTTCGGACGGGCGGTCTGCGGCGCGGTAAAGCGCATGATCGGGCCGTTTTCGCCTTCCTCAAAGCTCAGCGATTTGCCCAGATTTTCTTCCATGCCTTTACGGGCAAGCTCGTACCAGCAGTCTTCGCGGCGGTTTTTGCTGTTCTGGTAACCGAAAATCATCAAACGGTCTTCGGCGCGGGTCATCGCAACATACAGCAAACGGCGGTATTCCTGATCGCGTTCTTTTTCGATCTTTTCACGCTCGGCCTCAAAATATTTGTTTTCATTCTCGGCACGCGGTACCCACAGCGGCACGGTGCGCTCGCCTTTCGGCCATAGCAGTTTCGGACGCGTTTTCGAGTTATTGGCGGGAACCGTCGTCGTATCGGGCATAATCACGATCGGTGCTTCCAGACCTTTCGCGCCATGCACCGTCATAATGCGGATTTTCGGATTGCTGCTGTCGCCGTCGATCTCGCGTTTGATTTCGGATTCACCGGCATTCATCCATGAGATAAAGCCCTGCAATGCGGGCGTGTTCATCTTCTCGAACCGCTCCAGCGCGTTCATGAATTCGACAATCGCATCTTCCGCTTCAAAGCCCAGACGACCATACAGGCCGTACAGGCCGGAATTCTCATCACCGGGGCAGGGCTTCATCAGCACATCGGCATAGAAATCATAGGGGCGGCGTGCCTTGGCGGCTTCTTTGCGTTCGGTCAGATAATCGACGATTTCTTGGTGTTTTTTGCTGCTGCCCGCTTTGTCTTTCAGCGCATCCCACAGCGAGCCTTCACGACCCAGTGCCAGTTCTTCCAGCTCTTTGTCATTCAGTCCGATCAGTGGCGATTTCAGCAGCGTGGCCAGTTTGAAATCATCGCGCGGGAACAGCGAGAATTCTCCGACAGCCAGCAAATCCATCACGGCGATCTGGTCGCGCAGCGTAATGCGGTCGGCACCGGAAACGGGGATGTCGCGTTTTTTCAGGGCACGGATCATGTCATCAACAAAGCGCGAGCGGCGGCGCACCAAAATCATGATATCCGATGGCGTAATGGCGCGTCCGCGGGCTTTCAGCTTTTCGCCGCTTTTCAGCCAGCCGTCAATCTGGTCGGCGATATTTTCGGCAAGGTCAACGGAGGGGTCATAGCTTTCTTCCTTTTCCGTCGGCAGCGGCCAGGGCGGCAGCGGGCGCATGCCGCGTGATTCAAAAGGCGGGTGAATTTCAACAACACCGCTTTGCCCCGTACGGAACGGTTTGTGTTTGATGTCCTTTTCCTTGTCTTCAAAAGACAACCCGTCACAGGCTTCCTGATTTTTAAACACGGCATCAACGGCGGACATGATCGCAGGGCT
Organism: Alphaproteobacteria bacterium; assembly: GCA_006226225.1. Lineage (GTDB taxonomy): Bacteria > Pseudomonadota > Alphaproteobacteria > Micavibrionales > CSBR16-224 > CSBR16-224. The sequence continues at coordinate 1,506 of SBHI01000046.1, forward strand.
GGAACGGAAGGTGACTTCCATCTGCACATGTTCCCATTTGCCGCCGGCTTTTTTGACCTGCTCGGCGAAAAATTCGCGGCGGCGCTTAAATTCCTGTGGGTCTGCGCGCTGAAAACTGAAAATCGACTGTTTCTCGTCACCGACAACGAACATGGTGCGGCTTTTCGCATCCGGTTTTTTGCCGTTTTCGGGGTTGAAGAATTCCTTGGTCAGGGCGGCGATAATCGACCACTGGTCGGGGTTGGTGTCCTGCGCCTCGTCAACCAGCACATGTTCCAGATTGCCTTCCAGCTTTTGCAAAGCCCATGCCGCGCCGTCATTCTCTTCCAGAAAGACCAGTGTGCGGTAAATCAAATCATCATAATCCAGCGCATTGATGGCGCGTTTGCGTTCTTTGTAATTGTCCAAAATGGCATTGGATAAGACCAGCAATGCCTCGGTGCTACGGGCAACGCTGACCGTGCGCATGGCTTCCAGCCCTTCCATAACGCGGTTTTGTTCCGCTTCCAGAATTTCCTGCGCGGCGGCAGTGGCTTTGGTGGACAGGCGCTTGCGCGGCTCATTCGCTTCGGTCAGGAAGGTCTTGATATAATCGTCCAGCATTTCCAGACGCTCATGTGGCTTGGCGTCAAGGAAGGCGCGGATTGTGGCACCGCGTTCCTTATCGGCATCCGTGCCGGTCTCCAGAATGTCGCAGGCATTATAAAGGGCACTGATCGCGGGAGCCTGACCGTTCAGGCCAGCATCTTCGCACATCGCTTTGCGCAGAGAGCTTTCACCCGTGCCGCGCGTTGCGCCCAGCTGTTTGTAAACGGCATCCAATGCGCCGTTGATCGTGCCCGATCCGTCATCATGGTTTTGGAAGACGCTCAAAAGCTCGCCGCGGCGATAGGTGATCTCGCCGATCAGGGACATGAAATCCTCTTCCGAGACATTCGGTGTAATGCGGCGTACGGCTTTGGCCAGATCGGAGTCCGGCTCGTCCTGTACCTGCTGCAGAATATCGGCCTGTGACTGGCGCAGCAATTCGCGTGCGCTCTGGTCGTCCAGCACATCGAAATAGGGCGGGATGCCTGTTTCAACGGGGAAACGTTTCAAAAGCGACTGGCAGAAGGAGTGAATGGTCTGGATTTTCATACCGCCCGGCGTATCCAGATATTCGGCAAACAGACGGCGCGCCTGCTGGCGTGTTTTCACATCGGGGGATTTTCCCGTCAGTTTTTTCAGGCGGGTGTTCAGCATTGCGTCCGAACAGGTTGCCCAGCGCTCCAATTCTTCACGGATACGGTTTTTCATGACCGAGGCACCGGCATTGGTGAAGGTGACGCAAAGAATGTTTTCCGGTTCGGCACCCTCCAGCATCAGGCGCAGTACACGGTCGGTCAAAACTTTGGTTTTACCCGTTCCGGCGGATGCCGTGACCCAGACACTGCTGTTGGGGTTGGAGGCACGGCGCTGAACCACATTGGGATCCGGCTTGCGGCTGCGCCCTTGCGCGGATGTTTTCTTCGGTGCGGCCATATCCTTCTTCCTACCTTTTGCGGTTGCGTGCGGCGGCGCGTTTCTTTGCGGCAGCCGTCTGCGTTTTTGTTGCCGTCTTGGTCGGTGTTTTTGCTTTCGGCTTTGCCGTTGTTTTCTTTTTTGCAGCCGGTTTTTTGGCTTGCGCGCGCGCCTGTTTTCTGGCTTCGCGCTGCTCGTATTTCCATTCCTCTTCACGTGAAAGATGTGTGAAGTTGTTGAAACGCGGTGCAAGGCGCGGACGCGGCGTCGGCAGGAACGGCGTGTCTTCGTCAAGGAAGGTTTCCATCAATGCGGTCAATCCTTCCAGTGCCTCTTGCTCCAGACGGTTGATGTCGTCATTGATCGGTGTAATCTTACCGGGCGGCTGTCCGCCGGAGATTTTCCAGTATTCCAGCGATCCGACTTTGCCGGCATTCACACCTTTAAAGCCACCGGCGAGTGCGATCAGTGCCTCCAGCGTCAGCTGCGGCGAAAAGCCGCGCACAACGGCGCTTTTTGCCGGAACGGTTCCGGTTTTGTAATCAATAATCGCGAGGCGGTCATCATTCAGTTTGTCGATGCGGTCGGCAATTGCCGTCAGGGTGAATTTGCCATTTTTGGTTTCAATTTCCAGACGGCCTCCGGCCTCGGTGCCGATGGTCTGGGCGTATTCGCGGCGTTTGGTTTCCTCGCGGATAAACCATTCGGCGATATATTCAAAACGCGGCCACCAGAAGGCGCGGACGGTCGGGTTATCCAGACGCGTGTCGAAAACCTCCTTGCCGATATCAATCAGCTTTTCATAGCCGTCTTTCGGAATTTCGTCCGGATATTGCGTCACGAATTTTTCAAGAATTTCGTGGATGAAGTTACCACGCTCACGGGCGCTGGGCTCTGAATCCAGCGCTTCACGCGGGTTCAGCTTCAGAATCTGGCGGGCGTAAAGCGAGTAGGGATCACGCAGCAGCGTTTCAATTGCTGTTGCCGACAATTGTGTCGGACGTGCGTCTTTCGGCGGTTTCGGTGCGGGCGGTGCAATCGGTTTGACAACAGACGGCTTGTGCAAGGCCTCATTGATGGAGGCCATCTGGTTTTTGCTTTCCAGATTTTCGTTTAATCCGGTTTTGCCAAGCACCATGCGCAGACGCGTCAGGAAGGGCGAAGACACGGTCGGTACATCGCCATCGCGTTCGGCGCGGGTCAAAAGGACATCGGGGGACGCCATCACCTGCGTAAAGTCATTCGCTGCCTTACCCAGATGCAGATCGGAAGAGGGCAGGTTCAGCTTTTTCAGCATGTCGCGCGACAGCCAGTTGATATCCGGCGGTGAGCTGGGCCATGTGTTTTCGTTCAATCCGGAAACGATCATGGTGTCAGCTTTGAATAAACGCGCTTCACGCGGGCTTAAAATATAAAGATTACTGTGCGACGGCGGCTGCGGGCGTACGGCGACGGAACGCAGCAGCGTGCTGACCACACCGACATATTCCTCCCCTGTGACGGGCGGCATGCAATCGGCATATTTGCGCAGCTCGGTAAAGAAATTCATGGCTTTTTTACCGGCTTTGCCCGTCCACATTTTTGAACGGCCGTCAGCACCGGGCTCACCCGCCATCATTTCGGCAAAGGAGATATGCTTGTCCAGCAGTTCGGCAAAATTCTGTTTCTCGCCGCTTTGCATGGCTTCAAGGAAGGGGTGCGACATTTCCGTAATTTCTTCCAGCCATGTTTGCAGGGCTTCCAGCTCCGCTTTTCGTTTTTCGGCGCGGGGCGAGGTCGGGCGGTCTTTCAAATCCTGTTTTTCGGCGCGCGGATTAAAGGCGTTTTTCAGGCGTTTTTTCAAACCGTCCAGCCCGGGCTCGGGGCGCGGGCCGTGCAGCAGATAATCTTCCAGACGGTCGACATTCTCCAGCGTTTCTTCCCGTTCTTTCCCCAGTGTGGCGTAGGGGTGTTTCAAGGCGGACAGTAAGGTAATCGGGGAGAGCTCGTCCGCAGCCATCGCGGCCGTCAGGCGCATCCAGATACCGGTTTTGGTATCGGCAAGAGCGCGTTCAACAGAATCCTGCACATTGATGCCCCAGTGTTTCAGGCGCGCGCCGACGCGGCGGGCCAGTGAACGGTCAGGCGTAACCAGCGCAACCGTGCGGCCTTTGGTTTCCAGCGTTTCCCGCATTTTTAGCGCGATAATGCTGGCCTCCTGCTGCGGGGTCGAGCAGGTCGCGAGCTCCATACCGGTCAGTGAACGGACATCGATCATCTGGCTGTTTTTGGTATCGGTTTTGCGGTGGCTTTTCTTGGCCGTCGGATCCGGCGCTTTTTCCAGCTTCAACCACTTATCCGCCGTTGCGGCAGGGCGCATGGTTTCGGAAATCAGTTTGCGGCGCGCCTTGGCGTTTTCTTTGGCATTTTGTTGCTGTTTGACGGTGGCGCTATCTGCGTCCTCATTCCATTCTTTCATGTCATCACGGGAAATTGACAGCGCATCCAACATCTGTTTGAAGCCGTATTGCGGATGTGCTTCGTCAATGCTTTCCCAGCTTTCGTCATCCAGGTCGTGGTCAACGCCCGGTAGGACGATCCGTCCTTTGGGAGAACTGGCAACGGCATCGACAAGATCCATCTCCGCATTGCTGACATGGGTAAAGCCCGCCATAATGACAGGCCCTTTGGGCGGCGTATGTTTCCAATGTGCCGCCTGAATGGCAGTGACGGCGTTTTTGTGATCCTGCGGATCAATCATGCCGTGCTCCGACAAAATCTGCGGCCAGCGTTCCGTCAGAATCTTCAGAAATTCATGGGTTTTCTGCCATTGCTCGGAAAACTCGTCCGGTGCCAGCGTTTCCAGATTTTTCAGTTCAACGCCGTGCTTTTGCGTGAAATCAAGAAAACGACCCAGTTCCTCACCCAGACGGATAGCCTTTTCGGGGGAACTTGCCATGCCTGGTACAGCCAAAATCTCTTTTGCCAGCAGTAGCTTTCGTTGCATTTGCGGGATAGCGGGCGGCAAATCCATCAGTGCCTCTGACAGAATCGGATCCTGCGCGATTTTCAAAGAGGCAACTTCGTCATCGAAATCGCGCGGCGTGTAAATCTGCGGCAGAACGGCGGATTTACCTTTGGAGAGGGAAACAAGCGCCTCGCGCAAGGCGGTGGCATTGCTGCGCGTCGGCAGGATGATCGTGTAATCGGCCAGTGCCAGCGCGTCATCCCCGACCTCGTTCAGGAGGCCTTCAGCCAGATTGGTAATAAAGTTATGTTCGGCGGGAATATCATAGACATCAAAGACAGCCGGTGTTTTGCCGCCGCTGCTGCCACCGTCTTTTCCGGCACTGTTTTCAGTACCATTCATTTGACCTTTTGGGTTGTTGGGCAGCATGGTCCGGCCTCAGCCTTCCTTTAGCATTGTCATAAATGATGTTCTAAATATGTTTATGACATTATAATATTATTACCCCGAGGTCAAGAAAATTACACAAGATGCGGACAGGTGCGGTTTTCACTTTTCATTTGCATTTCTATCGCGGTGGCCGCTTGATTTTAATGAAATAACTGTGTCAGAATGAGTAAATTTTGCGCAATTCTCGACTAGTCCGGAAGATTGTCAGGCTTTATGCGGTATATAAGGATCATAATTGTTTCATTGATGTTGCTCACGACACAGTTCCTTGTCGGCTGCGAGGAACAGGAGGCGGGTGTGACCACAAAGCTGGCGCAGAAGGGCGAATTGATGTATCAGCCCGGTGCGCAGGAACCTTATACGGGTAAATATCACGAATTCTATGACAACGGCCAGATGAAAACCGAAATCATGTATTTTCAGGGGCAGAGATACGGCATTATGACGTTGTGGCATAGTGACGGCGTCAAGGCCTATGAAGGAGAATACCGCGCAGATAAACGTTTTGGTACGCATATTGAATGGTTCAAGGACGGTACAAAAAAATCCCAGACGCAATATGAGAACGATCATAAACACGGCGTGGAAATTATCTGGTATCCGAGCGGCAATAAACTATCCGAAATAGAATATAAATTTGACCAAAAGGACGGCCGTGCGCAGGGCTGGTTTCAGGACGGCAAGCTGATTTATGATAACCAATACCGCCGCGGCATCCAGCGTCTGGAATAGGAATTTGCGCCGGTTTATTTGTAGAAAATCCGCAGAGCTGTTATAATATAAGTTATAACAGCATTTTATTATCCGGGAGGCTTGTGATGCATAAAACCGTGATCCGCAAAATCGGTAATTCCGACGGGCTGATACTGACCAAGGAAGATTTGTCCCATCTGCATGTGAAGGAGGGGGATGAAGTTTTTATCATTAAAACGCCGGACGGCTTGTCCATTACCTCTTACGATCCCGAATTTGAGAAGCAGCTGGATAGTGCGGAAAAAATTATGAGCAAATATAAAAACGCTTTGCACGAGCTTGCCAAATGACAAAACAAAAAGAGCCGGTCTGGATCAAAAAGAAACTGGCAGTTGCCATTCATCACGAACTTTTGGAACGGCATGGCGGCGCACGCGGGTTGCGTGATGAAAAACTGCTGGAATCAGCCTTGGCGCGACCGCAGAATCTTTATGCCTATACGCAGCCCGATTTGTGCGATATGGCGGGTGCTTATGCGGCCGGAATTATCCGCAACCACCCCTTTACCGACGGAAACAAGCGCACAGGCTTTGTGATGGCAGCTATCTTTCTGGACAGTAACGGTATGGAGCTGATGGCCACGGAAGAAGAAGTCGTTGCGATGACGCTGGCTTTCGCTGCAGGTGAGGTGCAGGAGGATGGCTATACGCAATGGCTGAAAGATAAGACCCGTCCTCTGGCACCGGAAGCCGTGCCTTTGCCCAAACCGCATCAAGGCGGTGCGAAAAAGAAATCCTCCCCGCGCCGCAGCGATCCACGTCCCCGCGGTAAAAGATAAATTTCTGGACGTTGGCTGTTGAAAGGTCTATTTTAAAACCATCAAATCCGTCTTTCGGAACAATCGTAACAAAAACAAAGCGGTAGAGCATTGATGAGCAAGCGTCCCTTATCTCCTCATTTACAGATTTACAGACCACAGATCACATCGGTTTTGTCGATTATGCATCGTATGACAGGTGTCGGATTGACCCTTGGCCTTTTGCTGATGGCCTGGGGGCTTTGGGCGCTGGCACACGGCCCGTCGACCTATCAATGTTTTCACGATTGTGCGACAAGCCCGCTGGGCAAACTTGTTCTGATCGGCTTTGTCTGGGCACTCAGCTATCATATCCTGAACGGTGTGCGCCATCTGTTCTGGGATGCCGGGATGGGCTTTAAAATGGAAGAAGTCCGTGCCAGCGGCTGGGCGGTTGTGATTTTCTCATTTCTGATGACGGCGTTTTTCGCCTGTTTCTATATGTTCTTTTAAGGGAGCTTCGGATATGCGCGAATGCTGTTCAAAACAGGAAAAAATACAATCCCCGCTGGCGAAAGCGCGCGGACTGGGGGCGGCCAAATCCGGCTATCACCATTGGTGGATGCAGCGCGTAACAGCGCTGGCGCTTGTACCGCTGTCGCTCTGGCTGCTGCTGCACTTGCCCCGCATTTTTGCCGACACTTACACGGATGCGCTGACATGGATGGCACATCCGTGGAACAGTCTTAGCCTGCTGCTGTTCTTGTGGATGGCCTTTTATCATGCGGTGCTTGGCCTTGAAGTGGTGATCGAAGATTACATTCACTGCAAGGTCGGTAAACCCTTTATGCTGCTTTTGACGCGCTTTGTCTTTGGCTTGGCGGGTATTATGGCGGGTTATGCCGTCCTGTTGATTAATTTCGGTTAAGGAAGCAAAGAAAATGACACAACCGGCTTATGAGATTATTGATCATGAATATGA
>SBHI01000095.1 GCA_006226225.1 Alphaproteobacteria bacterium
AGGGAGCGTTCATTCGCCATCGGCAGACAGGTTTTCTGATCCGGACAAAATACGTCCAGAGGATCGATATAGGTGACAAGTGGTGACCGGACGGTTGCAAAAACCTTTTCGATCGCTTCCCGCCTTTTGATGACATCATCATAGGGGCGTTTCAGCCCCTCCATATTTTTGCCAAAACGGTCATATTTCGCCAAAACGGATGGCACATCATATAAAAACGGCGGAACCTGTTTGATGACATAGACATGAATACCGCGCGCCGTTAAGGCGCGGATTGTGTTTTCAAAAGCATAGGCGAAGCCGGCAATATCCGTTAGTTTTTCCCCGTCTTTGGTTGTCAGGCCGAATTTATTATCGAGAATTGTCTCGATGCTGTTTTCCTCCCAGCCCAGAATCGCATCCCAGCGGCCGACCAAGGCAACATATTTGATATCGTCTTCCTCAATAACGCCCAAAACGGCATCGTTGAACATTTTGCAGCGGTATTTATGCGGGAAGTCAATGCGCAGCAAATCAAGTACGGGCGAACAGCCGCCGTAATAGGCATTCCATCCTGAAACACCGTGCTTTTCTCCCAGCACACTGGTCACATGCCCCATGGCACGGCCGTGACTGTCACCCCATATCATAAAGCGTGGTTTCTCTTTTGACAGGTCGCCGATTTTGCACAAGGGATGTCCGTTCAACTGGTCGGCTTTGCGCGATGTGCAGTATCTGGGAGCTTGTTCCTGATTGGTGGTGACATATTGCAGTGTGCTGCCCTCAAACCGGCTCGGCAGACCGTCGGTTTTGGAGCCGATGCCGCCGCATATGGCGATGACGACAAGTGCGGCAAAGGAGGTGATAAAGACGGATTTGCGCGAAATAATCCGTTTCCGGCGGCGCACGGGATTTTCAATGAAGAAATAGGACAAGGTGGCCAGCGTAAAAACAGCCGCCAGCAAAGCCGTTATTTCCATCAAATCCGGCGCGCGGTTCAGTGTATAATGCACATACACCAAAAACGGCCAGTGGTATAAATACAAGCCATAGGAAATCAGGCCAATGCCGACAAAAATGCGGCCTGATAACAGTCGGTGCATCCATGTTTTATATTGCACATTTCCCCAAATCAGTAAGACCGTTCCCAAACAGGGCAGGATCGCCGCAGCGCCGGGAAAGGGGACGGTACGGTCATAGAGGAAAATCCCCGCGCCCATCAGCACAAATCCGGTCAGGCTGAGGATTTCGGCGGCAGTCTTTTTTAAAGGCACATGTTGCAAATAAAGACAGAGTAAAGCGCCTGCCAGCAATTCCCATGCACGGGTATGCAGCATATAGAAAGTCGCTTCGGGATAATCGCGAATGAAAACAAGGTTCATGCCGAGTGAGACGAGAAATAAAACAAAAATCCCGGCAATCAGATTGCGTTTTTTTTGCACACCGAAAGATTGCACCAGTAAAATCACAAGAGGGAAGACAATATAGAATTGTTCTTCGACCGCAATCGACCATGTATGTAGCAGCGGCTTGATCATTGCCGAGCTTTCAAAATATCCGACATCTCCCAAAAAGGTGAAATTGGAAGAAAAAATGGCGATGCCGAACAGGGAGCGCCCATAGAGGTCAAGATCATGCGGCATCAGTAAAATGACACCGGCAATTGTACTCAGCACGGCCATCACAGTCAGTGCCGGTAAAATCCGTCGCGCTCGCCGTTCATAAAAATCGGCGATGGAAACGCGTTTTTCAGGGAAGTTGACTGTCAGGACGCCGGTAATCAGAAACCCTGAAATCACAAAAAAGATATCAACGCCGATAAAGCCGCCCGACAGCAATTGGGAATCGAAATGGAACAGTATCACTGCCATAACGGCAATAGCGCGAAGCCCATCAATGAAGGAGTGATACGTCATTGTGAAAAATGCTCTTTATACCGGCAGGAAAATAAAATTGAAGATATAGTTTTTGCGGTCTGCACGGTCTTTGAAATGTGTTGCGGCATCCAGACGGTTGAAAGGGGTCAGTTGTCCCTGGCGCAGAGCAAGACAAGTGTATCCGTAGCTATCGCAGACATCGGCAATCATATCCGATAGAGGTTTGTCATTGTGGATTTCTTCGATTTCCACCAGCAGATTGGGGCGCTGTGTTTTCAGGACATTTGCGGCACCTTCTAGAACCTGCATTTCAAAGCCTTCGACATCGATTTTGATAAAGCCGATATTGTCGACACCGCAATCATCCAGTTTCTTGGTTTCGACAGAAACAGTTTTGTGATCGGCATCGAAACTGCGAGCTTTCAGCGAACCGCCCTGATTGGAAAACCCGGCGGCAGTGCGGGGAATGCGCAAATCAAACTGTCCGTTTTCATTGCCGATGGCAATGGGGGACGTCTTGATCTTGTCTTTTCCCCATGCGGAAAGAATATCGAACATTTTCGGATTGGGCTCAAATGCGTAAACGGCGCGGCTGTATGGCAGCATCGCATAGGCGTAAACGCCTTTATTCGCACCGATATCCAGGCTTGTTTTTTCCGGATGGCACAAAAATGGCACCAGCCCGATTTCCTTTTCGCCGCGGCGCAGCTCTTTTGCATGCAGGCGCTTGATATAGACTTGCGGCGGCAGCAGGTATTTTTTTAGCTTTTCCTCAAAGTTCAGAGGCGGTGTCCATGTTTCGCCCTGTTGTTCCATCAGGAGGCTCTCCGGTCGATGATTTTTCAAACTATCTGTATAGACGGATTGCGGGCTTTCGTCGACGTTTTTTTGCCGGATTGTCTTTTACACGCAGGCTTTGTATAGTCTTTGCAAAATGAACAATAAAAATAGAAACAGAAAAGGAGAAACAGCAAATGGGCACGAAAAAAGACATGCAAGGCTTTTGTACGCAGGCGGTTCACGCAGGATATGCGCCTGACAGTGAAACCGGTGCGCTGGTTCCCGATATCTCCCAGAATGTGTCTTTTTATTTTACCAGTGCCAATGACGCTGCCGAGAAATTCAGCTTGTCGCGTCCCGGCTTCTCTTATTCGCGCCTGACCAATCCGACCGTTGCTGCATTGGAGAAAAAACTGGCCGCACTGGAAGGCGGAGCAGGGGCAACCTGTACGGCATCCGGCCTTGCTGCACATCAGATGCTGCTGTTTGCGCTGATGAATAGCGGTGATGAATTTGTTGCATCCTCCCGTCTTTACGGCGGCACTTATAACCAGTTCCGCAACAGCTTCTCCCGCAGTTTCGGCTGGCAATGTCGTTTTGCCGATCTGGGCGATATCGACAGTTTCAAACGCGCGGTCACGGAAAAAAGCCGCGCGATTTTTATTGAAAGCCTGTCAAACCCCTCCGGTGCGATTGCAGATATCGAGGCGATTGCGCGTGTTGCGGAGGAAGCGGGCATTCCGCTGATTGTCGATAACACGATTGCCACCCCTTATCTGTGTCGTCCTTTCGACTGGGGCGCCTCTATTGTGACGTATTCCACGACGAAATATCTGAACGGCCATGCCAATGCGATGGGCGGAGCGGTGATTGACAGCGGTAAATTCGACTGGTCGCAGAATGATAAATTTCCTGCCTTGTCCAAACCCGATGAAAGCTATCACGGGCTGGCCTTCCACAAAGAGTTTAAGGAAATGGCACTGACCTATTACTGCCACGCCGTCGGTTTGCGTGATCTGGGTGCGTGCCAGCAACCGCTGAACGCGTTTTTGACCTTTACAGGGCTGGAAACGCTGGGGCTTCGTATGGAGCAGCATTGTAAAAATGCGTTGGCTGTGGCGCGCCATCTTGAACAACATCCCGATGTGGCATGGGTCAGCTATGCCGGGCTGGACGGCAGTCCTTATAAACCGATGGCTGACAAATATTTGAACGGACGTGCCAGCGGTGTCTTTACCTTTGGTGTGAAAGGCGGTTTTGATACGGCTGTTGACCTGGTCGGTAATGTAAAACTGTTCCGTCATGTCGCCAATATCGGCGATACGCGCTCATTAATCATTCATTCTGCATCAACGACACATTCACAGTTGACGGAAGAACAGCAGTTAAAGGCGGATGTGCGTCCCGAAGGATTGCGCGTGTCCATCGGTATTGAAGATGCGGCGGATTTGATCGCTGATCTGGATCAGGCGCTGGCAGCGGCAACACAGAAGGCAGCCTGACGAGCCTAGGCTTTACCTTTCGCAGAAGCTGTTTTTGATTTTTTTGTCTGCGCTTTCTTGCGTGCGGCTTTTTTGCGTTTTGCCGCGTGCTCTTTCCGGTGTTCTTCTTCCAAGCGTTCCTCGACTTCCTCTTCGATATCATGTTCGATACGTGCGGGCATCAGGACAGACATCGCAACGCCGGAAACCAGAACTCCCAGCGTGATACCGAGCGAGAACAGGGAATCGACCTTGCCGAAATAATGCGCATAGAAAACCTTACCGCCGATAAAGACCAGCACAACTGAAACCGCTGGCTGCAGGAAACGGAACTGGTTTACCATTGCCGCCAGCAAGAAATAAAGCGTCCGAAGGCCGAGAACGGCAAAGATATTACTGGTGAACACCACAAAGCTGTCGGTTGTAATGGCAAATACGGCCGGAATACTGTCGACCGCAAAAACGACATCGACAAGTTCAATCGTAATCAGTGCGAGTAGGAGCGGTGTGGCGAAAACGACTTTTTCGCCTGTTTTAGCGCTTTCCTTTTTTACCAGAAAATCATGACCATGCAAATCGCGTGTGACGCGCATATGTTTTTCAAGAAACTTTACGATACGGCTGTTCTCGATATTGTCTTCCTCGTCATCACCGACAAGCAGCATCTTAACCCCGCTATAGATCAGGAAGGCACCGAAGATTAAAAGCACCCATCCGAATTCATGGATCAGGGCCGCACCTGCGGTAATCATGATACCGCGCAACAGTACAACACCCAGGATGCCCCAGAACAGCACGCGGTGCTGATATTCGCGCGGAATTTTGAAATAGGCAAAAATGACGGAAATCATGAAAATATTGTCAATCGACAGGCTGTATTCGACAAGATAGCCGGTATAGAAATCCAGCCCCGCCTCGTTGCCTTTGCTGTGCCAGACCCAGGCACCGAAAACCACGGCAAGCGTGATATAGATGGAGCTCATGAACAGGCTTTCTTTATAGCCAATTTCGTGGTCTTTGCGGTTGAAAAGGCCAAGATCGAAAACAAGAATGGCAAGAACCAGTCCAAGGAAAACAGCCCAGAACCAGAGCGGTGTTCCGAAAACGATTTGCTGTAAAAAGCCCGGCGAAAGCTCCATAAATAAACTGCTCCGTCGTTATTATCCGTCAATCGGGAATAGGGCATCCGCAGAAAATAAGCGGCTGCCTGATACCATCCAGACCTCATCATAATAGACGGATATTAAAAAAAGATGTACGGAAAAGTCATGCCGGTGTGGCATCGTTATTTTGTGCTTCGCGCAGGTGCAATATCACCGATTTGCTCCAGGGGCAGAATATGGCTGTCGCTTTCCGTCCGTTTTTTCCATTCAAAGCAGTTGTCCGCCAGCGTCTTTTTACCAAGGATAATGCGGTGCGGCAGCCCGATCAGGTCGGCATCTGCCAGTTTTTCTCCCGCCCGTGCGTCACGGTCGTCATACAGAACGGAAACGCCTGTATCGCAAAGCTGCTGATAGATATTTTCGCATTTCTCCAGATCTGCCGCATCATTGACCAGTGACACCAGATGGATGTGATAGGGCGCAATCTGTTCCGGCCATACAAGACCGTTATCATCGCTCAGACATTCGGCAATGGCACCCATAACGCGGCTGGGGCCGATACCGTAGCAGCCCATCACGGGAAATTTCTGACTACCATCCGCATCGGTAAAACCGGCGTTGAAAGATGCGGCAAAGCGCGTGCCGAGCTTAAAAATATTGCCGACCTCAATGGCTTTCACCTCTTCCAGCTTTTTCTCGTCACCGGGCTTGTAACCCGGTATCAGTTCGGCCAGCACTTCCCGGTCATCAATAATCTCTTTATTAATGGCGATATCCGTTTCCGGCACGCGGTAGATTACATCTTCGCCATAAGGGGTAACGGTCTGGAATTCATGTGAATATTTGGAAAAAATCCCGCCCGATGCATAGGTCAGCAGCGTAATATCCCCTAATCCGCAGCGTTGAAAAATACGGTGATAGGCCGCCGTTGCTTCCTCATAAAACGCATCCAGATCATCCTGTCCGTTATGAAAGGAATAAAGATCTTTCATGCGGAATTCGCGCCCACGAAGCAGCCCTGACTTTGCCCGCGCCTCATTGCGGAATTTTGTTTGTATTTGATAAACCGCTTTTGGTAGATCGCGGTAGGATTGTATAAATCCTGCCATCAGTGGTGTGACGACTTCTTCATGCGTCGGGCCAAGCGCCAGATCACGGTTGCCCGCGCCTTTCAGCTTGAACAGAATATCGACCTTGTCCCAGCGTCCGGTTTTTTCCCAGATATCTTTGGGCTGCAAGGCAGGCATCAGGATTTCTTGCCCGCCGATGCCGTTCATTTCATCGCGGATGATATTCTCGATATTATTCAGCACCCGCATTCCGAGCGGTAAAAAGGAATATACCCCTGCCATCAAACGGCCGATATAACCCGCCCGCGTCAAAAACTGCGCGTTGCGGCTGACATCGCTGTCACTGGTCTGTTTCTGTGTTTTTGTGCTTAGCTGCGATAATCTCATGGCAACTATCCTATAGAAGCCTTCCTGAAAAAGTAAAGCGGGATTGTCTGTTTTGCCCTGTCCAAGCATGGGAAACATCATTAGACTGAAATGTGAGGAACAGGAAAGGATGCCCCCGATGATTTATAAGCTGATGCGCAAACTGGCGAAACCGCTGGAAGATGCCGCGATTGACACCGCCAGTGACCTGACAGCAAAAACCGCCAAGAAAACGGCTGATAAAAGTGTCGAGGCCGGTATCGACAGCTTCTTCAAAGGGCTTGATTACGCCGCCAAACGCACACGTGAGAAAACCGAACATGCCGGTGCTTATGCGCTCTATTGCCTAAAGGGTGGGTTGGTGACGGAGTTTAAAATCTCCGCACAACGGATACAAAAAACCGCGCAAGACATCCATCAAACGCGCAAAAAGAAGCTGAAACAGCCATCCCGCAAAAAATAGCTTATTTGATCAGATCAATACCAAGACGCAGCAATAAACGGTCTAGCGCTGCGTAAAACGGCCCGAGTGCCTGAATTTCTTGCCTGATTTGCTGCCGTTCCCGCTCGGATTCCTCTTCGACCTCAACGATAATGCCGCAAACCTCTTCCATGGTTAAGGCAGCAGGTGCGCCGAGCTGCAATCTGTCGAGAATGTCTTTTTCCGCCGGGTGCAAAATACCGTCCAGCATCGCCAGATCATGTGCAAATAAATACAGATTACGCCGTGTGTCCGGGTCATTAATATAAGCAAAAAAATCATGCACAGCCTGATTTTGCGGTGCGACAAGCTCTGCGGCCAATGTGTCCTTATGTTCTTGCGTCAGGCTGTAGTAACGCGGCAAATTGTCAAAAACCTGCGCGAAATACGCCGTTTCTTCATGTCCGCATTCTCCATCCGCCCAGGCCAGCAGCAACAGGCTGCGCCACATGTAAAACATGCTGGTGGGGAAGTATTGTTTTTGATCCGATGAGATATTCATGCCTTCATTCTGTAAGAGAAGGCAGGGGTTTTCAATCATTTTTTTGTAGGAAGTCAGTCGCCTTTAAGGGCGCGCATCGGAACTTGCCCTGTTCTTTTCTTGGCGACAGCTGTGCGCAGCAGTTCAAAAGCGGTGGCAAAATTTTCTCTGGAGGCCTCGTCTTTCGGGAGTTTGTTCCCCAGCTTGTCCAGCCATTCTTGGGCGGCGTTAAAATTTGCGATTCTACGGTATAAATTCGGAATAATGAGATTCAGAACCCAATATTCGCTTTCTGTTTCAGGAATTTTTTGCAAGCGCTCTTTTGCGGCCTCGATTGTTCTTAAAGCATATAATCTGTATTTGTCTTTGGCATTGCAATGGCTGGCTTCCCAAGTGGCATTCAGCAAATACCACCAGCGATTCTCCGCATCCAGTTCCAGCAATCTGTTCAGCTCTGCCCGCAGAAAGTAACTCGCATGTTTTTCCGCATAGAGCGCTTTGTATTCATCCGTGTTAACCGCCATTTTCAGAAGTTCGAGTTCCTCGTCAGTATATTCTGATTTTGTGATGACGGCACCGCTTGTTCGGCAGACGGGCATAGGCGGCGGGTAACCGATATGCGCTTCCGGCTCCCAATCCAGATTGCGTCCGAAAGTGATGGGCATCCCCAGTTCAGGTGTCAGTAAACCTTCTTTATCGACGGGGCAGCTGAATTCCCTGACACGGATGTAATACCCTCCTTTGTCAATGCAGTTTAAAATCTGCGAATTGTATTCTGGCGGCGGCGGAACTTCGGGTAAATAGTTGGAATTGGCGTAGGTCTGCTCCGGCTCTTCTTCTTGTGCACGCGCTTCGGCACTGAAGAAACAGGTGGCGGCAGCAAGGGAGAAAATAAAAACTGCGGTGAAAAAATATGTTTTCAAAAAAAATAAGCGGTTCATGCAAAGCCTTTGAGGATTCTGCTGTAACAGTCTCTCTAAAATATCGCCTCATCTGGCGCATTATGGCGGAGAGGATGGGATTCGAACCCACGATACATTGCTGTATACACGCTTTCCAAGCGTGCGCCTTAAGCCACTCGGCCACCTCT
>SBHI01000072.1 GCA_006226225.1 Alphaproteobacteria bacterium
CCCATCGCCTTGATCATCGGGATCATTGTCGCCACAAAGGGAATATTGTCCACAACAGCGGAGGCAATCGCCGACACCCATAAAATCAGCATACCGGTCAGAGCGATATTCCCCTCGGTAAAGGCCAGAAATTTATGCGCCAGAATACTCAGCAGCCCTGTCGTTTCCACGCCATAGACAATGATGAACAAACCGATGAAGAAGAAGATGGTTTCCCATTCAACGGTATTCAATGCGCTATGAACTTTTTTGGACTGTTTTTCCGGTGATTTGCGCCAGCCATCCATCAGCAGCAGCAATGCCGCACAGAACAGCGCAACCGTTCCCGGCTGATAGCCCCAGTCATGTCCGGCGGTGAAACCCAGCAGCGCCAGCCCCATCGCAATCCCCGATTTGACCAGCAGCACTTTGTCATTCAGCGCCTCTTTCTCGTTATAGGCCATGATATAGGCGCGATCCTGATCGCTGGTTTTCAGCTTGCGCCCCCACATGAAATCGAAAATCAGCATCATCAGAATCATCGTCATCAGCGCCGGCGGGCCGACATTATAAACAAAATCCATAAAGCCCAGACCGACGGCAGAGCCGATCAGAATATTCGGCGGGTCACCGATCAATGTTGCCGTACCGCCGATATTCGAGGCAAAAATCTGTGTGAACAAAAACGGGAAAGCCGGCAATTTCAACTGCTCAACCAGCAGCAGCGTCACCGGCACAATCAGCATCACCGTTGTCACATTATCCAGCAAGGCCGAAAAAACAGCTGTAATGATCGACAAGCCCACCATCAACAGCCGCGGATCACCGCGTACAAATTTGGCAGTTAAAATCGCCACATATTGAAAAATACCGCTTTTCTTGGAAACGCCGACAATGGTCATCATGCCGACCAGCAAAGCAATCGTATTGAAATCAACGCCGCGAATAGCCGCAGACTGGTTCAAAACGCCCGTCAGCACCATCAATCCGGCCCCCAGTAAGGCGACAACGGCACGGTTGACGCGCTCGGTAATAATCACCGCATAGGCGGCAACCAATATCACAGCGGCCGTCACCAGCGGGTTAAATCCAAAAATGACATCGGGCGTAAAGGCTTCTCCGCCGCCACCATGCTCTACAACCATTCTTTTGAAATCCTTTTTTCTTCTTCTTATTTATTAATTGTACGACGACGCTGCAACTCTTCAATCAGGGACTGTTTCGAGACAATGCCGATCAATTTGCGTGTTCCGGTTTTCAAAACAGCCATCGGCGCATCATATTTATAAATCATATGCACCATTGCCCAAAAAACCTCATCCTCGCGCAGAACCGGGCGCTCGGTATCCACCACATCGCCGATTTTCATTTTGTACACTTCGCCCAGCTTGTCGACAACCTGCTGATCGGTGCCATAAAGGAAATCGAGATCATCGACGCCCCCCTCTGCCAACACCACTTTCGGCAGCAAATGTTTCAGCACCTGACGAAAGTGGAACATGCCGATATAATTTCCGCGCCCGTCCACCACGGGCATGGAACGGATCCGCTCCTTCAAAAGACGCTCCATTCCCTGACCGACCGTATCTTTCGGTGACACCGTCAGCGGATTTTCTACCATAGCGGATATGCAGGACATTGCTTAAAAGACCCTTTCTTCATGACAATGGTTTTATTATCCGTTCACTGCCGCACTTCCGGCAGGGTTCGGAAAAGGAAGAGACTGGCGTAAAACACCACCGGATAAAACCTGTTCAACCCGGACAGCCAACCCCGTCTTTTCATCCAGTTCGACAAAAAGACCTGCCAGCGTCACCCGTTCATCTTCATCGGGATCCATCGGCGGTTTCGGCACTTTGTGGCGGAAACGGTTAATCGCCCCCTCTTTTTGAAATCCTAAAACGCTGTCATAACAGCCGCACATGCCGGCATCGGTCTGAAAAGCCGTTCCACCGGGCAATATCTGGTAATCCGATGTCGGTACATGGGTATGGGTACCAACAACCACGGAGACCCGCCCGTCAAAATGATGCCCAAAAGCCTGCATCTCGCTGGTCGCTTCACCATGTACATCAACGATAATGCTTTGCACATCGCGGCCCAGCGTATATTTCTGCAATAAATCCTGCATTTTCACAAAAGGATCATCAACCATATCAAACATGAACAGGCGCAGCATCATATTCACAACCAGCACTTTTGCGCCGCTTTCCGTACGCAGCATCACCGATCCGCGCCCCGGCATCGTATCCGACAAATTCAGCGGACGCAGCAGACGGTCGTCTTTTTCAATATGGGGAATAATTTCGCGCTGATCCCAGACATGATTACCGGTCGTAATGCAATCCACGCCCGCATCATATAAATCCGCACAGACAGCAGGGGTAATACCGCGCCCTTTAACCGCATTCTCGCCATTAACGACAACACAATCCAGCGCCCATTCACGCCGCCACACGGGCAGCAGGCGTGCAATTTCACGACAAGCAGCTGCGCTGACCACATCGCCCAGAAAAAGAAACCGTATTGTCATTGAAATTCAATCCTTCACACCCTGAAATCCGGGACGCGCGGCGACTTAGAAACGATCAATCATACGTTCCGTTACCACGCAATCCAGCACAACATCATGCGGCTCGACCGGCAGTAATTCCACGGATTTTTGAACACTAAAGCCGATACCGACGACTTCAACCGGTTTCTTCGCGCGCAGTGCCGCAATTGTCCGGTCATAATAGCCGCCGCCGTAACCAAGGCGTTGCCCGCGACGATCATAAGCCACCAAAGGTACCAGCAGAATATCCGGATCAACCGTTTCAGCCACGGGATCGTTTTTATCAGGAACGGGAATACCGTGCGCCCCTTGTACCATTTTCACTGTGCTTGCCCAGCGACGGAAGATCAACGGTTCGTCTTCACGCGCAATCACCGGCAATGCGCAAACATGCCCGCCCGAAGACAGATGCATCAGTACGGGACGGATATCCGCCTCACCGTGAACGGGCCAGTATCCGGCAATCACTTTGTTTTTAAAATCAAAATTATTCAGAACTTTGCTGGCGATTTCAGCAGCATAGTGCTGTTCTACAACAGGAGAAATTTTGCGGCGTTCAGTCAAAAAGAGTTCTCTGAGGCTTTTTTTATCAGAGGCAGGCATATGCTGTCGCGCTTCCATTTTTTTGTCTTCCTTCCTGCTTTAGAACGATGTCTCCAAAATTAAACCATGTTACGAAATAAATGACAAGAGCGATTGGGCATAAACAATTGCGAAAAAAGACAATTATTTTCCAGAACTTTAAAATGACCCGCTTGCGGGTTATTTATTCAGGCAAGATTCTAACAAAAAAGGAAGGGTATTATAAAGTGGCGAGGGTGCCACATATGCCGTGGATTGTCTTATCCGCTAGTGGCCCTGGTCTACCAGGTGGGCACCGCGATAACCGAACCTCGATCCGGTCAGAGGCAGCTCCCGAGCGAATGCTTGTCGGCCTCTGCGATATAGAATCTCACGCACACCGCAGCACCCTCATAAACTCTAAGAATAGAAATATCGGCAAGTAAAAATAACGGCGGTATATCCGCTTAACCAAAAGCCTCGACTTTTGCCGTCAGCCCTTCGACACGCGCCGTCAGCTGTTCAATCACCGCCAACACCTGTTGCTTTTCAGCTTCCAGACGTTCCAGCGTTTCTTCCAGTTCGGCAATCGCAGCATCATCCGCGCCGTCATCTTCTGCCGCTGCGACAGGTGTCTCCATTTTCAGCGGCGAGCCAAGTCCGGCATTCTCGCGCGCTTCCAGAGCCTCATTGGCCAGCAGCAATGCCGCCAACACCATCAGATGGGAATCATTATAAGCGGCACCTGAACGGCTAATCTCTTTAATGCGCTGATCAACATAGGTTGCCAAATCCAGCACACGGCCTTCCTGCCCGACATCACAAGCGATGTCGTAGCCGCGGCCATTGATATTGATGGTGATTTCCGACACGGCTTTTACTCCTCGGCCAGCAGTGTTTCCAAACGCGCGATCGTGCTGTCAAGCTTGTTGGCCAGCGCCTTTTTAAACCGGCGGTCATTTTCATTGGCAAATGCGAACAGCTCGGGCTCACCCTGCATGGCAGCAAGTTCCTTCCCGTGTGTGTCGAGATGTTTTTCCAAACGGGCAACTGCTTTTTCCAGATGCTTCAATGCCGGTAAGACTGTTTCCTTCATGGTGTCAGAACCCCTAAGATGTAATCGCTGTAACAACGATCATAGAAATTTTTTCCGCAAAGATCAAGCGCCTCACGCGGCCTGAAACGCATTCAAGCCGCGTGTGCACCTAAAATCAGTTACGGTGTTTGGTAAACCATGTCGGTTTTTTGTATTCTTTCACCGAACGTTTGGCCACGCGGTTAAAGGTTCCCAGCGTTTCCGCCGCCATACCATAGAGCGAACGCACGCCGCGAACGATAACGTCCGGCACAGCTGCAACAAGGCCGAATGCATAAGCCAAAGAGCCCTTGACCGTGTTTTTAACAGTCGCCATGCGCTCTTTGCGCACATTGCTGCTCAGTGCTTTCTTTGCTTCTTTCTCTGCGCCCTGTGCGGCTTTCAGATCGTCTTTCAGATCTTTTTCCGTTGTGCGGTAGGTTTCAGCATTCTCTTTATTAACCGTGTCGGTTTCCTGACGCAGCGTTGATTGCGCGCCCGACAATTCTTTCTTTTCCTCCTGCAGTTTTTGCAGAGCCTGTTTCAGCTGCGCTTCCAGCGAATGGATCTCTTTGTAGCGGGAGTCAACAGATGTCGTAAAGCGGTCAACAGCTTCTTGTGAAACACGCAGTTTTTCAGCAGCCTGTTCATCCAGCTCTGTGCGAAGCTTTTCCAGTTTCACGGGCAGGCCGGTTTTCTTTTCAGCAGCAATTTCCTGCGCCTGCTGATAAGGCTCTTCAAACTGTTCTTTTACAGCAATGGTTTTTGCTTTTTCTTCGCGCAGAATTTGCAGGGGAGATTTACGTCCCTTTTTAACGGCAGGTGCTTCTTCAGCAACCTCGGCAGCTGCGGCAACAGCCGTGTGTTCATCTTCTGTTTCAACACTCTCGGAAACATCAATCGCTTCCGGCGCGTCGCTGTCAATAAGATCTGCGTCTTTCTGCGGTTCCTGAACGTCCTTGTGATCTTTTTTAGCCATGTGCTTTATCCCTTTTCTTTTCAATAGATTGTCAGTTTAGACCGTTATTATTATCCGTTACTGTCACGTTGCGGCGTCCTTGCGCGGAGCAACGCCAGAAAATTCCTAATATTCCCAGAGCGGTTTTTATAGCAAAACGCGCGGAAATGTCAATCTTTTGGAGATTACCTTTAACATATTAACGCAAAAACCGCAACTATTTTTTTAACGATTTATTAACCGTTCATCCCGCAAAATAAGGCTGGAAAACAGCACTCAAATTGACTTTTTTATATATTTATGCTACACTGAAAATGTAGAAATGTTTTTTACGAACAGAACGTTTAGGACAGAATAATGACGGAGATTTTAAGCATAGGCGGGGCTATATCCCCTCTGAATGTGCGCAACAGCGCACAGGCTGTCTCTGCGCCGGAAACCTCCGGCAGTGTCCGAAACGAATCATTTATTTCTTCCCGCATTCGTGTCGATAACCTGCTTGATCTGGCTATTCTGGAATACCGTTCCCAAGAAGGGGAAGTTATTCGCCAATTCCCGACGCAGGGGCAAATTCAGGCATTTCAGCGTGCGGCAGAGCTGGAACACCGCAATGCCACGGTTGAGGGCAGCGGAAACAGCTTCACCCCCGTTAACACGAATGACGGCACAACAACCGTGACGCAGCCCAACACCACGACAGGCGCTGCTTTCTTCGCACAAGATACAGGTACGACGACGGAAACATCATCACCCGCGCCGCAAGTATCGACACCGGCGCCCGCACCGGTTACGTCATCTAATGTCAGCAGCTTTGTTTCAACGCCTGTTTCTGACGCAACAACCCCCTCCACAACACAATCGGTCGTGGTTTAACGCCGCGCGCCGCATTTTCCTGCCGCACTGCAACATATTTATTTTTAAGCAATTTTAAGCTATGTATAAACATTTTGTGGTAGAATTAAGGGGTAGGGAAACCGCATGTTTTTTTCAGGAGAACAGAGTGTATGGCGGCCCGCCGAAAGAATAGTTTTGCTTTGAATATGGGCGTTCTCGCAACCGTCCTGACCCTTGTTTTTATACTTTCAGGCTGCATGAAACTGAAAGACCAGCATGTGAATACGGAACTGTTCGAAGGCAAGCAGGATATGCAGACCCGGGTCAGCGAACTGAAGGCCGGTATGAGCAAAAAGGATGTTTTCACCGCCCTGAATATTTCCGAAGAGAAGTTCAACCGTCTCAGCCTGCAGGACATCCAGACAGCCCTATACGGCAATTCCCAAATGCAGGGCACCCCCGAGCAACTTGAGAAATTCCGCCGCCAGCTTTTGCGCTATGACGGCTATTCCCTGCCTTATCGCTCCATCGAAAGCGAGGGCTCGCTCGGTTTTGCCAAATTCAAGATCCACAAAAAGGGCCATGATCTGGTACTGATTATGATTTTCCACGATGGCAAGCTGGCACAGGCCACGATTCAGGGCAAGCAGGAAGTGGATGAAATGGAAGATCAGTATCTGTGGAACACGATCCTGCGCACAGGCGTCAGCGCGGCAATGTAAACCGCCGCAATATTTCAGCAGAAAGAATGATAGGTTTTATCAGGATGTCGCAGGGCGTTTGCCTGTCACCGGCAAATCTGCGGCAATCGGCTCATCATCCACCATTTCAATCAGACCGTTTTCGGTCATAGAGAAACGTGCGGCAAACAGCGCATCGCCATAAAGAACCATACCGCTGGCCTGCAATTCGCCTTTTTCATTCCGGCCTTCAAAAGAGGCGGGGCGGATTGATCCTTCCAGAACTTTCTTCATCGCATCATCCATTTTGGCGTGATCGAAAGCATCATCATCCAGCTTTTCGACAACCAGAAACGGGCCTTCATCGCCATGCACGAAATAACAGAAGAAGCGCAGATAATCGAGGACATTCTCCTCATCAACATGAACGGGACCGGCTTCATTGGCTTCATGAATCGGGGTGCTGGAACCATCCAGATGGAACATCTGTCCCTGTTTGGCCAGAAACCAGAACGGGCCAACACCTTTCGGCCACGCGCTGTCACTGACGCGTACCATGGCAATATTTTTGTAAAACGGAAGCTGACGCCATTCAACCTTGGCCGTTTGGGCGGATGCCGTGTGCTTACCAGCAACGGGATTAACGGATTTCAGGAACGGCTCGGTTTCGGGGCCTTGAACGACCTGCCAGTTATTATCGTTATACATGATACTGTTCACCCTTATTTAAAAGCTCTCATTTCGGCGTCCATCGTGCCACGTTCGACATTCAAAATCAAGCCGATAGAAAGACATAAATCGTTAAAACTGTCATTACACCAGACGGGACTGTTTTACCGCCGCTTCGATAAAGGAGACGAAAAGCGGATGCGGCGCAAAGGGGCGCGATTTCAGCTCGGGATGGAACTGCACGCCGATAAACCACGGATGGTCTGCGCGCTCTACCGTCTCCGGCAAAACACCGTCAGGCGACATACCGCTGAAAATCAATCCGCTTGCTTCCAGTTTTTCGCGGTAATTGGTATTTACTTCATAACGGTGGCGGTGGCGCTCGGAAATCGTCTCTGCACCGCCGTAAATGTCCGCCAGCTGCGAGCCTTTTTTCAAATCGGTATGATAGGCACCCAGACGCATCGTACCGCCCTTGTCATCATCCTCGCCACGCAGTTCCTTTTCGCCGCTGTCTTTGACCCATTCCGTCATCAAACCGACAACCGCTTCACTGCAATTCCCGAATTCACTGGAACCCGCACCGGCAATTCCCGCCAGATTACGTGCGGCCTCGATAACCGCCAGCTGCATACCCAGACAGATACCGAAATAGGGGATTTTTTGCTCCCGCGCAAAGCGCACGGCCATAATTTTACCTTCCGTACCGCGGTCGCCAAAGCCGCCCGGCACCAAAATGGCATCCAGCGATGATAACTGCGCACGCAGCCCCGCATCGTCTTTTTTCTCAAGCTCTGCCGCATCAATGAATTTCATATCCACCGCGACATGATTAGCCAGCCCGCCGTGATTCAAGGCTTCCATCAGTGATTTATAGCTATCCGGCAGTTCGACATATTTGCCAACAATCCCCACAGTAACCTTGCCTTCGGGGCTGTTGATCGTATCGATGATTTTTTTCCAGACAGACAGATCAACATCTCCGGATTCCATACCGAAATAATCCAGAACCTGTGTATCCAGCCCCTCGGCATGATAACTCAGCGGCACTTCATAAATATTCTTTACATCCAGCGCCGAAATCACGCGCTTTTCCTGCACATTGCAAAATAGCGCAATTTTACGGCGCTCGTCTTCGGGAATCGGGCGGTCAGCGCGACACAGCAACAAAGCAGGCTGAATACCAACCGAGAGCAGCTCTTTTACCGAGTGCTGGGTCGGTTTTGTTTTCAACTCACCGGCAGCCGGAATATAAGGCAGCAGCGTCACATGCGCGAACAAGGCGCGTGCAGGGCCGACTTCGTTTCCGAACTGGCGGATCGCCTCCAGAAACGGCAAACCTTCAATATCACCGACCGTACCGCCGATTTC
>SBHI01000026.1 GCA_006226225.1 Alphaproteobacteria bacterium
GAATATCTCTTTGATGCATCAACCTACCCCGCGCCGGGATTTGAAAACCAGGCGTTTTTTACCTTTTAGCAGTCCGGCTTTGAACGGAGGCACGATCCTTGAGACGTTTTATAAAGAAAAGTCCACGCGCTTTTATGCGGATTCTGACCGTTGCTCTGGTGTTGCTTGCTCTGACGGGGCTGGCCGTTTCCGTGGCGTCCGCTCAGGAAAATAAGACTGATGGCGGACTTTTTACCGTTTTGGAACATGTGCACCAGACTCATCCGCGCCTAGCGGCGGAACGTGCCGGTCTGGAAAAAGCAGATGCCTATATCCGCCAGCAGAAAGGCGAACTGCTACCGACACTTTCCGCGCGGGCAAGTGCGACCAGCAGCGTGACGGAGCCGGGCGCTTTCGGTGCTTTGAACGGTGAGACGGGAGATGTCGGCCTAGAGTTGTCGCAACCGCTATATCGCGGCGGCAGCACAATGGCACGCATCCGCGAGGCGGAGGATTTTTCCGAGGCGCAAGTGGAACGCTATCGCCGTGCGGAAAATGATGTGCTGCTGGAAGCGGTGCGTGCACATATTGCGCTGGTGCGTGATGATGAACGTGTGCGGTTGCGGGACAGAAATATTATTAATCTTGAAAAACATCTGGAATCGGAAAAAACGCGTTTTGATCTGGGGGCGAATACAGCCACGGATGTGAATCAGGCAAAGGCGCGTCTGGCGGCGGCGCGTGCCGAGGCGCAGCGTGCCCGCGGTGATTTGGCGGCAAGTGTTGCGGATTATGTGCGTGTCAGCGGCAGGCAGCCGCCGGATATTTCCGGCATTTCGCTGCCGCATGCGGTGTTGGCTGAACATTTGCCGTCGCTGGCAACGCTTGACACCGCGCTGGAAGCAGCAGGTAAGATTAATCCCGATATTCTGGCGGCGCAGCTGGAGGAAAGCGCAAACCGTCAAGCGCAGCGTGCGATTAAAGGGGAGTACTATCCTTCCGTTACTTTAACAGGGCAGACACAACGCACCTACAAGCCTGTTTTTGCACCGGGGATTAGCTCTCAGGATCAGTCGCGTATTGTGCTGGAAGCCAGTATTCCATTATACAAGGGCGGGCGCACAACTGCCCGTTTAAGTCAGGCGCGTCATGACGGTAATAAATTACGCATGGAGACATTGGATACGGAGAGGGAAGTTATCCGCCGTGTAACGACGGGATGGGAGAATCTGCAGGCGGCAAAAGCGGAAGCTGATGCGCGTCAGGTGCAGGTGGATGCCGAGGCACTGGCATTAGACGGGGCACGCGCCGAATTTAAATTGGGCGGACGCACATCGCTGGATGTCTTGGATGCCGAGCAGGAAAAACTGGACGCCGAGCTGGCACTCTTATCAGCACGTCATGATGTGATTCTGGCGGAATTTGATCTGCTGGCGGCGACCGGACAAATGACCTGGGATGTGCTGCAGACGGCGTTGCGGCATTAAAATACAGGGCCGGACTGTTTGGTGTAATAATCTTATTGACAGTTTTATAAATCTCTCTTAAAAAGAGACCCTGTGCACGGAAGCCGCCTTGCGGCAAAGAGTGCATGACCTTAAGAAATGTGCGGGTGTAGCTCAGTTGGTTAGAGCGCCGGCCTGTCACGCCGGAGGTCGCGGGTTCAAGTCCCGTCACTCGCGCCATTTCTTTTCCCCGCTTATTTACAAGGATTGCGTAAGCTGTGACACAGGCACATTACCAACAGCTTTATCAACCTCTTCAGTTTTTCGCCGATTTACCCGCTTGGATTGCCGCACATACGGCACGCGATGGCGCATTATCTTTTGACGTTTTGCCGCTGGATTTATCTTTTAACGCCTTGCCGACATTTGCCGTACGTGTGCTGGATGATGGGCGGGAGATTGGCGTCTATAAATGTAATTTGAGCCAGTTTACGGATGAAGCGGGGCGGGATTGTGTCTTATTTTCACCGCTTGTTGTGACGTGGCGGGACGGTCAGGTGCCGCAAGGGGATATTAGTCGCCGTATTGTCGCGCATTGTGTCCGTTCGGCGCGGGGGTTCTGCTCATCAAAACAGGATGCGCCGGTAATGGGTGTTCTTGTGACCAGCGGGAATTTGACGAAGGAGCGTGCAGGTTTACCGTTTTTTACGGCGCTGGGCTGGGAGATTGTTACGGAAGAAACAGCGCAGCGGCCGATATATCAACTCATTATCAAATCACTGGAAAAGGCGGCAGCGACATTCCTGGAAGAAGGGGGTAAGCCGATATCCTTCGCCGTCACGGAAATACCGTCCGCTGTAGATAAATGTCATAAAATGGCGGATTAAAATTCGTCCGGTTTTGACGGCACATTACTGCGCGACTGCACATTCTGCGCTTCTTGCACGGCACGGCGGAAGTCAATCGGCGAATCAATCGGTGGCAGCAGAACCTCCCCGACACCCATACCGCGCACGACAACGCGGCCATAGCCGAACATCCTGCCGATAATCCCCTGACTGACGGTAACCCCCTCGATCCGGTCGATACTCAGCTCACCGACATGGCGGGCAATCAATCCGCGTTTATAGACCAGACGGTCTGTGGTGATGGCGATTTCCGTCGTTGCCTTCACAATCATCATACTGGCAAAAATGAAGAGCCCCATAATGAAGAAACCCATCACCATAAAGCGGACAGCAGGATGCAGGCCCCAGAGAATTTTCAAGTAACCGCCTTGCTGATCAAGAATGAATTTTTTGGCGTTTTCAAACTGGTCGGGCGGCAGGCTGGGGAATTGCGCTTTGATTTGCTGGCTGATTTCCCACCAGATTGCACCATAGGCGAGAGCAAAGCCCGCACCGATCCCCATAAGAATCCAGATGACGGCGTTGACGGTGTACATCCAGTGGAATCTTGCGCCCATCAGGATTTCTTCATTGGGGCCGAGGGATTGTTGTACGTAAAGCATGAGGCATTCACCTTGAAATAGATATTCAAAACGCTGGCTTTATTCTGGCATGAAGTAACAGAAAATGCACAGAAAAAAATATCTATGCACTTTGTCAGTCTACATTTTTTTTAGATCGCTTAGGAAGATTTCTTTCCGTTGCCGTTTTTCTTGCCGTTTTTGGGTTCTGCGGCTTTTTGCGGCATCAGGATGGACAGAATAATGCCGATTTCCCGCGCCAGATGCACACGGGAAACAACGCGATCCACCATACCATGTTCCAGCAGGTATTCCGCGGTTTGGAAGCCGTCGGGCAGTTCTTCACGAATGGTTTCCTGAATAACACGACGTCCGGCAAAGCCGATCATGGCGCCCGGTTCGGCAAGATGGATATCTCCCAGCATGGCAAAGGACGCGGACACACCGCCGGTGGTCGGGTCGGTTAACAGTACCAGATAGGGCAGACCGGCATCTTTGACTTTTTCAACGGCAATTACGCTGCGCGGCATTTGCATCAGCGACAGCATACCTTCCTGCATGCGGGCACCGCCTGACGCGGGAATGGCGATAAGAGCGGCTTTGCTTTCCACGGCGATTTCAGCGGCGCGGACAAGGCCGTTACCAACGGCGGAGCCCATTGACCCGCCCATAAAGTCGAAATCAAATGCGGCAATCACAACAGCATTACCGCGGATTGTGCCTTTGGCGACAATGATGGCATCCCGCCGTCCGGTTTTGTGGCGTGAATCTTTCAGACGGTCGCGGTAGCGCTTGCGGTCACGGAATTTCAACGGGTCGTCACGCTCATGCTTCAGCTCGATCTCGCTGTATTTTCCGTTATCGAACAGCAGGTTCAGACGCGCGGCGACGGAAATTTTCATATGGTGGTTGCAGGACGGGCAGACATTCATGTTGTCTTCCAGCTCGCGCTGGAACAGCATGGCCTCGCAAGAGGGGCATTTTGTCCATAAATTGTCGGGCACCTCTTTCTTTGTCACAAGGGCGCGGATTTTCGGACGAACGTAATTGGTAAGCCAGCTCATGCTTTTATCCTGTTTTATTTTGCTGAAAAACCCGTGCGGAGTTTAGCGGTTACGCGGCAGCCGTGCAAGAGGGAATTGCCGTGGCGATTTTTGCGGCGGTGGCGGCGGGATCTGCTGCTTGTGTAATGGGACGACCGATGACCAGATGACTGGCTCCGGCCAAAAAAGCTTCCTCCGGACTCATAGTCCTGCTTTGATCATCTTGCGTGACGCTGTTCTCTTTCGGGCGAATGCCGGGAACCATTAAAACAGGCGCAGAGCCAAACCTTTGCCGCAGGGCGCTGATTTCCAAGGGAGAACAGACCAACCCTCCCGCTCCGGCTTCAAGCGCGGTTTCGGCAAGGCGCAAAACCTGCGTTTCGGTGTCGTTGCTGCTGCCCGTCTGTTGCAGATCTTGCGCGGTCATATGCGTCAGAACGGTTACGGCCAGAATCGTCATGCTGGGCGTGTGGGTTTTGGCGGCATCGACTGCGGCAGTAACCATTGCTTTGCCGCCGCCTGCATGGACGGTCAGAAAATCTGGTTTTAAGGGGGAAATGGCCTTGACCGCACTGGCAACGGTATTGGGGATGTCATGCAGCTTCAGATCCAGAAAGAAGCCGGTATTTTCGGCGGCATCCTGTAAGACGCGATGCACACCCTCCTGTCCTAGCGCATAGAAGAATTCCATACCCAATTTGATACCGCCCAAATGCGGGGAAACTTGGGCGACAAGTTGCGCGGCTTTTTCAGGATCAGTTGTGTCAATGGCGCAGAAGATTTTTGATGTCATGAATAATAAAACCCGCGAAAGATTGTCTCGTGGGTCAGATTAACGCGGGCTGCGCTTTCGTGCAAGCCCCGCCTTATGATAGCGCATTGATCAGCGCGTTTTTGCCGGATTACGCGGTGCGCGGCTGGTTTCATTGACGTTCAGACCGTCATCAATGCCTTCCATGCCGGACATGTCGTAAAGCTCGTTATTACCGAAGCTTTTACAAAACAGCGACAGTGAAGTTTCACGCAATTCGCCTTTATCCTTCATGCCCATATCGGAATCTCCTAAAGTTAAGCTATACACTAGAATTATCCTTTAAAAAGATTAATATTTCCTTAAGACCCAGTATAAACGAAAAGCAATAAGAATGAAACAAAAACAAATATCTGCGGCGGATTTACAGGCTTTTGATGATTTTACCGCGACACATCCGATTGCTGTCGACCTTGTTTACGCGCAGGAAAAACACCGTGACAACATATTCGGATGCGCACTGTACCGCGCCGAAGCGAAATTGTGGGGGCATCAGGATATTGTTGCCCTGACACTGCTGGCGGCAGAGATTTGCCAAAGGGATTATGGCTGGATATTGGAAATAAAGGATTCTCTGCGCCCTGTCGAGGCGCAGGCCGCCATGCAGGAAACCGCGATTGTGCGCGCCAACCCGCATTGGATGGAAGAGCCGCGACTGTTGTCGCCGCCCGGTCACGGCGGACATCCGCGCGGCATGGCAATCGATTTGCTGCCGCTGACGGAGAATGGCGAGGAAGTCGATATGGGGACGCGGTTTGATCATCTATCGGAGGATCGCAGCAATAATCCGGCGGCGCGTGATTATACCGCGTTTTCTGAAGATGGAGCTTATAACCGCATGGTTGTTGAAAACCGTAGAAAACTGACGGACGCCATGCTGGATGCAGCCGCGCAAAACGCTATGGAGTTGTTGCCGTTGCCGCAGGAATGGTGGGATTTTCGTTTTTATCCGGCCTATACAAAAGGTTTTTTGCCGATTTTTGATGCCGACCTGCCGGAGGAAATGCAGATGATGGTGCATGGCGAAGGGAGGAAGTATCCGTGAGTTTTGATTTTTCCGCCGTTTTTTCATCGGTACCTTTCGTGGTCGCCGCCGTTTTGGCGGTGCAATGGGTAATCGATACGGTTTTTCCTTTTGATGCTGTTAAGGCGCGGCCGTTGTTATGGCGGTTGGCGGAGCGCGGCATATTGGTTTTCGCGGGACTTTTGAAAAACGGCGGTACGGGAGCAGTGACGCAGTTGCTGCGTGGTACAGTCTTGTTGCTGTTTTTGCTGGCGGGCGGGTTTATACTGGGCGGTGTCTGGTCTTTTGTGACGGCTCTGTTGATGTTTGCACAAGCGGCGGTACTGTTTGTCTGTTTCTATATCTGTCTTGGCTTTACACGCATTTATAAAATACACAGCCGTATTTTGCAGCGAGTCGGCGAAGCGCCGCCTGAGCGTGCGGAGATTGTACGCCTTTTTTCCTGTCTTGGTATTCCGGTACCACGGATTTCCAAGGAGATGTCGCCCTATATAAAAGCGGGGACGGTTTCAGCGGGGTATTACATGAATATATTGCTGACGGGGCCGTTGTTATGGTTCTGGTTGGCGGGGCTTTACGGAATGTTTTCTTATGTTCTGGTCATGACGGCGCTGGTTGTTCTTCCTCGGCAGGGCGATTCGCTGTTTACTCTGCCGCTGCGTTTGGTGGCACAGGTGATGGATTTGCTGCCCGGCTTAATGACGGCATCGCTGTTATATGTTGCGGCATTGTTGGCTTTTCGTACACCGCCGCAGGCGGCGCTCGCGGATTTGCGTCAGGATCCTTTGCCGCTTTTGACGCACGGATTGCTTGCCGTTACGGCGGTGATGGCCGCGGCTGCGGGAGTGATCCTCGGCGAAACGGCACCGCATTGGTATATCGGCGCGAAAGCGGCGGACACGATTCTGGGAGAGGAAGCGGCGGATGCGGAAGGTGTCGCGCGACCGGGAGTGCTGCAAGCGGCGCTGCGTTTGGCGGCGCTTTTTCACTTGTCGCTTTTAACCGCTTTAATGCTGTTTAGTATAAAATTTGCCGTATAAGCGTTTTTTTTGTAATTTTCGCAACAAAAACATGCGAAGAGCGCATCATTGTTTTATTTTTTTTCACATATACCTTTTTTTCTCTTGTATATGAGTTTTTAATCGTCTAGTGTATGACTGCTTCGAGAAATGGCGCAAAAGCGCACAAAAGGCCACGATTCCCAAGGGAAAACCGCCTTAGTCCGCTGGAATATATAGAGAAATTATGAAAAACCTTTCTTGACTATGATTCGCCTGTTCTTGAATGGAAAGTGTAAAAGGTAAGGGTTAATAAAATCTAAACGGAGAAACCCACCTGACAGCTTTCTGGCCGGAGCAGAATGAAAGAAGGTTTCGCTTTCGGATGGGAAAGATAGAAACCCGCTCAAAACCTGAAGAAGGGGGCCGTAAATGGCAGACAAGAACAGCAATAAGGAACGTAAAAAGCTTCAGAATATTTTGAAGGAGCCGCTGACTGGCCACCGTGTCATGCTGGCCTCGACGTTTCGTGCTGCGCAATCGGGTGCCCCTGTTGAGTTCGGTCTCGAAGATCTGAAAAAATTCGTTGCGACGATTCCCGGCCAGAATGATGATTTCAAGGCTGAAGCGCAAAATATGCTGGAGGCTTTGCAATCCGGTAAGGCACCGAAACGTCCGCAAATTAACACGCCGTCCAAACAGGTTCTGTGGGGCGCGGGTCTGACTTATCTTGCATTGAACCCTGACCAGCTTGGTGAATGGGAAAACCCTGTGGATTGGCAGGGATTCGAAAAATCCGGGTTGTGGAAACAGCTCACGGAAAGCAGCTATGCAACGCAGGAGCTATTGTCGCACTCCCAGAATGTCGAAGAAGTACTGCGCCACCGCCAAACTTCCTATAAATGGGGTAAGCCCGGTAGTGGCGTTGGATACGACCAGAACAGCAACAAAATTAATATCGACTTCATGCACTGCCTTGTTGTCGGTTTCGAGCACGCCCGTGCTGATGTAATGCGCGAGATCGGTTACGCCTATCTGTCGCGCAGCTATCCCGAGCGGATGCAGAAGGTTTATAAAGAGCTGTCGCCGCTGCTGGTGAAGTCGCGTAAGGCTTCCGCGAAAAAAGGCCCGCAGCTGTCGAAAGACGAATATAAGCAAATGCGTGTATTGAGCGCCGAATGGCAGCTGCGCCACATGCTGTTTAAAGCGGCTGAAGGCAACACGGTCAATAAATATGTGGATAATCTGGGCCAGGTGCGGATGCAGGATTTCGGTGTATCGCTGAATAACTCCGGCGTGACCTCTGAAGGATTCGGTTTTATGCCGCCTCCGAAAAAGGGTAATAACATGTCGGAAGAGCTGGCACGTTATTTGAACCTTGTGCATACGGTACGTATCAGCTTCTTCCAGAATAACGGCTTGTTCGAAAACACGGATGCTGCCTGGAAACAGGGCGGTGTGGATACCGATCAGGTGCGGACAATGGAGTCGCTGAAAAAGAAAAATGCGGGCGGTCCGAAAGGTGTTGACCATCCCGATTTCAAAATGCTGCTGGAATTGTGCCGCGGCGATGAGGGTCTTGAGAACTTGCAGCCGAAACAGCATGAGCGTCTGTACGGCGATGATGTGATCGAGCGTAAAATCCGTGAAAATGACAGAAAACGGAACCAGATTGTGACGCATATCTGGGATTTATATGCGGAAGAGCTGATCGAGAAAATTCTGGAACAGACTGCCGAGCAGGTTGAACAACAGCTTGAGAATAACGAGCAGCAAGAACAGGATAACAAGCACGACCACTTGCAGAATCAGGATGGCCCTCCGCAACAGCAGGACGGACAGCAGCAGGATGGTCAAGACGGTCAGGATGGCCAAGACGG
>SBHI01000180.1 GCA_006226225.1 Alphaproteobacteria bacterium
TGCATCGCGTCAAATGACTGTTTATCAATCAGCGGGCCCATCAGCGTGTCCGGCTCCAGCGGGCTGCCGATGCTGACCGTTTCATAGGCTTTTTTAACGCGGGCAATAAAACCGTCCAGCACATCCTTATGCGCAATCAACCGGCGCTGGGTCGTGCAGCGTTGTCCGGCGGTACCGACCGCACCAAACACGGTTGCGCCCAGCGCAAGATCCAGATTGGCACTGGGAGTCAGCAACATCGCGTTATTACCACCCAACTCAAGAATGGAGCGGCCAAAGCGTGCCGCCACACGCGGTGCAACCTCGCGCCCCATGCTGGTCGAGCCTGTAGCACTGATCAGCGGCAGGCGTTTATCATCCACCAGCAGCTCACCCAGCTCGCGCCCGCCGATCACGACTGACAGCAAGCCTTCCGGCACATCCGCACCATATTGTTTCACGGCTTTTGCGAATAAGGCTTCACAAGCCAGTGCTGTCAGCGGTGTTTTTTCTGACGGCTTCCAGACAACCGGGTCGCCGCAAACAAAGCCAAGCGCCGCATTCCAGCACCAGACAGCAACCGGAAAGTTAAAAGCGCTGATCACACCGATTGCGCCCAGCGGATGCCAGTTTTCCTGCATCTTGTGGCCGGGGCGTTCCGAGGCAATCGTCAAACCATAAAGCTGGCGCGACAAGCCAACGGAAAAATCGCAGATATCGATCATTTCCTGCACTTCTCCCAGGCCTTCGGAGAGGATTTTTCCGCATTCAATCGTCACAAGACGGCCCAGCGGCTCTTTATAAGCGCGCAGAATATCGCCGTAAATGCGTACCAACTCGCCGCGCTTCGGTGCAGGAATTTTGCGCCATGCCAGAAATGCCTGATGTGCTGCCGCGATTTTTCCTTCAGCCTCCGCAACGCTGTCTTCATGAACGGCGGCGATTTCACTGCCGTCAACCGGGGAGTGAACTTTCAGCGTGCCGCCCGTATAACGCGCCGCGTCCACACCGAAAAGCCCCATCAGCTCTGCCGTATCCTTCTGCATGTCCTGTCCTCCCTGTTTGATTGCGATTGCTGCGTCAGCCATGGCTTTCCCCTTTCTCTCTTTTGTTCAGGCCGCCCAGTCGAGAATGACTTTCCCCGACTTGCCCGAGCCCATGATTTCAAACCCTTTTTCAAATTCGTCGATGCCGAAATGATGCGTGATGATCGGTGTCAGATCAAGCCCGCTTTGCAGCATCGTTGTCATCTTGTACCAGGTCTCATACATTTCACGCCCGTAAATACCCTTAATAAACAATCCTTTGAAGACGATTTTTGTCCAATCAACCGCCATTTCTTTCGGCGGGATGCCCAGCACGGCAATGCGTCCGCCGTGGTTCATAACATCAATCATCTGGTTAAAAGCCGCCTCATTTCCCGACATTTCCAGCCCGACATCAAAGCCCTCCGTCATACCCAGTTCCTTCATAACATCTTGCAGGTTTTCCTTGGCAACATTCACCGCACGGCTAACGCCCAGCTTTTTCGCCAGATCAAGACGGTAATCATTTACATCGGTAATCACAACATGGCGCGCGCCGACATGGCGCGCAACCGCCGCCGCCATCACGCCGATCGGCCCTGCGCCCGTAATCAGCACATCCTCGCCGACCAGATCAAAAGACAGCGCCGTATGCACGGCATTCCCCAGCGGATCAAAAATCGCCGCCATATCATCGGAAATATTATCGGGGATCGGAAAGACGTTTTCCGCCGGAATAACCAGATATTCGGCAAAGGCACCGGGGCGGTTGACGCCGACACCGACGGTATTACGGCACAGATGGCGTTTTCCGGCGCGGCAATTGCGGCAATGACCACAGGTCAGATGCCCCTCGCCCGAGACGCGCATGCCTTTTTTAAAGCCGCGCACACCTGATCCGAAATCGGCGATTTCCCCGACATATTCATGCCCAACCACCATCGGCACGGGAATGGTTTTTGCCGCCCAGTCATCCCATTGCCAGATATGGATATCCGTGCCGCAAATCGCGGTCTTGCGGATTTTGATCAACACATCATTGACGCCGCATTCCGGTTTAGCGGAATCCTCCACCATCCAAAGTCCGGTTTTCGCCTCTTTTTTGACCAGTGCTTTCATGTTTCAAGACACTCCTAAATCATGCCCATTTCTTTGCCGACTTTTTCAAAGGCAGCAATGGCCTTATCCAGATGCTCGCGCCCATGCGCCGCCGACATCTGTGTACGAATACGCGCCTTGCCCTGCGGTACGACGGGATAGGAAAAGGCAATGACATACAGCCCTTCCTTCAGCAGCCTATCCGCCATTTCCGAAGCGATTTTCGCATCACCGATCATCACGGGAATAATCGCATGCTCGCCCGGTACAAGTTCAAAGCCCAGCGCCGTCATTTTTTCGCGGAAATATTCCGCATTGCCGCGCAGCTTTGCCAACAATTCCGTGCCTTCCGTCACCATTTCCAGCGCCTTGATCGCTGCAGCGACAATCGGCGGTGCCATGGTGTTGGAAAACAGATAGGGACGCGAGCGCTGGCGCAGCCAGTCGATAATTTCTTTTTTGCCGGAGGTAAAACCGCCCGAGGCACCGCCCAGCGCCTTGCCAAAGGTTCCGGTCATGATGTCGATCCGATCCTGCACGCCCCAATGTTCCGGCGTGCCGCGTCCGCCCGGCCCGACAAAGCCGATGGCATGGGAGTCATCAACCATCACCATCGCATCATATTTATCGGCCAAATCGCAAATAGCAGGCAGGTTCGCGATAATACCATCCATCGAGAAAACACCATCCGTCGCAATCAGGCGGAAACGGCAGTCTTTTGCCTCTTTCAGTTTTTCTTCCAGATCGACCATATCATTATTGGCATAGCGCAAGCGCTTGGCCTTACACAGCCGCACGCCGTCAATAATACTGGCATGGTTCAGCGCATCGCTAATAATCGCGTCTTCCTCGGTCAAAATGGTTTCAAACAGCCCGGTATTGGCATCAAAGCAGGAAGAATAAAGGATCGTGTCTTCCGTTCCCAGAAAGCCGCTGACCGTATCTTCCAGCTTTTTGTGCAAATCCTGCGTGCCGCAGATAAAGCGCACCGAGGCCATACCCAGCCCATGCGTGTCCAATGCCTTTTTTGCCGCCTCAATCAGTTCCGCACTATCTGCCAGCCCCAGATAGTTATTGGCGCAGAGATTAATAACATGTTTGTTGTCATTGGTAATTTCCGCATCCTGCGGCGAGGTAATGATACGCTCTTTTTTATACAGCCCGCTATCATGCAGGGCGCGCGTTTCGTCCGAAAGATGGGTCAGCAGATTATGCGGCATGAACTCTCTCCTGTCCTGTGCAATATCCAAAAAGATGCCCTATTCTACACAAAATCGCCGCCATCAACAGCAAAATCATATTGACAAAACTATATTACATAACTATATTATTCCCTGCCTTGCAGCGCGGCTTTGCTGCAGCAAAAAAGACAGAAAGCATCTAAAACATGGCAAGCAAAAACCAGATCGAAGCATTGATGAGCGCCATTAAAACCGGTGATCTTACGACTGTGCGCCAGCTGATAGAAGAAGAAGGTGTTCCCATTGATACACAGGACGGCAATAACGAAACCGCCCTATCCCGTGCCGCCATCGCCGGCCAATGTCGCGTTGCCGATTATCTGATTGCACAAGGTGCGAATATCGACGCTCGCAACAGCAAGGGCAACACGCCGCTGATCCATGCCGCCTATTACGGGCATTTAAAAATGGCAAAACTTCTGCTGCGCCGCGGCGCGGATGCCACCGCCATCGGCAGCGACGGCACCAACCCGATGGGGCCCATCGACTGGGCCAATAGCGGCAATAACCCCGCAGTCGCCAAGCTGATCAGAGATTTCCTGAAAAACGGTATGGCAGCACTGAATGATGATGCTCCGCTTGCCGAAGAAACGGATATCTGGCGCAAAACCAGCGATGCCGAGGTTGAACATGTCTATTACCGTCAGGACGGCGGCTTGCGCATTACCGATATTTTCAATTTTGCCGACCGTGAACACAGCCGCCACACGCAAGATCTCCGTACCGGCAGCATGACCACGGTTATCCGCAATTTCACAGAACTGGAAGGCACGCAATCACTGCGGCAGGCCTATAATACCCTCGTCACCGAGGGTGGTACACCCGGCATGGCACATATGCATTACCGCCGCATCCTCCGCCGTAGAAAGACGCCGTAATATTTCCCTTTCACCTTTCTCATCATCGTTTTTTTCGCTAAGCTGACGGGGTTGGAATTTTCTCTCTGATCGGAACAATCATGCTGCGCGACAACAAAAACCAAAATCTCTGGGACAGACTGACAGGTCTACTAGCACGCGAGAACTTAAGCGCCGCCGATTTGCGGCAGGGCGACAATCTCAATCTCAGCATCGCCGCCCTTCTCGTCCATATCGCCGCCGGTGATGAAGATTATGATGAGAAAGAGCAGCGCGCCATCCGCGCCATTCTGCTCAACGAGCTGGACATCCCCTATGAAATGATCACCCGCATGATGGAGGAAGCCAAAAAACAGAGTGATGACGCCATCGATTTTTATGGTTTTGTCCGCGTGATCAACCGCAATTTCGATCAGGCGGGGCGGCTTGATGTCGTGCGCATGCTGTGGCGCGTTGTCTTTGCCGACGGAAAAATCAAACATAAGGAAGACCAGTTAATGCGCAAAATCTGCCATTTGCTGGGCGTTGTCTGGCATGACAGCGTCATTTTGAAAGAAGAAGTCTATGATATGCGCATGTGGGATCAAATCGTTGATTTCTTTCACAATGAGGATATCGCCTATTCCGATTTTTCGCAGGAGCAAAATCTGCATATCTCCGCCGCTGCACTGTTTATCCATGCCGCGCTGGCCGATAAGGAGTTCCATGAAAGCGAATTTGAACGCATCAAGGATATGATCCGGAACCGTTTCGGTTATAGCGAGGAACTGATCGAGCAT
Organism: Alphaproteobacteria bacterium; assembly: GCA_006226225.1. Taxonomy (GTDB): domain Bacteria; phylum Pseudomonadota; class Alphaproteobacteria; order Micavibrionales; family CSBR16-224; genus CSBR16-224. Next base: position 4,980 of record SBHI01000180.1, read on the forward strand.
CTGATCACCCATGCCGACCGCACCCGCAACGAAATCCTTGATATTGATGAATTTATTGATATTATCCGCGCCAAATTCAGCCCGGAGGAAATCCGTGGATTTTTCGCCATGATCTGGGAGGTTATCATCGCCGACGGCAAAATCCATCCTTTTGAACAAAGACTGGCCAATCTTCTCGCACCGCGCTTCAATATCGGCCCGATGGAGCATGAAGAGATCAAAAACGAAGTGCTCGGCAAAGCCTCCCGCCATAAAAGCGGCATCCAAAAGCTGCTCGAAGAAAGCGGCACCGGCTAAACGCCTATATCAAACAGCATTCCATATTATGCAAGACACAGAAGTGATGAGTGATATAAAACAATCATTAACCCTCCTGTGTTAGACTATAAAAGGTATAAATGTCGCTGATATAAAATAAGAATGCGGAAGGGAGACAGGCTCATGTGGCAGGAACTCAATACACTGGTGCACAACCATGACCTGCGTTACGCGGATTTTTACGTGCAAGACACGGTAAATATCGCAGTGGCAACACTTTTGGTACATACGGCCTTTGCCGATAAAAGCTTCCATCAGGATGAAATCGATATGATTCGCGGCATGCTGAAAGACCGTTTCGGCTATAACGACACCATTATTGATGATCTGATTATAAGCGCCGGCGTGACCAGCGACGAATATGTCGATATCCATGAATTCATTGATACGATCAAAAACAACTTCAATGATCAGGAAATACGGGAATTTTTTAAAACCATCTGGCATATCATCATGGCGGATGGTAAAATTGACCCGTTGGAGCAACGGATTGCGAATATTCTTGCCGCCCGCTTCAATATCGGCCCGATGGAACATGAAGAGATCAAACGCGAAGTTTTGATGAACAGCGGATCCTCCTTTAAAACCACCGTGCAGAAAATAATCGACGATACTTGAACAATATGGGGAAATTTCCTCCCCGTCCTAAGGTAACGCCATGCTATGGAATGATTTTACGGCACTGATTAACAATCCGGAGCTTTGCTACGCCGATTTCGCGATGGGCGCTAATCTGGAAATGACTGTCGCCGCCCTGCTGGTTTACGCCGCCTTTGCCGATTATAAAATGGATGAACGGGAAATCGGTGTCATCCGCGACCTGACCCGCCGCCGCTTCGGCTTTGACGATTTCGTGCTGGAAAACCTGATCATCAATGCCCAGCTCACCGAAGGGCATGAGCTGCAAATGGAAAGATTCATCAAAACCCTGAAAAACAATCTGCGCGCACCTGAAACACTGCAATTCTATGAGGATTTATGGCGTATTCTGGTCGCCGACGGCAAAATTCATCCCTATGAACAGGGTCTGGCGGATTTTGCAGCACGCCATTTCGGAATTGACGAAGCGACGCAGGAACGCATCAAACAAAGCATTATTCAGGAAGTCTGGTTTAAAAATAAACCAGCCTCTTAAAGTTCTCAAAAAGAAGAGAGATCAGCGCGGGCGGTTGCCGCCCTTATTGCGTTTTGTCCGGGCTTGCGCCTGTTGCACACCCGCATCAGTCGGTGCGTTTCCCGCAACACGCGGCTGCCCTTGCAGAGCGGCCAGATAGGCCGGTGACGGCGTCTGTTTTTTCGCAAGTGACAAAGGCGTATCGCCTTTTTTGTCTTTTTGCAGCGGCTTGCCGCCATATTCCATGAATTTCTCCACCAGCCACTCATCTCCGCGCATAACGGCGTAATGCAGTGGCGTTTTTCCGGTATCTTTTTCAGGGAAATTGGGGTTTGCGCCAGCTTCCAGCAGCTTGTCCACGATCTTTTCCATTTTCTCGCGGTCAAGATCCAGCGCATAAAGCAGCGGCGTTTTACCGTGATTATCATACACATTCGTCACAGCATCAAAAGCCAGCAGCACATCGACACAGCCCGTAATATCCGCCACATTATCTTTGCGCAGCAGGATCGACAGCGGCGTGGCATTGTCTTTTTTATCAAGAATATTCGGATCAGCCCCCGTAAACAGCAGCACGCGCAAAACATCCGTGGTATTGACGTTTTTCCAGCGCCAGGGATCACAGGCGAAATGCAGCGGAAGATAGCCCTCGCCCGCGCTCGGCATCGCATTCATATCAGCGCCTTTTTCCGCCAGCAGCGACACATATTTCATCTCGCCGCGTGAAATGCCGTTTTGCAGCGGTGTTAAGCCGTCAGCATTATAGACATTAAAATCGATACCGTATTTCAACAGCACCGGTGCCAGCTCTTCCGAGCCAAGTTCCAGAATTTGATGCATCAGCGGCTCTTTGGTCATGCCAAAAGCTTCGGGATGGTTCAAATTTTCCTGCACAGCCTTATGCTGTAGTAATTCCTCGACAACTTCAACATAGCCGCGGCTCATCGCCAGCATCACGGGGGTCATCTGCCCCTTGCCTGTCCACAGCGGGTCTGCCCCCCATGACAGCAGCTCGCGGACAATCTCCGGCTTATTCTGCTCCACAGCCTTGTAAAGGGCGGTTTCGCCGCGCTGGTCGGTTTTGCTCAGATCAACACCGTATTTACGCAAAGTTGCCAGCATGTCATGCGCATCGCGCGAGATAATGCGGTCGATTACCGTCGTGCCATAGGTGTCATCAGCAGGTAAAAAGGGATTGGCATTGTTTTTGAGGAGTGTTTCGAACATTTCAAGATTATTTTTGGAAACTGCGGTATGCAGCGCCGTCTGACGGCTTAAACCATAGGCATTGATATCCTGCCCGTCACGCAGATACTGAACGACCTCGTCAATCCGTCCAAGGCGGACGGCGCGGAAAAAACCGCTTTGCTCAAGCCCCTGTTCAAGATTCTTTTCATCGACAAAGCTGTTAAAAGTGTCTTTCAGCGAGTCGAATAAGTTCTTCTTTTTCTTGGGTTCTTTTTCTGACATGGCAGTTTGTCGCCTAATAAATTATCATAATCTTGAAAAAATGCGTGACGATTTTGTAACACTAATCCCCCTGAAAGACAAGTTTTATTTTTTTCAATAATGCTTGACGGAGTGATTATTAAAATTCTTGACTTTTCGGTCTGAAGCCGCTAATCTTGCAGGGCAATTAACATTCCATCCACAATTTTAAGATAGAGAGATAACACATGTTCGGAGGATATTCATTTACCCAGCTTGCTGCCGTTGCCGTAACCGCTGTTGCGTTCAGCATGCTTGCATCAACCGTTGTCGGTCTCGGCCTTGCCGCCGTTCTGCCTGCAACCGCCGCATCCGCATCCGTGATTGGATTTACATCCACGGTCGCCAGTGTTATGGGCTTTATCGCAGGTTTCCCTGCCGGTATGAAAATGCATGAAAAAGTCTCCGATGCCTATTACGGCTTCAAGCGCCGCCGTGAAAACCCCGCGATCCGCCGCGTAAAGCGCACAACCGCTCCGGCGAAATCTTTCGATCAACAGCAAAAGCCGAAAAACGGCCTGATGAACAAGCTGTCCAATGCTTTCCGCGGCAGCAAAACCAAAAAGACTGACGAAAACGTCATCAAAATCATCAATCCGGATCGCAAAAACGACGGTGCTTCGAAAGGCCCCGGCACCGCATAAGGCTTAAAAACAGTTCAAAGAAAAAGCACGGAAAA
>SBHI01000158.1 GCA_006226225.1 Alphaproteobacteria bacterium
GATTAAAAAATCGTGCTGAGGCAGACACCGGCGAGGATGACGGCGATGCCCGACATGACATAGCCGTAATTATTGGCGGCATTGACCATTTTCTCCAGCTCTTCCTTTAAGACCGGATTATCGCTTTTGATGTATTTTTGCAGCTTGGGATAGGCCATCGGCGAAGCGAGAAAAATAATCAGAAAGCTGGTGATGAAGACCATAAAGCCGCTTTTTGCCGAAGCGGCGAAAAAGATCGAGAGAAAACTGCCGACAATACCGTAGAGAAAGCTCCAATAGCCGATGATGTCGCGAAAAGCGGCCAGCTTTTTGTAAAAATTCTGAAAGCCCTCATGTTTGATGCTTTCGCCCAGATACAAAACGGCCAGAACCAACAGACAAATACCGGTGACCAATGCCATGCTTGTTATACTCCTGAAATTTTAAAATGTTTCACTGACCTGTGCCTGTTCAATCGCGGGTTCTTGACGGGCGGGCGAGCTGAATTCGGGCGGTTTTGCGGGTGCCGCCGTCAAAGCAGGCGGCATTTCGCCGCGCAACCGGACATAGCTGATGACATTGCTGACGCCTTTTGTGCGGCGGGCATGGTCGATGGCGCGGCCGAGCTCGCTTTCATTCTGGGCGACACCCATCAGATAGACGACATTATCAACCGTATCGACCGTGTAATTGATGGATTGCACATCCTTGTCAAAGGTCAGGCGGGTTTTAATGCCGGCGGTGATCAGACTGTCGCCGAGATAACCGCGCACGCCTGTTGGGTCATCGACATTGACCTCGTTAATCACTTCGCGGACACCATCCGCCAGCCAAGCCAGACGCACGGCATCAACACGCATATCGGGATCAGGCACGGTGCCGGTAATCAGCGCACGGCCTTCACGCACCGTCAGTGATAATTTGCGGTACATGTCAAAATCATGGCGGAACCATAAATCATGGATTTGCAGACGGATTGCCGTATCGGTTGCCGCAACCTTCAGCCCGCCTTCACGTGCGGCGGCAACGCCCACCGCCGTACCGCCCGACAGGGCAAGACTGGTCGGTGTGCAACCCGACAAGGTCAGGGCAATCAGGCACAGGGACAGGGCTTTCCCTGCTTTCGAGAAAGTTTTACCGCATTTCTTTATCACATTGCGTGGCATGAAAGCGTCACTCCTTTAAAAAGATTTTTTGAAAACGGCTGCGGCAGAACACCGCACCGGATTATCTCTTCACTCCTGATTCTATTCTATTTTTCGTGAAAACCCAAGAGGTTTTACATCAGGCGGCCTGCCAGGCGTTTTTGTGCCAAAGGGGGGCGTTTGAAAAAAGAGGTGACAATCATGACATCAAAACGCATGTCGCAATTGTGATATTGGCTGTGGGCGGCAAGGAACAGCTTTGCCGCATCCGTAATGCGGCGCATGGATTTTCCCTGCACCGCTTCACCGCCGTCGCGTTCGGTTTTGCGGGCCTTGACCTCGATAAAAGCGATTTGTCCGCCGCGCCGTGCAATCAGGTCGATTTCGCCCCGTTTGGTTTTGTAACGATGCGCCAGAATTCTGTAACCGTGCAGCAGCAGGTAAATCCTGCAAAATTCCTCGGCAAAATAACCTTTGCGCCAGAAGCTGCGTTTTTCGTCCTGTTTTTTCTGGCGGGGGGCGCTCATTGCTTTTGCAGTTCCAGCAGGCGGTTATACAAAATGCGCTTTTTCAATCCGGTCTTGTCGGCAATCGCGGCGGAGGCGGTTTTGATGCTTTCTTTGCCGCCATCCAGTGCGGCGATCAGCAGCGCATCGATATCATCCTGCGTTAGTGCATCTTTGGCGGCATTTTGATCGGCGGGGGCAATGACAAGTGTGATTTCGCCTTTAATGCCGTCCTTTTCGCAATGGGCGATTAATTCGGAAAGCGGTGCGCGCAGCACTTCTTCAAAGCGTTTGGTCAGCTCGCGCGCCAAGGCGGCTTCACGGTCGCCCAGCACGGCAAGCATGTCTTTCATACAGGCAGTGACGCGTTTGGCGCTTTCGTAAAAGACCAGTGTGGCGGGAATTTCGGCCAATGTTTCCAGTTCTTTTTTGCGGGCGGTGCTTTTGGCAGGCAGAAAACCGCTGAACAGAAAACGGCTGACCGGAAGCCCCGACAGCGTCAATGCCGTGACCGAAGCGCAGGCACCGGGGATGGAATAAACCGGATATCCCGCATCAATACAGGCGCGGGCAAGGCGGTAGCCGGGGTCGGACATCAGCGGTGTTCCGGCATCAGAGACCAGCGCAACGATTTTATCACCGTCCGAGAGCACATTTAAAAGATGGCGGGTGGCCTTTTCCTCATTATGGTCGTGATAGGAACAAAGCGGTGCTTTCAGCCCATAAGCGCTTTTTAATTTGGCGGTAACGCGCGTATCTTCACAGGCAATGACATCGGCGGCGGTCAGAATATCAACGGCGCGCAGCGTCATGTCACGCAAATTTCCGATCGGTGTTGCGACAATATAGAGTCCCGGCTCTGGCATTCCTGACGGATTCGGTGTAAAAAAAGAGGTGGGCTGGTTCATTGAAGCGGTTCCGATAACAGCAATATTCTTTTATTTCAAGGTATTATGATTATGCTACCCGTGCCGCGCTGTCAAGCTTTCAGACGAGTCTTTCTCTTTCCGTTTTTGTTGTCGCTGCTGTTTCTGGCAGGCTGTCAATCTTATGGCGGTTTTCCTTATACATCGCCCTGGTCGTTCTCGAAACAGGAGGCGCATCAGAAAAATGCGCAAACGGATCAGACCCAGCGTCCTGAGATTGACTGGCAAACGGCGGAAAAACGGCAAAGTCTGGAAGTTTATTACCATGAGGCCGCTCGTGAAGCCGCAGCACAGCAGGGGGAGGATTACAGCCGCCAGCTGGAGCAGGAGCGGCGTTATCAACAGCGTTTCGGGCGCGACGGCGAGGTGTCCAGCGAGATTTTGAAACCGCCTGCGGGCAGTCCGGCTTATGAGCGCGGGCCGTCCGCTGTTCCGGCTGCAGGGCAGCACGAAGTGGCAGTGGCGCTGCTGTTGCCGCTGTCGGGCCAGCACGGCAAACTGGGGAAATCCATGATGCAGGCCGCACAGATGGCGCTGTTTGATCTGGATAGCAGTAAATTCCGTTTGATGCCGAAAGATACGAAAGGCACGCCGGAAGGCGCGAGCGCAGCAGCGCAGGATGCAATTGCCGAAGGGGCGCAGCTGATTTTGGGGCCGCTTTTTTCCGATTCCGTTAAGGCCGTGAAAGCGGTAACGGAGCCGCGCGGCATTCCGATGATTGCCTATACGACGGATTGGAAAGCCGCCGGTCGTAATACTTATGTGATGGGCTTTTTGCCGTTTTCACAGGTTATCCGGGTGACCAATTACGCGCTGCACAAAGGATACAACAATATCGGCTTTTTCGGGCCGGGGAACGAATATGCCACGATTGTGCTGAGAACGCTGCATTACAGTCTGCAGCAGAACGGCCGTCATATCGCCAAAATCGGCAATTTTTCGATGGCACAGCCCGATTTGCATGAAACAGTGCGCGAATTTCTGGAGGCGCCTGCCATCGTCAAGGGTAAAAAAGGCGCCGCCGCTGCGCAGGAACAGGAATATGTGCCGCCCTTTGATGCTGTTATGATCCCGGTCGGCGGGCAAGTGCTGCAATCGGTCTCCAATATGTTCAGCTATTATAATGCGCCGCAAAAACGTGTGCGCCTGCTGGGAACGGGGCTGTGGGACGATCCGACGCTGGTGAATGAACAAACGCTACACGGTGCGTGGCTCGCAGCGTCCGACCCGTCTTTGCGCCGCGACTTTGATGCCAATTTCAATACGAATTTCGGGAAAGAACCGGAACGTTTGGCATCGCTGGCCTATGATTCAACCGCGCTGGCGATTGTGCTGGCTAAAACGCATAGCGGTTACGGCAGTCCTTATGCCCGTGACCGCATTGTTACACCGCAGGGATTTGCGGGCATTGACGGTATTTTCCGTTTTCGTCCCGATAATCTGGTCGAGCGTGGCCTTGCCGTGCTGGAAATCACAAGAAACGGTCTGAAGGTGATTGACCCCGCGCCAAAAGCCTTCTTTTTTGCGACGAATTGACGGAATCGAAAGAAAACCGCCGTTTTGCCGCAAAAAACATTTAACATTCTTTTACCTTTCCGTGTCATACTGGATGAAAGACGGGAAGAATTGTCCCTTAATATAAACGTCTAGCCGGGAGAGAAGCTCATGGCCCTTATCATTGATTTAAAACCTTCGGAACGCGTTATTATCGGATCTGCGCTGATTACAAATGATAAATCACGCACACGTCTGCATATTGAAGGTTCTGCGCCGATTTTGCGGGAAAAAGACATTATGCGCGTTGATGATGCCGATACACCCTGTAAGAAAATCTATATGTTTTTGCAGATGATGTATTTATCCGAACATCCCGAAGATATGCATAAGGATTATTTTGATTTGGTGAAAATGATTCAGGATGCCGCGCCCAGTACATCCGTTTATTTCATGGAGATCAATGATCTGATTTATGCCGGAAAATATTATAATGCGCTGAAACGTGCGCGTGATCTGATCGACTACGAAAAGGAGCTGACATCTAATGTCGCATAACAATCCCTATACCCATGCCACGAATATTTATGGCAATAATGCCAAAACTGCCGTGGTGGATCAGCGGACATTGGAAGGGCAGCTTTTGATGAAGGCGGCGCAGAAGCTGGATAGTCTCAGCAAGCGGCTTGCCACCGGCGAGGTGGTGCCGCAGATGGAAGTCGAAGAGGCGCTCTCCTATAACCGCAAGCTTTGGACGGTTTTTTCAAGCGAAGCAGGGGAAGATGCACATGCGTTGCCGCAAGAGATTAAAAACAACATCGCCACATTGGCGGTTTTTGTCTTTAAGCGCACAATTGCGGTGCTGGCGAATCCCCAACCGGAAAAAATCGCGGCGCTGATTGAAATTAACCGTAATATTGCATCGGGGCTTTTGAAAAACAAAGATCAGAAAGCGGCAGATGCGCCCGCCGAAGATGCGGAAAAGAAAGCCGTGCCGAAAACGCCGGAAAGTAAGGAAAACAGTGGCACGACGGATGTTCAAACATAATAGGGAAAAGAAAAAAATTCCTGATTTTAAACACGAGGGATTTTTTTTATGCTATAATAGAAAGATATGGAACGCGATTTAGGCAGTTGCAGTGTATCGTATGGAGTGTGAGAATCATTTAGAATATTCCTCTCGGGGTAAATGGAGGCTTTTTTCCAAAAAGCTGGCCGCCCTTGCGCTCGTTCTGACGCTTTTTTCAACATTTTTTGTAAGTCCGGCCAACGCACAGCAGCGTCTTGTCTGTGACCCGTTGATGTTTCCGGTAACGAATCCGCCTTTGGCGACGCCCGCTTGTCTGGTTGTTCCGGCCGTGACGGCCGTGTTCCCGCCGGGAACGACGGCACCGCCGGTTGGGGCGTCTCTGGATGCCGTATCCGAGCCGACCGTCCCCATCGGTAATCAGGCGACAGGCTGGAACCCGTGCTGGTGGGATCCGGGTACAGGCTGTATCGGGCAGAATATGAATCTTTACGGCTTAACGCCGACCCCGCCGACAACACCGGCCTCATCTTATCCTGCCGGTAACTTTTACGGTGTGGCGATTCAGCCCGGTTTCCGTGAACAATTCCCCGGCGGCCCGCAATGTGCCTGTTCGCAGGCACCCGGCGGAACGCTGTATAGCTGTGCTGGTGGTGGCGGTCAGGTTATTTCCCAGCCTTTAAGCTCTTTCGTCGGCCCTGTTGCGTCGAATACGCCATTGCCGTCGATTATTGCGCCGCAAAACGCCTCGCCTTACGGTATGGGGCAGGATGTTTGTTGGGATATCTGGGGCGGATGGGTGCCTTGCGGTACCGTTCACGCTTATAATTTCCAGCAGCCCGTCGACCCGATTGTTTTTGTACCGGATGGGCGCGCTTATATGTGGCCGGTCGGTACCAGTGTCATTAGTGGCGGATCGCAGAGTGTTCTGACGCAGCAAGGTATTAGTTTCTGTCAAGCGACGACCTGTTCGCACTATTTGTGTACGGCATGGGACGGTATCGGCCCGCCCGGATGGTGGGGAAGCTGTATTGCTTGGGATTTCGGTACCTGTCTGTGTGAAAGCTGTACGTCTTACGCACCGGCGAACCCGACAGTCACAATTAATCCGGGCGATATTGTGCTGGGCCCGATGTCTTGTCCGCCGACACCGCCGGGTGGTACATGTGGCCCGAGCTATGATATCGGCTGCCCGCCCGGTTTTGTGGCACGTCAATATGATGCTGTCGGTGGCTTTACCTGTTTGACGATGCAGGAATATATGGATGCCTTGCCGCCGGTTTGTGATTATACGGTAGATCCGACCTGTACGGGTGGTGTGATTATTCCGCCGCCGCCGGGACCGGGAACCTGTGTCGGTGCTGGCTGTATGACGGGTCCGGGATCCAATTTGTTGCCGGGACTGTGTAGTAGCGGCGGCTATATGGGAGCATTCGGCTTTCTGGCAGGTCTGGTGACCGGTATCAACCCGTGTGAATTCACAATGGATCAGCTGGGGCTGAGCTTTGCCCAGAACTTTGAGGGCGGTGAACAGTTTGCAATTTATATGGAAGACTGGTGGTTCAACGAATACCTGCCGGATATGCAGGATATGACGAAACAGTGGAACACCTCTATTCTGGATCAAAGCTTGTCTTTGGGACAATTCATGGATGCCTCCAACCAGACTAAACAGCAGGATACGCTGCAAACGCTGGAAGTCGAGGCAATGGAACGTTATAAACCCAGTGAGAACACCTGCAGTATGGCGTCAATCGCGCCGGGGCTGCAACGCGCCCTGCAAACGACACGGGCAATGAAAACGGCCATGCTGCATGAATCGGCGGGTCGCGCCTTGAACCTGCCGGGTTCGGGAACGGAAAACGGCACACGCGCTTACCACAGCACCGAATGGGCCAATTACTGTAACATTTTTGCCGATCCCAATGATAACCTCGGGGTGACAAATGGTTGCGGCGGTACACCCGGATTGCGGGGGGCGGATGTGGATGTGGAACGCTTCCTGTTCCGTGACACGATTAATATGAACGACGCGAATGAGCGTTTGGCGGCAGAGACGATTCTTAAGAATCTGGTGGATTTCTGGGTTCCCGAACCTATTCATACCAGCGCCGTTGACACGGCACAGGCGCGCAAGCAGATCAATTTGCGTAACCACTATGCGACATTGCGTCAGGCGGTTGTCGAACCGGTTGCCGGCATTATTGCGCGGCGTTCGGCCATCCCGGCCAGCGGCTACGAGGTTTCGGTTCAGGATATTCGTCTGGCGGCAGGTGTTCCGGCGGCATTACGCCATGCGTCACCCAGCTATAACGAAGCCGTTTTGGCACGCTCGAAGGAATATTTCATGAACCTGGACACATTACTGAAAAGTAATACGGATCTGGGTGCCTTGCGTCAGGATCAGGTTGTGAATGAAGCTTTGATCGCCATTCTGCTGGAAGATATTGCCGAAGTGGAAGCGCAGATCAATACGGTTCTGCAGGCACGGGCATCTGTGAAATTTAATGAGGCGGAGAACTCACTGACGGAAGGCGAGCAACTGCGTAATAAATAACGCCGGTTTGCAGCCTCTTATCTATTTATTTTTCCTGAAAAATTTGTCAAAGATGTCTTGATGACGTGCGGTTAATCATTAAGGAAATCGCGTATTTTCTTTGCGGGCCATAAGCCGCTGCTGAGTGCGAACAGGAAGGCTGACCACGGGCCGGAATTCTGTTGTTTGCTTTCCATGTCGATATCATACTCTGTCATGGTGCGGCGTACCTCGGCATTAACATCCGTCATGATGGCTTCCAGATCCAGCTTGCTGATGGTTTGCTGATGCAGATGTTGCAGAATGGCGTCCTCCTGCGCGTGGAATTCGCCGTCACACCAGAACAGCAACCGTGCAAAGTAAATCAATGTGCCGCGGTCTTCCTTGTCGCTGATTAGCTCGTAAAGCTTTGAGACATCTTGCACATCTGCCAAATCCTGCCGAAGAATCTGTTTTTGCTCTTCCGTGAAGGGAATCGCATCAAAGCGCCGGAGGAAAAAATCACATTCCTCGTCCATGACCTTGTGATCGGTATGGACAAGGGCGACAAGCGTGCGCCACATGTTGAAACGGCTTTCACTAAGTGTCGCGTTCTCTACCATCTGCGGGCAATCCTTTTCACGGTTGATTTTGGTGCTTTGCAGCAATTTTTATTTTAGTGAAGACGGGCATGAACGCAAGCGGAAATCCGCGGGTAATGAAGGCGGCTGAGTTATTTCTGCTCGTATTTGGCCAGTTCCACTTGTGCACGTAAATCAATTTCATCCAGAATTTCCAACAGTTGCGGGTCACTGACTTGCGGGCGCTGTTTTTTCAGGCTGGCGGCAAGATTGTGCAGGACTTTGACGGGCAGGGAACCGCTTAATAGACCCAGACGCAGGGTTTCCAGTTGCAGCAGCAGCGTATCCGCCTGTTCTTTTGCCTGTTGTTCGGGAGATTTTCCGGACAGACT
>SBHI01000025.1 GCA_006226225.1 Alphaproteobacteria bacterium
TTCAGGCGTTGATACTGCCATCAATACCGTGCCGAAAAATCTTCAAAAAGACGCGGGGCTGCTTTATGCGCGGGTCTATTGGCGCCGCAATAAAGATATGGATGCAGGCGCGGCAGAGCTGTTAAGCCCTGCAAATATGCCGCAGGAGCTTGGCCTCGCCCCTGACCGCTGGTGGCGCGAAAGACATATTCTGGCACGCCGCGCCATGGAGAAACAGGATTACAAAACCGCTTACAACCTTGTCTCCGCACATCGGCAGCAGAGCGGTTTTTCCTTTGCACAAGCGGAGTTCTTGGCAGGGTTTCTGGCACTGCGCTTTTTGAACGAGCCGCGCAAAGCCTTCTTCCATTTCCACAGTCTGCATCAGAATGTCTCTACCCCTGTTAGCCTGTCACGCGCGGCTTACTGGGCCGGACGCTCTGCCGAAGTGCTGAAACAGGATGCCACAGCACGGCAATGGTATCTGGCCGCAGCCGCACATCCGGCAACATTTTACGGACAGCATGCCGTGGAAAAACTTTCCAATATCGATATCCGTCCCGTTCTGACCGCGAGTGCCTTGCAAATCAATGCGGAAGAACAAAAGAAATTCGCACAAAATGACAATATGCGCGCGCTGTTGTTCCTGCACGGTGCGGGATTGCAGGAAGAGGCACAGCCTTTCTTCCGCGCTGCGCTGATTGCCGCCGAGACGCCGTCGGAATATATGATGCTGGTCGATCTGGGTAAAAACACGCAGCAATATCATTACAATGTTTTTGCCGCCAAAAAGATTTTATCCGGCGCCAAATCCGTCTTGTTCGAAGACGGTTATCCCGCCCTGCCCGCAACATGGATGCCGCGCCGCAGCGCCCGCGATATTACACTGACCCATGCGCTGATCCGTCAGGAAAGTAATTTTGAAACCACAGCCAAAAGCCCTGCAGGAGCACTGGGGTTAATGCAGCTGATGCCCGCCACCGCCGGACAGACACGGGTTAAACTGGGTATTCCGCGCCCTGCAAACGGTGCCGATGCACTGCTGTCCGACCCCGCCTATAACATCATGCTGGGCACGACCTATCTGGAGCAGATGCTGGATCGTTACAACGGCTCTGCCGTTATGGCGGTTGCCGCCTATAACGCCGGCCCGGGACGCGTTGACCGCTGGCTGAAAGAAATGGGCGATCCGCGCAATGCCAGTGGCGAAGCCATGATTGACTGGATCGAAATGATCCCGATCTACGAGACCCGCAACTACGTCCAACGCGTGCTGGAAAACCAGTTCGTTTATATGTACCGACTTGCGCCCGAAACGCAATTCGTACGCCTGTCCAGCCTGTTTTAAGAAAGGCAGGGTCTGTCATGCCGCTTTCTTTTGTCAGCAATATCATCAGCGGAAAACCGCATGTACCGGAATTCGAAACCGTGGTGCTGGAAACAGCGCGCCTGACCCTGCGCCCGCCGCGCGAAACTGATCAAAAGGCATGGATCAACGCCCGCAGCGAAAGCCGCGCCTTTCTGGAACCTTGGGAGCCCGCATGGCCTGCGCGGGAAGTTCTAGCAAAGGATTTCCATTCCTTCCTGCGCGCGCGGGAAAAGAAGTGGCGGCGCGATCAGGGCTATAGCTTTCTGCTGTTTTTAAAAGATACGAAAAAGCTGATCGGCTGCGTCAATGTCAATAACGTCGTGCGCGGTGCAGGACAGTATGCGACGCTGGGATACTGGATCGCCAAAGACTACGCCTCGGAAGGATATATGACCGAAGCAGTCGGCGCCGTCTGCGATTACAGTTTTAAAGGATTGATGCTGCATAAAATGACAGCCGCCTGCCTGCCGGAAAACGTACCCAGCCGCCGCGTCTTGCAAAAGCTCGGCTTCACACGCGAGGGGATGGTACGCAAACATTTAAAAATCGCCGGAGACTGGCGCGACCATATTCTCTACGGCCTTTTGGAAGACGACCCGCGCCCCTGAACACCGCTTATTTCGCGGTCGCGACATAAACACCCGTCCAGTTTTGCGGCGGGTTTTTGATATAATTCTCAATCCTCTCAAGATACATGGCGTAAAATTCCGCCAGTTTTTTCGGTGCTTTTGCTGCACATTTCTCCTGCAGGATCTCACGCGCCTTTTTAAAATCACCGTTACGGTAATGTTTCAGCATGTCATTATGTGCCTTTTTTAAACTCTGGAATTTCGGTGTTCCGGCATAATCCGCATCACCCAGAAGCGTAAAAATCTTCTCGGGCTCCGTCCGCCCCTTGACCGTCAGCAGGTCAACTTCCAGCAAGGCCAGATCATCGGCTGCTTCCGCAGTTTTTGCGCCCAGCAACACCGGGAGTTTATATGTTTTGGTCTGCCCTTCCAGACGTGCCGCCAAATTAACGCTGTCACCGATTGCGGAATAGGCAAAACGCTGTTTCGACCCCATATTCCCGACCGAGCATAATCCCGTCGACAAGCCGATTCCCATTTCCAGCCTGTGAAAAACACGTTTCTGCTTTTGTGCGTCTTTTTTGATCTGTTCATTCACCGCATCCAGTTGCCCCAGCATCTCCAGCGCCACCAGACAGGCGCGGCGCGGGTGATCTGCAACATCGACAGGTGCGTTCCAGAAAGCCATAATCGCATCGCCCATATATTTATCAATCGTGCCGCGCTGCGCCATGATCGCCGAGGTCATCGGCGTGAGGAAGTCATTCATCATTTTAATCAGCGCATCCGGCGGCATGGTTTCGGCGATAGAGGTAAAGTTGCGTACATCCGTGAACATTACGCTGAGCTCCCGCTCTTCCCCGCCCAGTGACAGTTTTTCGGGCGATGCCAGCACCTCTTTCATCAGCTCCTCGGAGATGTAGTGGCCAAAAGCCTCACGGTAAAAGCGCTTTTCATGTTCGGCACGCAAATTGCTGAGAATGGCCGCCGCCATAAACATCGTCAGGGTCACAATTGCCGGATAAACAGGATCAATCAGTATACCGCTTTGCTGATACATATAAAGCGATGCACCAGAAATCCCCGTCAGTATTAAAAAACCGAGCGATGCCAGCGCCGCCGTTCCGACAAAAGGTGCCAGCAAAATCATCAGCACACCCGCGCCGATCATGGTCATCAGTTCCGTCAGGGCGAAATATTCCGACCTTTCCAGATGCTGCCCCGCCAGAATCTGCTCCAGAATTTCGACATGAATTTCCACCCCCGGCACGATTTTATCCAGCGGAGAGGAACGCATATCCTTCAAACCTTCCGCAGATGTTCCGATCAGCACGATTTTGTTTTTGATTTTTTCCGGCGCGACCTTGCCGTCCAGCACCTCCCATGCGGGAATATAGCGCTCAGGATGATGGCCGCTGTAATAAACCAGAATATGCCCATTCTGATCGATCGGGATGTGATAATCCCCCAGTTTCAAATCCGTGATGCCGTAACCTTCGGGGGTCGGTTCCTTATAGCTTGTCACCGTCACGACACGCCGTCCCAAGGCCACACGCAGCGCCTCCAGCGGCAGCGAGGGATAAACATCAACCGTGCCGTTTTTGCCCGGCCCCGCGATCAACATCGGCATACGGCGGATAACGCCGTCACTTTCCGGCCTGAGGGTAAAACTGCCGTTTCCGGCGGCGGCGGATGCCAGCCGGTCAATCGTTGTCGCGAAATTACCCGTTGCAAACAGAAAATCCTCCGGCGCAGGCGAGACACCGGCATTAAACAGCCTTACGGTTTTCACAGGAATGCTTGGGATCTGCTGTTCCGATCCGACAAAACTGGTCACAACATTTCCTGTTTTGCGAATTGTCTCGGCCAAAATATCATCATGGTCGGGAAGATCGTGGAGAACATCAAGGTTCAGGCTGCCGCTGCCCTGCCGCCCTTCGATCAGTTCTGCAACTTTGGCAGGAGATGTCCAGTCTTCCTCCGCAAAGACGATATCAAAGGCGATGGATTTCGGCTGCATCTCCGCCAGTTTTTCAACCAGATCGGCAACAATGACGCGCGGCCAGGGGAACTGCCCCTTATGCTGCAGTGAGGCTTCGTCAATATCAACGATGACCACACCGTCAATACCGTTTTCAGGCATAATCAGCGGCGCATTCACATCGCGCGGAAAAATGCGGTTGTAATAATCAAAGGCGATGAAATTCAGACGTTTGACCAGCGGTTTGTTGCTTTGGTGCATGGCCACCATCCCCGCCAGCAAGGCCAGCAGCACCAGAATATCCCAAAACCGTCCTTTTAATGATCGCCCCATAGCCGTGATGTCAGTTAAGAATATATGCGTTTCATCTTTCAATATTCTACACGGGATAAAAATCTTTCATAAGGGGCTATTTTGATTTTCCTTGCACTGGCTTTCTATTGGAATTATAAGAGTTGTTGCATAAACGACATTAACATTAAAGGGACTTTTCAGGCTTGAAAACAGCAGTTGAGACAATTAAAAATATGACAGAACAATCCACCAACCTGCATGTGCCGCAAGGCAGTTATTCCTACGATGATTTGATCTCTTGCGCGAAAGGCGAGATGTTCGGCCCCGGCAATGCAAAGCTGCCGCTGCCGCCGATGCTGATGTTTGACCGCATCACGGAGATCAGTACAACAGGCGGCGCCTATGATAAAGGCTTTGTCACGGCGGAGCTGGATGTAAAGCCTGATCTGTGGTTTTTCGGCTGCCATTTCCATGAAGATCCGGTCATGCCCGGCTGTCTCGGCCTTGACTCGCTTTGGCAATTGCTCGGTTTTTACCTCGGCTGGACGGGAGCGGAAGGCTCCGGCCGCGCGCTTGGCGTCGGCGAGGTGAAATTCACCGGACAGGTTCTGCCCACGGCCAAGCTGGTCACCTATACGGTCGATCTGCGCCGCGTCATCAACCGCAAACTGGTGCTGGGCATTGGTGCGGGCACGGTCGCTGTTGATGGCAAAACCATTTATGAAGCACAAGATCTGAAAGTCGGCTTGTTCGAAAATCCCAGCACAATGTAACAGGCACGATGTAAGCGGCTTTAGAAATAAAAATCCAACGCATAAACGCCAGTTAAAGCAAGATAGCAATCCCCCATCAGGATACGGAGAGAAACATGCAAAAAAGACGCGTTGTTGTCACAGGAATGGGCATCGTGTCCTGTATCGGTAATGATCAGGAAACCGTTACGCAATCACTGAAAGACAGCCGTTCCGGTATCGTTTTCAGCGATACCTATGCCGAAATGGGTTTCCGCAGCCATATTCACGGCGCAGTTGACATTGATCTGCAGGAAAAGGTCGACCGCAAGCTGCTGCGCTTTATGGGCGACGGTGCGGCTTATAATTATATCGCCATGGCCGATGCCATCGCCGATGCCGGTCTGGAAGAAAAAGACGTCTCGAACGAGCGCACGGGTCTGATTACCGGATCAGGCGGTATCTCCACGAAAAACCTTGTTGCCGCCGCCGATATCGCACGTCAGGGCAGCCCGAAACGTGTCGGGCCCTATATGGTGCCGCGCTGCATGTCCAGCACCAATTCGGCAACACTGGCAACACCCTTCAAAATTCTGGGCGTTAATTATTCCATCACCTCGGCCTGCGCAACTTCGGCACATTGCATCGGCAATGCCGCAGAAATGATCGAATACGGCAAGCAGGACATCATGTTCGCCGGCGGGGGCGAGGAACTGGACTGGTCACTGACCGTTCTGTTCGATGCGATGGGCGCTTTGTCCTCCAAATATAATGACACGCCGGAGAAAGCCTCCCGCGCCTATGACGAAGCCCGTGACGGTTTCGTGATTGCAGGCGGTGGCGGCACGCTGGTGCTGGAAGAGCTGGAGCACGCAAAAGCACGCGGCGCAAAAATTTATGGCGAAATCGTCGGTTACGGACTGACCTCTGACGGTTATGACATGGTTGCCCCTTCCGGAGAAGGTGCGCAGCGCTGCATGAAAATGGCCATGCAGGCTCTCGGCGGTCGCAAAGTTGACTATATCAACACGCATGGTACCTCGACCCCTGTCGGCGATATGAAGGAAATTGAGGCGCTGAAAGCAACATTTGGCGAAAACGGCATTCCGAAATTCAGCTCGACCAAATCACTGACCGGGCATTCGCTGGGTGCAACCGGCGTACAAGAAGCGATTTACACGCTGCTGATGATGAAGCACGGCTTCATTGCAGGTTCCGCCAATATCGACACGCTGGATCCTGCTATGGGTGATGTGCCGGTTGTTGCAAAAACGGAAAATGCGGACATCGATGTCGCACTGTCCAACAGTTTCGGCTTTGGCGGCACCAACTGCACGCTGGCGCTGGGAAAATATGACGGGTAATTCTTACCAAGAACCTTGAACGATAGAGATTTAAGAGATGAGTAACGGAGAATTGATGAAGGGTAAAAAGGGCTTGATTATGGGGGTCGCCAATGACCACTCCATCGCCTGGGGCATTGCCAAAACCCTGCATGAACAGGGGGCGGAACTCGCCTTCACCTATCAGGGCGACGCCTTTGGAAAGCGTGTAAAACCGCTGGCTGACAGCATTGGCGCCAATATCGTTCTGCCCTGCGATGTCTCATCAGAAGAAGATGTTGACCGCCTGTTTTCCGATCTGGAAAAACAATGGGGTAAGCTTGATTTCCTCGTGCATGCCATCGCTTATTCCGACAAGAACGAGTTGAAAGGCGACTATGTCGATACCTCGCTGGAGAATTTCCTGACCTCGATGCATATCTCCTGCTATTCCTTTACCTCGATCGCCCGCCGCGCGAAGGATATGATGACAGACGGCGGCAGCATGATTACCCTGACCTATCTGGGATCGGAACGCGTGATGCCTAATTACAATGTCATGGGTGTCGCCAAAGCCGCATTGGAAGCCTCCGTCCGTTATCTGGCGGTCGATCTGGGGCCGAAAAAAATCCGCATCAATTCCATTTCTCCGGGCCCGATGCGCACGCTGGCCGGTGCCGTGATCGGCAATGCCCGCCATACGTTCAAATATACGCAGCAAGCATCGCCCCTGCCGCGTTCGGTTGATCTGGAAGATATCGGCAATGCCGCCCTGTATTTCCTGAGCGACCTGTCAAAAGCCGTCACAGGGCAAAACCACTATGTTGATTGTGGTTTCAATATTGTCGGCATGCCGAAAAAGGAAACCGTCTGCGCCGTCGCCTTGAACGGCAACGGAAACAGCGATTAGGCCGCGTCGATGATGCGCGCTGCCCGCTGGTTTTGCTTCTGCCTGTGTTTGATCAGCCTTTTCCCCGCCCCCGCCCGCGCCGGTGAGGACTGCCCGATTTATCAGGCGGTTTTTAAACCGCATCCCGCTTATTACGCCGCAGAAGAGCGTCTGCTGGATTACCGCATGACGGTACAGGCACCGCCTGCCGGAAAAAAAGGGCTGGATCGCTGGCACGATTTCATCATTCATATCCGTGATGCCGCCAGCGGAGAAGAACTGAGCCTCTACCGCATGTCACTGGCCTTTCCCTTCGGCGGGATTATCCCGACCATTGATGGCGCACGCTTTTATCCGGCCAATGAAGATTTCAGCCGCAACGGCAATTACGAGACTGCCCCCCATGCGCTGATTCTGCCGAATTTCGGCACACGTTTCCGCCATGCCGATTGGGAGAAATCAAAACGCATTACTTTTTTAACCGATGCCAAAACCCCGCCCGGCCCCGAAACGCCGGAAATATGGATGTTGGAAAACTGTACAGCCCCCGAATAAAACCCACATAAATATTTGATTTTAAATACATAAATTCCGCATTTATTGACATAAAATAAAAATACCGCTATAGTCGTTTCCCTTCATATAAGAAAAAGGATGACACCGATGGCAGATTTAAAAGAACTGCGCCGCGCCTATGCAGAGAAGGCACTGAAAATTTGCGCGACCAAAGACGGCTCCGACTACAACAAACCTGCCCAGATAGTCTTTCTCGGCGGCGCTCTGGCCAGCACGGTTTTCTTTCTGGGGTCGACATTGTGGCATCAAAATGACGGGATGCCCGATAAAACCGGTACGGAAAACCGCGCCGTTGTCCATGAAGCCTTTCAAAAAACCGCCACGATGCTGACTTCCCTGCATACGCAGCTGGATCAAGGTGCCGATGCCCGCAGCAATGCCGCAACCATGGAAACACTCCAGCGTCTGAACGTATTGGGAACGGAGATTCCCGATTACATTGCATCATCTGCGCAAGATGCCGCAAAACAGCAGACGCTGGACAGCGAATTGCCGAAATTTCTGGAGGCTTTGGCGCTGGACAGTGATCTGACCGAAACGGATAAAGATACTTTCCTGAAAGACCTTACCAAAGCCGGTATTTCGCTGGAAAATACCATTGCCGCAGAATATAACGCCGGCGCTTTTGACGAATGCCGGATCAAATACGGCAATGCCGCCGATATCTATGCCTGCAGCCCTGATGAGGCACAGACTATTAAAAAAGAGAGCATGTACGGAAGCTTTCTGGGACTCGGAATGATCGTCCTGTTCGGCTTACTGATGGGCGCGACCAATCCGCGAGAAATGCGCAAATACGTCCAGCATCACGG
>SBHI01000150.1 GCA_006226225.1 Alphaproteobacteria bacterium
CGGCTTTTCTGCTCTGCCGCATCCGTCAGTTCGCCAAAGGCATTTGCCAGTTCCATACCGCAAATATAGACTTCAAACCGCTCGGCATAGCGCGGGTCTTCCGATTTTTTGCGTGATAGCGCGGCCATACCCGTCGGATAATCATACAGAATTGTTGGCGCGGGATGCCCCAGACAAGGCTCAATCTTCTCCAAAAAAATGCGGAAGAAAATATCATCCCATGTATCGCCGTCATGTGCAGGGCAGCCTGCCTGTGCCGCAGCAGCAGCAAAACCGTCATCGTCATCCAGAACAGCATCCAGATCAATCCCCGCATATTGCACAAAGGCATCCTTGACGCTGATAAATTGCCAATCCGCAAACGGGTCGGAAATTTTATCACCCCAGCGGATGGCTTGATCGGCAACGGCACGGATCATTTCCACAGTTTCCTCCATCAACCCGCGATAGGAAAGGCCGGTCTGGTACCATTCCAGCATCGTAAAAACCGGACTATGCAGGCTGGAGCCTTCCGCATTGCGGTAAACCTGACAGATTTGAAAGATTTTCGGCAGCCCCGCGACCAGCAGCTTTTTCATCGCAATTTCAGGGCTGGTATGCAGGCGTTTTTCGGTAAAACGTTCTCTGTCTACATCATAAAGCCGCGTTTCAAAGGCTTTGACATGCACCTCCATACCTGGGCTGTTTTGCAAGGCGGAGGTTTCGACCTCCAGATAACCGCGCAGGGTAAAAAACTGCCGGATAGCGGAAATCAACCGTGCACGTTTTTCCAGATGCGGAATCTTCTCCGCAAATACTGCCGGACGCCACCATTTTTCCTTTTCTTTTCCGATACTTGTCATTTCAAACGCCGATTTCTCTTGCATTTTCCCGTAGATTATGTTAATTTTTTGTTAAGGTAATGTTACGTTTTAAACAGTTGAGCAACAGGAATCAAGAGAGCAGAACCATGCGCCCCAAAACAATGACTGAATTTCTGTCTTCCTATGCCGGTACGCTTTGCGGCATTTTACTGATTACTTCACTGCTGCACAGCTGGCAAGAGGGTTCCGTTCTGGTTCCCGCCCTGACAGGTGTCGCCGTATGGTCGACCAGCTTCCTGGCCCTGACAGAATCCTATTTGGCACGCCATTTAAAAATCGAGTGGCTGGGGCTGTAATTTTTATTCCACCAAAGACTGCAGATAAGCAAGGCAATCACTGCGCCCGGGGCGAAAATCTTTATCGCGCCACCATATTTCGACTTTGCGCAACATATCCCCCAATTCTTTCCCCTCTTCAATACCCAGCGCCATAACATCCTTGCCAAGAACCGGGAAGCGCGGCAGACGGCAAGAGGTTGCCAGCTGATATAAATGACGGTAAGTGTCGCGTTTTTTCACATCGCGTTCCCGCGCCGCCGCCAGCAGCAGCATATCGCGCAGCAGGCTGTTGCCGTTATCGTAAACAAATTGCCGGATTTCAAAATCCGTCATACCGGGCCAAACCTTTTTCACCAGCGCCGGATCACGAAGGGTTTTCCAGTGTTTTTCCGCGCTGCGCGGCAAACGGAACAATTCCACATCCGCAGTAAAAACTGCGGCAAGACGGCGCATCGCGTCGTAATCCGTATCCCAGTGTTCTTCCAGTTTGATCAGTTTCTCCAACACATCCAGCGCCGCATCCTGCTGCGCGACGCAGTGTAAAACCCCCGTTTCCTCCATAAACGTCAATGCGCGCGCCGCCGTTTTTGCTTCCAGCAGCCGCAGAAATTCATGGGTAATGCGTTCTTTTGATAATTGAGGGATTTCCGCCGCATATTTTGCGCAAGCGGCAAGCGCCGTTTCATCCGGCGATGTTCCGCCAGCATAATGCGCGTAGAAACGGAAAAATCGCAAAATACGCAAGTAATCTTCCTGAATGCGGGTTTCGGCATCACCGATAAAACGGATCAAGCCCTGCCGCAAATCCTGTACACCGCCGAAAAAATCATAGACCTTGCCGCCCATATCACAAAATAGCGCATTCACGGTAAAATCACGCCTTGCGGCATCTTCCTGCCAGTTTTCAGTAAAACTGACCGTCGCGTGCCGCCCGTCCGTTTCAACATCGCGGCGCAGGGTCGTCACCTCAAAAGGCATGCGGTCGACAATTGCCGTGACAGTCCCGTGCTCCACACCTGTCGGAACATATTTGATTTTTGCCTCTTTCAGCAGCTCCATCACCCTTTCAGGCGGTAAAGGTGTGGCAAGATCAATATCGCAGACCGTGCGGTTCATCAACGCATCACGTACACATCCACCGACAAAACGCGGTGCTGTCTCTGCGCCGTCTGCCGACAGTGCCGTAAAAAGGCGTTCCGTTTCAGGATAGGCGATCCAGGCCGGAAGACTGCTTAACTGATAGGAAGGTTCCATTTTTCCACAAGCAATTCAAACTGTTCCTTCGTCAGGCGCGCGGCTGCCGCATTGCGGTGACCGCCGCCGCTGATGCCGTATTTTGACCCGATTTCTTCAGCAGCGCAACTGACATCGGTTTCCGGTGAGCTGCGAAAACTGATCGCAATGCTTTTCCCGTCGGGTTCATCACGGCACAGCATGACGACTTTCCGGTCATGGTCGCAAGCCTCTTGAAAACGGAACCAGAATTCCCGTCCGAAACTGCGAATATCACCACGAATAAAGCCGACTTCACAGCCTTCAAGCGCTTCAAGCCCCGGCAGGGTTACATATTGCAGGTCAGCCAGCACGTTTTTAATCCGGTTCAAGTAAACCGCGCGTCGTTCCTGCCCACGGGCAGATAACAGTGCGGGCTGGTCATCGGATTCCGTTAATTGGCTAAATTCCGTTGCAAAAACTTTAAAGTCATTAACCGGCAGCGTATCCATCCCCGCGGCAAAACTGAAAAAATCCTGACGCGGCCCCAGCGTATCGGTCCGATAAAGATCCATCGCCTCAACCAGATCAATCACGAAAGGACGCTGTTTATCCGGATGCAACATATCCCATGTCAGCCCCGCCCCGGAGCGGTTCATATCAAACACGATGTCGCATTTGGGGTGCGAAAAGTTTTTCAGCATTTTCTCGGCACTGACATGGTGATCGTAAATAACGACCTTTTCTGCCTTTTCCGGTAACATCTCCAGAATAGGACGCGGCGGAACAATATCGCAGAAATAAACCGTGGTCTTTTCCGTGACATGCGCATCAATTGCTTTTAAGAGAACATCATCCTGATCATGGGTGAAGCCGACATAAGCCGCATTATCATATCCGAAAGCCTGCAAAGCCGCCCATGCAGCAGTACTGCCATCCAGACAGGGATGATGGTAAAAAATAAGTTTTTCAGTTTCCATCGCTGTCTTCTTTATCAAGCGGATTATTCGACGTCGAACTCCTGTGTTTTGACACTGCCGCCTTCATTGATCGTGATTTTTTCAATTTTGGCTTGCGCCTCTTTCAGCTTAGCTTCGCAATGCTGTTTTAAAACCATGCCTTTTTCGTAGGCTTCGATAGAGGTTTCAAGATCGCCCTTGCCGGATTCAAGCTCGCGCACAATTCGTTCCAGCTCCGTCAAGGCATCCTCAAAACTTGTCTTGCCGATATCCTGTTTTGCCGCAGCGTTTTCTGCCATTTTATCCTCGCTTAAATTTCTATGCGGTTTTACGCATATCCTGAAAACAGGTCATCGTATGCTCCGCAGCCGTCAGACCCAGTGCCTGTTCCAGCGCGCCGCACAGCATCTGCCCCAGCGTAATATGCATCTCCTGAATACGTGCCGTTGTCGGAGACGGAACTTTCAGGATAATATCGCAGACATCCGCCATTTTACCGCCTGTACCGCCCGTAAAGCCGACGGTAACAATGCCTTCTTCGCGCGCCAGTTTCAATGCCTTCAAAACATTGGCACTGTTGCCCGATGTGCTGATACCGATGGCAACATCACCTGAACGGCCCAGAGCCTCGATCTGACGGGAGAACAGATCTTCAAAACCGAAATCATTGCCGATTGCCGTCAAGGCCGAGGTATCGGTTGTCAGCGCAATTGCGGCAATCGCCTTGCGATCCGTTTTGTAACGCGCCGTCAGCTCTGTTGCCAAATGCTGGGAATCCGCCGCACTACCGCCATTGCCGAAAAACATGACTTTGCCGCCCTCATTAATGCTGCGGATACAAGCATCCAAAAGCGCCGCAAAATCTTTTTGCAACAGATGTGCCGTTTGTTCGGCCACCGTGACATGCTCGGCAAATTCGCTGTTCCAAAATTCTTCAATCGGCAGGGTCATGGTCTCAGACTCCCAAAAAGTTACATGTTATTTCTGTTATTCCGTTTTCTTATGGCATAGCAAGCCTTGCCGGGCAAGGATTCTTTCACTGCAAAGCCATTATTGCTGCGCAGCTTTCTGCGGACCGCGCTTATTTTCCATGTACTGCTCCTGCGTCAGTTGCAGCCCGAAAATAATCTTATAGCGGCTTGAGAGCTCCAAATCCGTTAGCGGAATATGCTGCTGCACATTTTCAACCGCCAGACCGGAACCGCTTTCCTTATCAAATTCAATCGACAGCGGGAAAACCTCTTTCGTCAAAATCGCCTCATCGGGGCCGAGAATGGCGATAAAATAAGAAAAGCCCATTTTCTTCAACGGTACATCTGTTTTGCGGTTTTCAGCGTAGAAGCTCAAATCAATCTTGATATCCACGGCCTTATCACCTTTTTGCACAAACTCACAACCACCGCGAAAATCCTGCAAAGCGACAAAAGCCGCTTCTTGCCCTGCCGCATCCTTAAAAACCGCCGTATCGGTGTAATGCATCAGTCCTGTTTGCGGACAGCGCAAAGACGGTGCAATTTTTCCCTTTTTCAGGCCGGAACATCCCGCCATCAACAGCGGCATACAAAGAACCATAACGGGCAGCAGTTTTTTAAACATATTCTTGGGGTCTCTCTCGACAAAAGCTTCGGATATCTTTATATAAACCCCATGAGCAAGAAATATCAAGACAAGTCTTTGACAATCCTGCTGGCCAATCCGCGCGGGTTCTGCGCGGGGGTCGACCGCGCCATTCTGATTGTCGAAAAAGCGCTGGAAAAATACGGTGCGCCCGTCTATGTCCGCCATGAAATCGTCCATAACAAGCATGTTCTGGATGACCTACGTGCAAAAGGCGCGGTTTTTGTCGAAACACTGGATGATGTGCCGGAAAATGTGCCGGTTATTTTCTCCGCCCATGGCGTGCCCAAACGTGTTCCCGAAGCGGCACAAAAGCGCGGCATGTTTTTCATTGATGCGACCTGCCCGCTGGTCAGCAAGGTTCACCGTGAAACTGAGCGCCATCATAAAGACGGACTGCATGTCCTGCTGATCGGCCATGCCGGACATCCGGAAGTGATCGGTACCATGGGGCAACTGCCCGAAGGCGCGGTCACCTTGATTGAAACCGCCGAAGATGCCGAAAATTTCAGCAGTGATACACCGGAAAAACTGGCCTATGCCACACAAACCACGCTGTCTGTTGATGATACCCAGGAAATTGTCGATGTTCTTTTGCGCCGCTTTCCCGCCATTGCTGCGCCCAAAAAAGAAGATATTTGCTATGCCACCACTAATCGCCAGAATGCGGTCAAAGCAATTGCACCGCGCTGTGATATGCTGGTTGTGATCGGTTCCGCCAATTCCTCAAACGCCAACCGTCTGGTAGAAACCGCGCAGAAACACGGCTGCGCAAACGCCTATCTGGCGCAAAACAGCGATGCCGTTGATTGGGACGCAATTGCGGCACATATCGACACGCTCGGTATTTCCGCCGGTGCCTCCACACCGGAAAAGCTGATACAAGGCGTCATCGATACCGCCAGTACCCTGTTTGGCAGTATCACAATCGAACATGCCACAGTCGCCGAAGAAAATATTACATTCAAGCTGCCGCGCGACGTTGCCGCATAGTTTTTACCTTTATTATCAATAAAATAAACCTATATACTTTACATATTACAAAGGCCGTGCTATAGTTTCTCCATTGTTTGACGGAATGGATAAGGACAGCGGATATGGCGATAGACTGGCAAGAAGATAACCAGACCCGTTTAAGCGCGGCGATGAAGGCGGCGAGCACCAATCCCGAAAAGCTTCTGATTGAGGCCGCTACGGCAGGCGACACTAAAACCCTGCATTATCTGTTGACGCGCGATATCAACTGCCCCGGCCATTACGGCACGGAAAACGGCTATATCGCCCTGAAACCCGCCGCCTATCAGCGTGCTTTCGATGCGGCGGCAAAAGGTTTTCAAGGCGGGGCGGTCAATGTCATTATTTCCCGCGCTCCGGACCGTGTGACGGATTTTTCGATGGCCTCCGCCGTGTTTCGAGCACTGTTCGCCAACCCCGAAATTTATCCCGAGGCGGAACTGCTGATCAAAACCGTGCTGGACAAAAAGCCGGAGTCAATTCCCTACGAAATCCGCGAAACCGCCAAACGCCTTGTCCATGCCGATGACGCGCAGAAAAAACATCTGCGCAGCCATCTCCACGACTATCTGGCATTCTATGCCAATAAAAAATGCTATATCGAAATCAGAGAACACCGCAAACAGTACCCAGCCCCGCTGATGAACAGTTTCGGCAAAGGGAACGACAAGGCCGCAGAAAAAAACGGTAAAAAAGAGCTGCCGCCCTATCTACGCCTCGTTAAATAGCTCCGCAAATAAAGCATTGGCACAGGCGGTATTTATCTCTTAAAATCGGCCTCATGGCTGTTTACACAAATATCGGACGTTCTTCGCTGGAAAGCTTTCTGACGCATTACAAAACGGGTGCGCTGAAAAGCTACGAGCCTGTCGCAGCGGGCATCAATAACAGCAATTACTTACTGGAAACCGATACCGGACGCTATATCCTGACTTTGATCGAGGATTTTTCCCCGGGACGTGAAGCACTGCCTTACATCACCGCACTGATGGACAGGCTGAACATCGCAGGCCTGCCATGCCCGCGCATTCTAAATGATAAGGACGGCGGTAAAATCGGCGTCTTGTCCGGAAAGCCGGCCCTGCTGCTTAGCTTTCTGGACGGCAGTGCCCCCGCACCGATTACGCCCGGTCATTGTGCTGCTCTGGGCGACTGCCTTGCCCGTATGCATAAAGCCGGACAGCATTTTTCTTTGAAACGGCCAAATCCGTGGTCTTTACCCCGGCTGCTACAGCGCAAGGATGATTACCTGTCCTATGCCGAAAAATTCGCCCCGGGCCTGTCAAAAAAACTGCTGCCCATTATTGAGCGCTTACAACGGAAATGGCCGGAAAATCTTCCGGCAGGACATATTCATGCCGATCTGTTTCCTGATAACACGCTGTTTCAAGGTGAGCGCCTGACAGGCGTGATTGATTTCTATCTGGCGGGGGAGGATTTTCTGGCCTATGACCTCGCCATCTGCGTCAATGCATGGTGTTTTGACGGCGACCTGCGCTTTAACACGGAAAAATATGCCGCATTGCTGAATGCCTATCAGGCTGTTTTACCGTTAACCGCAGAAGATTATAAGTCGCTGCAAATTTTACATCAGGGCGCGGCATTGCGCTTTTTGATGAGCCGCCTTGCCGAGCAATTCAACCGCCCGCAAGAGGCACTGGTCACACCACATGATCCGCACGAATATCTGCAAAAGCTGGGCTATCATCTTGAACATGATATCCGCCGCGAAACGGAGGCCGCGTGAAAAAGGTTGATATTTTCACAGACGGCGCCTGTAGCGGCAATCCCGGTCCCGGAGGCTGGGGCACGATACTGCGCTATAACGGGCATGAAAAAGAGCTTTCCGGCGGCGCCCGCGACACCACCAACAACCGCATGGAAATGACCGCTGTGATCGAAGGTTTAAAGGCTTTAACTGCGCCTTGTGATGTCACCATCCATAGTGACAGCCAGTATGTGATTGACGGCGCAACAAAATGGCTGGCAGGCTGGAAAAAACGCGACTGGAAAACCGCCGGACGCAAACCTCTGAAAAATTCCGGATTGTGGAAAAGCATGGATGAGGAAATTTCCCGCCATCACAATGTCCGCTGGATATGGGTTAAAGGGCATAGCGGCCACCCCGAAAACGAACGCGCCGATCAATTGGCGCGTGATGCCATCCCCTATCCCTTTCCCGGTGAAGAATAATCGTAAATAATCAGGAGCCTGGGGTAGACGTAGGTGTTGTCCGCGCCGATGCCATAAGTGTCGCTGTCTCCGTCACGCGGTTGAATTTGAAGTTCTCCCCAAACCAGCCAATACTGGCACGCACATTCAGCGCCTCACCGTCCAGTTTCACCGTCAATGTCGCAGATTGTGCCTGTGAATTATCCGTATTGCGGAAACGTCCATCCTCGAATTTACTGCCCTTCTCATTTGGGGCCAGGTCGCTCATCACCATCAGCCCCTGAATATTGCGGGATGTTTCATCAACGCGTAATTTGAATTCCTCAATCGCTTTCGGAGAGGCCATCTGCAAATAACCGCAG